>NZ_JBEYCF010000008.1:0-178122 GCF_040632605.1 Streptomyces sp. NPDC019224 | reverse complement strand
GGTGTGCAGCACCTTGGGGATGTCGTAGATCGACTTGGCGTCCACGCAGGCCACCACGGCCGCCTCGTCGACCCGCCGTCACGCGTGCACCCGGGCCATCAGCAGCGCCACGTCGTCGTGGTCGTCCGGGGCCCGCAGCTCGCGCAGCAGCCGGTCGCACGTCGCGTCGAGCGACGCGTCCGGGGTGCGCAACAGCCCCAGCAGCGTCCCGAGACGGCTGTCGATGTCGTCGTCCCGGGTCTCCACCAGCCCGTCCGTGTACAGGACCAGCCGGTCGCCCGGCCGGAGCGGTACCGTGACGTCGCTGAACGGCACCCCGCCCACCCCGAGCGGCGCCCCGGGCGGCAGATCCAGGAGCACCGGCTCACCACCCTCCGGGACCAGCACCGGCGGGAGATGCCCGGCGGTGGACACCCGGCACCGCCCGGCGGCCGGGTCGTACACGGCGTAGACACAGGTGGCGAACCACGGGTCGAGACCGGCGGTGATCTCGTCCAGGTGCCCCAGCACCTCCGCGGGCTCCAGGGAGAGCCGGGACAGCGTCTGGGTGGCGGTGCGCAGCCGCCCCATCGTGGTGGCCGCGTTGATACCGCTGCCCATCACATCGCCCACCACCAGGGCGGTCCCGCCACCGCGCAGCCCGATCACGTCGAACCAGTCCCCGCCGACCTCGTACCGCGAGGCGGCCGGCCGGTAGCGGGAGACCACGTCGAGGCCCACCGGATCGTGGTGGTTGCGGGGCAGCATGCTGCGCTGGAGCGTCAGCGCGGTCTCCTGCTGCTGCCGGTAGAGCCGGGCGTTGTCGATGCCGACAGCGGCCCGGGCGGCCAGCTCGGAGGCCAGCGCCTCGTCCTCCGCGGTGAACGGCAGCGGGTTGTCCGTCCGGATCAGGTCGATCGCGCCCAGCACCTCGCCCCGGGCGATCAGCGGCACCGCCAGGTAGGAGTGGGCGCCGGCCTCGGCCAGCAGGGCCGCCGAATGGTCGTCGCGGGCGATGCGCGCGAGTTTCTCCGCGTCGAGATACGGCTCCCGGACCGGCCGGGCCGTCCGCACGCACCGGGTGATGAGGCGGTCGGCACCGTAGTGGGCGGCCCGCCCCGGCGGATCGGCGGCCTCCACCACGGGGGTCGGCCGGGCGGCGACGACGGCCAGGGCCTGGATGAGGAGCGGGCCCTCGTTCGACCCCGGCCGGCCCTGCAGCACGCTGTCCAGCACGTCCACCGCGGCGACGTCGGCGAGCTGCGGCACGGTGACCTCGGCCAGCTCCCGGGCCGTCTGCTCCAGGTCGAGCGTGGTGCCGATGCGCACCGAGGCGTCGGCGATCAGCGCGAGGTGCTGCCGGGCCCGCTCCGCCTCGGCGGCCGCCCGGTGGCGGTCGGTGACATCGATCAATGACACGGCGATCCCCAGCACCCGGCCACCGGAGTCGTCCAGCCGGTACAGCGACACCGACCAGGCGCGCTCGGTCTCCGGGTCGGCGGGACTGCGGCCCACCATCTGGCGCGACACCTGAGGCACACCGCTGTCCAGGACCTCGCGCGCGGCCGTCTCCATGCCCTCCGCGCCGAGGAACGGCAGCGCCTCGCCCATCCGCCGGCCCAGGTGCTCGACGGCGCTCACGCCGTCCATCCGCTCCAGCGCGGCGTTCGCGGACAGGAAGCGCAGATCGGGGCCCAGCACCGCGAGGCCGATCGGGGACTGGTCGACCAGACCCACGGACAGCGCGAGGTCCCGCTCCACCCGGCGCAGCACCTCCCCGTCGGCCGCCAGCCCCAGGGCGTAGAAGCCGCCCCGGTCGTCCTCCAGCCGCATGTTGCGGAACTCCAGCAGCCGGGTGGTGCCGTCCCTGTGCCGTACGGGGAAGACCCCCGCCCACGCCTCGCCGCTGCTCATGACCTCGCCGAACAGGCGCAGCACCAGCTCGAAGTGCTCCTCGTCGACCAGTACACGGGCGGCGAACTCGCCCAGTGCCTCCTCGGCCGGGTAACCCAGCAGCCGTTCGGCCTGCGGACTCCACAGGACGATACGGCCCTGGGCGTCCAGCACGAGCGCGGCGACCCCGAGGACGTCGAGCAGACCGCTCTCGGACGACCGGCGCGCGCCCGCCCGGCGGACCTCGCCCCAGCCGATCCGCATGTCATCAGTGCCGCCCACGGACGATCCTTCCCATGCCGCCACCGGGCCCGACGCGCGCCCGCCGTCTCCCATGGTCGCCCCTGCGCCACCGCCCCCGCAGCTTCGAGGTACGCGAAAGGCACCCGAAGGGAAGGCCGCGGGGTTTCGGAGGCGAAATGCCGGTCACCCGCAGCGTACCGAGGGAAACGCGACGCACACGACCGTCAGGAGTGAGAGTCCATGGAGAACTGGCGCATGCACGCGGCCTGCCGCGACGAGGACCCGGACCTGTTCTTCCCCATCGGAAGCACCGGGCCGGCGCTCGTCCAGGTCGAGGAGGCCAAGACGGTGTGCCGACGCTGTCCGGTACAGGAGGAATGCCTGCGGTGGGCCCTGGAGAACAACCAGGACGCCGGTGTGTGGGGAGGCCTGGGGGAGAGCGAACGGCGCGCCCTGAAGCGACGCCGCCGCCGGCAGACCCACGGGTCCGGGTGAGACTCCGACGGGCGCGAGGGCGGTCTCACACCGTCATATGTCGGATTTCATGGCTTTTCACCGGCTCGCTGGTGGAGGATGAAGCATGGACACCAAGGGTTGGATCATCATCGGCGCGGTTCTCGTGCTGCTCACCCTGGCCGTCGCCGGCGTGCTGGTGGTGCGGGTCCTGAAGGCCAGGAAACTGCTGGCCGAAGCCGGTGTCCCGTTGCGCGACAAGGCCCTGGTCTGGGCGGCGGTGCTGTACACCGTCTTCCCGGTCGACCTGCTGCCGGACCCGGTCTACCTCGACGACATCGGGTTCCTCCTGCTGGCCCTGCGCTCGCTGCGCGCCGCCGCGCGGGCCACGGGGGCCGGTGCCCGTCCGGAGCGGCCCGCCGAGGCCGGCCGCGACCTCGGCCCGTAGTCCGCGAGCATGCCGGGGAACCCGGCACGTCCTGATCGTTGACAGTGGGGTGGGTACACGTCACTCTCCTGGGAGAGCGCTCTCCCAGTCAATCGCGGGACCCCCGTCCCGCACTCTTCCGCCAGGAGAGAATGTGCACAGAGCCGGTTCGGCCCTGCCCGTGAGACCCCGCACGGGCACGCTGCTGATCACCCTTCTCGCCCTGTTCGCGTCGTCGTTGGTCATGCTGACCGCCCCCCGCGCCCGGGCCGCGGAATCCCTGTTGTCGCAAGGAAAGACCGCCACCGCCTCCTCCGCGGAGGGCGCCGGCTACGCGGCGTCGGCCGCCGTGGACGGCAACCTCACGGGCACCCGCTGGTCCAGTGAATGGAGCGACCCCCAGTGGCTCCAGGTGGACCTCGGCGCCACCGCCGACCTCAGCAGAGTCGTCCTGACCTGGGAATCCGCCTACGGCAAGGCGTACGAGATCCGGACCTCCGACAACGGCTCCGACTGGCGCACGCTGAAGACCGTCACCGACGGCGACGGCGGCACCGACGACCTGGCGGTCAGCGGCTCCGGCCGCTACGTCAGGATGTACGGCACGGCCCGCCCCGGCGGCTACGGCTACTCCCTGTGGGAGTTCCAGGTGTACGGCACCGCCGGCGCCACGGGCCCGGGGACCGGCGGAGCCGTCCGTGTCACCGGTTCGCAGGGCAACTGGCAGCTGACCGTCGACGGCAAGCCGTACCAGGTCAAGGGACTGACCTGGGGCCCGTCCGTCAACGACGCGGCGCGCTACATGCCCGACCTGAAGTCGATGGGCGTCAACACCATCCGGACCTGGGGCACCGACGGCACCTCCAAGCCGCTGCTCGACGCGGCGGCGGCCAACGGCATCCGGGTGGTCAGCGGTTTCTGGCTGCAGCCGGGCGGCGGTCCGGGCAGCGGCGGCTGTGTCGACTACCTGACCGACGACGCCTACAAGTCCTCGTCGCTCACCGAGTTCGCCAAGTGGGCCGACACGTACAAGAGCCACCCCGGCGTGCTCATGTGGAACGTCGGCAACGAGTCGGTCCTCGGGCTGCAGAACTGCTACAGCGGTGACGAGCTGGAGAAGCAGCGCAACGCGTACACCAGCTTCGTCAACGAGGTGGCGAAGAAGATCCACACCATCGACCCCGACCACCCGGTGACGTCCACCGACGCCTGGACCGGGGCCTGGCCGTACTACAGGAAGAACGCCCCGGACCTGGACCTCTACTCGGTCAACTCCTACGGCGACATCTGCGGTGTCCGTGCCACCTGGGAGGCCGGCGGCTACACCAAGCCCTACATCATCACCGAGGGCGGTCCGGCCGGTGAGTGGGAGGTCCCCGACGACGCCAACGGTGTCCCGGACGAGCCCACCGACGTGCAGAAGGCCGAGGGCTACACCAAGGCGTGGAACTGCGTCACCGCCCACCAGGGCGTCGCGCTGGGCGCCACCTTCTTCCACTACGGGACCGAGCACGACTTCGGCGGCGTCTGGTTCAACGTGGTGCCGGACGGCAAGAAGCGGCTCTCGTACTACGCCCTGAAGAAGGCGTACAGCGGCTCCACCGCCGGTGACAACACCCCGCCCGTCATCAGCGGCATGACGGTGCAGAACGCCGGCGGGGCGCCCGCGGGCAAGGAGTTCACCGTCCGGGCCGACGTCCGCGACCCGGACGGCGACCCCGTCACGTACAAGATCTACCTGAGCGGCAACTACGCGACCGGCGACAAGGGCCTGGTCGAGGCCACCTGGCGGTCCACCGGCAGCGGCGCCTTCGCGGTGACCGCGCCCGGGCGGCTCGGTGTGTGGAAGGTGTACATCCAGGCAGAGGACGGGCACGGCAACGCCGGGATCGAGACCAAGTCGGTGAAGGTCGTGGTGCCCCCGGTCAGCGGTACCAACCTCGCGCTCGGCCGCCCCACCACCGCCACCTCCGCCCAGGCCGGCAGCAGCGGCTGCCCGTGCACCGCGGCGATGGCTACCGACGGGCGGCTGGACACCCGGTGGGCCGGCGACTGGAGCGACCCGCAGTCCATTCAGGTCGACCTCGGCGAGCGGAAGTCCTTCCGCCACCTCCAGCTGGTGTGGGACCCGGCGTACGCCAAGTCCTACGAGGTGCTGGTCTCGGACGACGGCGACTCCTGGCGGTCGGTGTACACCACCACCGACGGGGACGGTGACGCCGACGACCTCGACATCGCGCAGACCGCCCGCTACGTGAAGCTCGATCTCACCCGGCGGGGCACGGCCTGGGGCTACTCGCTCTGGGAATTCGGCGTCTACAGCTGAGGACCGGGCGGGTACCGGCGGGGCGCGTCCCCGCCGGTACCCGCCCCGGGGCGTGTCGGTGGGTGTGCCGGTACGGGGCGGCGGACATGGTGAAGGCATGAACGTCGCTGACATTTTGACGGACGGGTACTCCCGCATCCAGGAGAGCGTGCACGCGGCCCTCGAGGGCCTCGAACCCGATGACCTGCACGCCCGGCTGGACGACGGCGCCAACTCGATCGCCTGGCTGGTGTGGCATCTGACCCGCGTCCAGGACGACCACATCGCGGACGCGGCCGGCACCGAACAGATCTGGTTCGCCCAGGACTGGGCCGGCCGTTTCGACCTCCCCTTCACCGAGGGGGCCACCGGGTACGGGCAGAGCAGCAAGGAGGTCGCGGCCGTCCGCGTGGGCTCCGCGGACCTGCTCCTCGGCTACTACGACGCGGTCCACGAGCACACGCTCGGCTTCCTCCGGGGCCTCGACGGCCATGCGCTGGACCGGATCGTCGACGAGGCCTGGTCGCCGCCCGTCACCCTCGGCGTGCGGCTGGTCAGCGTTCTGTCGGACGACCTCCAGCACATCGGCCAGGCGGCCTTCGTGCGCGGTGTGCTGGAACGCCGCTAGGAATCCGTCCGACCACGCACCGCACCGCGCCGCCCACCGCCCGCCGCCACGGCGGGCGGTGGGCGGTGCGGTGCGTCAAACGGTGCGTTCCACGACGTACGGGAGCAGCGTGAGCATCTCCTCCAGCGCCGCGGGTGCCAGCGGGACGCTCTCCAGGCACGCCCGCGCGCGCTCCAGATGGCGGTGGGCCTCCGACGTGGCCGCCGCGCGCCCGCCGGCCTCCTCCACCAGACCGGCCGCCCGCCGCACGGCACCCTCGTCGAGCGGACCGCCGCGCAGCAGCGCCCCCAGCTCCGTCGCGGCCGGCCCGCCGGCGGCGAGCGCGGCGAGCACCGGGTACGTCTTCTTGCCGCGCCCGAGGTCACCGTGCACCGGCTTGCCCGTCACGGCCGGGTCGCCCCAGATGCCCAGCACGTCGTCCGCCGCCTGGAACGCCACCCCGAAGTGGCGCCCCGCCGTGGCGAGGGCGTCGGCCTCCGTGCGCCCGGCCCCGCCGAGCAGGGCGCCCAGGCCGGCGGCGCAGCCCAGCAGCGCACCGGTCTTGTGCTCGGCCATCAGCCGGTACTCGTGCGGCTGCACGGCGTCCGGACCGGTCCAGGGCCGCGACTCGAAGAGCAGGTCGTCGGCCTGGCCGTGCACCAGGTCGGTGAGGGTGCCCGCGAGCAGCCGGACCGCCGGCACGCAGTGCCCGCCCGGCGCCTCGGCCAGCGTCCGCACCGCCTGCGCGAACAACGCGTCCCCCGCGAGGACGGCGGGGCCGGTCCCGTAGGCCTTCCAGGCGGTGGCGCGCCGTCTGCGTGTCTCGTCGCCGTCCATGATGTCGTCGTGGAGGAGGGAGAAGGTGTGGACGAGCTCGACGGCGACCGCGCCGGGGACCGCGCTGCGGGCCTCCGCTCCGACGGCCTCCGCGCCGAGTACGGCCAACGCCTGGCGCACTCCCTTGCCCTGGGCGCCGGGCACGTCCCCGCCGTCCACCCCGTCCCACCCCAGCGAGAAGGCGGCGATCTCGCCGTGCCACGGGTGCAGTCGGCGCACGGCCCGGTACAGGGCGGGCCGGACCAGGGCGCGGCAGCGGGCCAGTGTCCGCGGTGCGGTGGCCGGTGAGGCCGTGGGAGACGTCATCGGCGTCCGCCCGCACCCGGTGCCGTGTCCCCGGCCGGTTCCACGTCCAGCTCCCGGTACGCCCGGTCGACCATGTCCCGGGCGTTGAGCAGCCCGATCCGGTCGAGCGTGGCCCGCAGCGCGTCCAGGTCGGCGGCCGTCTCCCGGGCCTCGCGGCCGAGTCGGGCGAGCGACTTGACCAGACCCAGCCGCGCCAGCGCCTCGCCCCGGGGCTCCGCCATCGCCCGGAACTCCTCCAGCGCCCCCGCGTAGCCCTGCCCGGCCTCCTCGTAACGTCCGGTGCGGTAGAGCACATTGGCGCGCATCTTGTGGTTGTACGCCAGGGCACTCGACAAGTTCATCTCGCGGCACGTGACTTCGGCCTCCGCGAGCAGTTCCAGCGCCCGGTCCGGGTCGTTGTCGCGTACGGAGACGATGTCGGCCATGCCGCGCAGCGCCCAGGCGCGGCCCCGCCGGTCGTCGGCGGCACCGGCCAGCTCGGCCGCCTCCTCGAACATCGCCAGGGCGGTGTCGAAGGAACCGGTGTTGCGGTGGATCTGCGCGATGCCCTCCAGCGCCCAGACGGTGTGCCGTGCCTCGCCGCGTGCCCGGGCCTCGGCGAGCAGCTGCTCGTGCAGCGCCGCGGCCGTCCGGTAGTCGCCCTGGATGCGCCCGGTCTCCGCGAGCCCGGCGAGCGAGTAGCCCCGGGCGACCACGTCCCCGCCCTTCTTGCCCATGTCCGCCGCCAGCCCCAGCAGCCGGAACGCCAGCCGGAGCCGGCCGCGCTGCCGGGCGAGGGTGCCGCCGCTCCACAGTGCCCAGGCCATCGCCCCGGCGTCGTCCGCCGAGCGAGCCGCGCGGTAACTCGCCTTCCACGCGAGATCGGCCTCCCGCACCTGTCCGAGCCTGCGGTGTGCCTCGGCCACGGCGAGACCTGCCCGGGCCACCTCCTGGGGCGAGCCGGAGAGTTCGGCCTCCGCCAAGTGGCGTACGCCCTCGGCCAGTACGTCGGTGAGGGCGGCGTTCACGGACATCTTGGTGAGGGCGCCTTGATATTCGGGCGCCAGTGCCTTGCTGTGCATGGGAGCCTTTCGCGCGGGTGCGGGCCGGTTCGGCGGACAACTATACATTGCATGTATACACATAGCGCATAGTTGGTCGGTGTTCCGGCCCGCACTGAGGGGGATCATCGGGTGTGCGGCGTGCCGCCTTGCTGTGGATCAAGACCGCGTATCGGCGCCGCGGGTTGCTTCGCGACGGGAAAAGCGAACGGGACGACCGGGCGCCCTCGCGTCAGGCGGCCCCGCCGGCCAGATGGGCGACGAACCACGCGCGGGCCCGTTCGGCGACCTCGTCCAGCGTGCCCGGTTCCTCGAAGAGGTGCGTCGCGCCGGGGATGACGTCGAGCCGGCTCTCGCAGCGCAGCTCCGCCTGCGCCCGGCGGTTCAGCTCCAGCACCCGGGTGTCCCGGCTTCCCACGAGGAGCAGGGTCGGGGAGCGGACCTCGCCCAGGCGGGCACCCGCGAGGTCGGGCCGGCCGCCGCGCGAGACGACCGCGCCGATGCCCGTGTCCCGGTCCGCGCCGACGACGGCCGCCGCTTGCAGCGCCGCGGCGGCGCCCGTGCTGGCGCCGAACACGCCGAGGGGCCCGGGGGCGCGGCCCCGCACCCAGGCCGCGGCGTCCGCCAGGCGCCCGGCGAGGGCCGATACGTCGAAGACGTGGCCGCCCTCGGCCTCCTCGTCCGCGGTGAGCAGGTCGAACAGCAGCGTGCCGAGGCCGGCCCGGTTCAGCGTCGCCGCGACCGACCGGTTGCGCGGGCTGTGCCTGCTGCTCCCGGAGCCGTGGGCGAACACCACGAGCGCCCCGGAGCCACCGGCCGGGGTGAGGGTGCCCGGCAGCTCCACCCCGCCGGCCTCCACCAGCACATCGCTGGTCAGCCGGGGCCCGGCCCGGCGGGCCGCCCGGGCCAGGAGCGTGACGACTTCCTCGTCCGGAGTCTGGTCGAAGTCCCGGTACCACTCGCCCACCGCGGAGAACCCGGCCGGCGCGGACAGACACACCAGCTCGTCCGCCTCCTCCCGCAGCCGGGCCGCGGCGGCCGGCGGTGCGACCGGCACGGCCAGCACCACATGGGCGGCGCCCTGCGCCCGGGCCACCGCACAGGCGGCGAGTGCGGTCGCCCCGGTGGCGACGCCGTCGTCCACGAGCACCACCGTGCGCCCTTCGAGGGGGATGCGCGGCCGGTCGCCCCGGAACGCCTGGGCCCGGCGCAGGAGTTCGGTCTCCTCGGCCTGCTGGACGGAGGCGATGTCGGACTCCGGCACACCGGCCCGGCGCACGATGTCGTCGCTGATGATCCGGACCCCGCCCTCCCCGATGGCGCCGAAACCCAGCTCGGGTTGGCGCGGGACGCCCAGCTTGCGCACCACGATCACATCGAGCGGGGCGTCGAGCTCCCGCGCGACGTGGAAGGCCACCGGCACGCCGCCGCGTGGCAGGCCCAGCACCACGGGGTCGCTCTGCGCGAGGGGCCGGAGGGCTTCGGCGAGCCGCCTGCCCGCGTCGGCCCGGTCGGTGAACAGCACGGGAACACCCCCAGACCGGGGGAGGGGAGGAAGGAATCGTCCACCTCGTTCCAGTCAAGGCCACGCCCCGGCCGCCTGCAAGCCGGCACCGGGGGCCCGGCGCCGGCTTGCGGGCCGCACGGTCCGGACCCGGCCGGGGAGCGTGCACCGGTGGGGCGCGTCGCGTCAGCCGTCCCCGGTCTCCAGTGCCTTGATGAGGAGCAGCGCGATGTCGTCGCTGCCGGGCGTGGAGTCCTTCGCGTACCGGACGAGGCTGTCCGCGACGGCGTCCATGGGCCGGCCGGCGCTCCGGGTGAGCCGGCGGGCGAGCGCCGCGGTCGACTCGTCGGGATCGATGCCGGGCACTTCCACGAGCCCGTCCGTGTACAGCGCGAGCACGGCGTCCGGCGGCAGCGGGATCTCGGTCGTCGGGTAGCGCGCGTCCCGGTCGATGCCCAGCAGCAGCCCGGGAGGCAGCCGCAGCACCTCGGTGTGCCCGCCGGGGTGGCGCAGCAGCGGCGGCGGGTGGCCGGCGGTGGCCAGCAGGGCGCGGTGGCCGGCCAGGTCCAGATGGACGTAGAGACAGCTGGTGAAGAGGCCGGGGTCGAGATCGGCGAGCAGCCGGTTGGTGCGGGCCAGCACCTCGGCGGGCGGTGCGCCGGCCGTGGCGTGCACCGCCGTGCGTACCTGCCCCATCAGGGCGGCGGCCGTCACGTTGTGGCCCTGCACGTCGCCGATGGCCGCGGCGGCGGTGGTGGCGTCGAGCGGGATGACGTCGTAGAAGTCACCGCCGATGCCCATGCCGCGGGTGGCGGGCAGATAGCGGGCGGCCACGTCCAGGCCGCTGATCCGGGGCAGGGTGTGGGGCAGCAGATGGGCTTGGAGGCTGTGGGCGAGCTGTTCCTTCGTGTCGTACAGACGGGCCCGGTCCAGGGCCTGGGCGATGAGTCCGGCGATCGAGGTGAGAAGCGCCCGTTCCTCCGGTTCGAAGGGGCGCGTACGGTCGTAGCCGAACACCAGCGTGCCGACCGGGCGTCCGGAGGCGAAGAGCGGCAGGAAGGCCCACGCCGCCAGGCCTTCCTGGAGCGAGGCGGGCCAAAAGACACGCCGGAACTCCTCGAAGGTCCGGTAGAAGGCGGGCGCGCCGGTCGTCAGGACGTGGGTGACGGGGGCGCGTGAGGTCAGCGGTGCGCCCTCGAAGCACTCCATCAGTTCGTCGCTGAAACCGCGGTGTCCCTCGATGCGCAGCCGTCCCTCCGCCACCGTCAGCACGGCGAGCGCCTGGATGCGGAAGGCGGGGACCAGCTGCTCGGAGATCAGCTCGACCACGTCCTGGATCCCCACGGCCTCGGTGAGCGTCGCGGCCAGATGCATCAGGTGGTAGAGCGCGACGGCGCGACCCGGAGTGCTCGGCGAGGCGGGGGTACGGCCCGGAGTGCTCGGCGAGGCGACGGCGCCGGTGACCGTGGGAAGCGCAGGCGCGTGCGGCCCGCTGACGGGTGTGATGTACACGCTGATGCCGGACGCGTCGGGGCAGAGCCGGAAGCACAGCCACCGGTCCGGCGGCCGCAGGGCCACGAAGGACATCGGCTCCCGGCTGATCATCGCCCCCCGGTACTGGTCCTCGAAGAGCGGATCGGCCATCCAGCGCAGCGACTCCCAGGGCAGCGTCCCCACCAGCTCCTCCACGCTCCCCCCGAGCAGGGCGGCGGCGGTGTCCGTGAGGTAGGTGATCCTGCCGTGCGTGTTCAGCGTGCAGCAGCCGCCGGGCAGCCGGGCGACGAATTCCGCCGCGGCGGCCGCCGCGGCGCGGGAGGGCGGCGGCGCGATGACCGGAGGCAGCACCCGCGGCTCGGTGCCGGCGGTCACCGGCCGGCCCCGCTCCCGCGCCTCGTGCAGCACCCGCGCCGCGTCGTGACAGCAGTCCTCGACCGCCGCACGCTCCTGCGGCGTCAGCTGCGCGGGGTGGGAGCCGGGCCACAGCAGCACGAGGCCGCCGAGGACCTCGGCCGCGCCGACGAGAGGTGCGGCGGCGAGGGCGAAGCGGTACGGCAGGACGAGCGCGGGGCGCGGATACCGCCTGGCCAGCTCCTCCTGGCTGCCGAGCCACACCAGGTGCCGGTCCTTCACCGCGTCCGACACCGGCATGGGCGCGGACAACGGCACCCGGAGCCAGGGGTTGGCGATCTCCCCCGGGATCCCGGCGAGCACGGCGAGCCGGAGCGTCGATCCGCCGGGCGGCAGCAGGTACAGCATCGCCACGGTGGCGCCCGTCTCCCGCACCGCACACGCCACCGCCGCGTCCAGAAGGTCCTCCGCGGAGTCCATGGCGGGCCCGACATTGTCCATAACCGGACAATACGCCCGCACCTTGCTCGGTACCGCGAGGGCGGCCACCGTGACACGCTCCCCGGTGCGCCTTCCCGGCCGCGCTCCCACGCCCGGCCGGCCGCCTCCCCGGGTGCTTCCGGCCGGGCCGGCCTGCCGATGCCTCACCAGGGCCTGAACGCCACCGGGCCGGTGCGGACGACGTCCTCGGCCGGCGCCGCATCGACCGCCCGCCGCATCGTGTGCTCGACCGCCTTGCGAAAGGAGGGCATTCTGCGCGGCCGTGCGCAGCGGGTGGGGCCGACCAGCCGGTTCACCGTCGTCGTGGTGGTGGCCTGCCGCAGCCCGAAGGGCCTACCAGGTGACCGGTTTCCCCGGCGACCTCGAAGGACAGCTCGCCGACCG
The DNA here is from genome assembly GCF_040632605.1 of Streptomyces sp. NPDC019224. NCBI lineage: Bacteria > Bacillati > Actinomycetota > Actinomycetes > Kitasatosporales > Streptomycetaceae > Streptomyces > Streptomyces sp. NPDC019224. Next base: position 165,795 of record NZ_JBEYCF010000008.1, on the reverse strand, counting down.
CGCTCGCGCAGTCCGGACAGACCTGCTCGACCCGGATCGTGCACTGCACGGCAGGAGCCGGACGCCCCGGGCGCACACGGGCCGCGACCGTCCGGGGAACACCGGTGTGCTGAACTGTCCGGGAACCGTCCGATCCAGGAGCACCCTTGAACAGCTACCGGCAGCCCGGCCTCGTCCTCACCGACCACCGATTCACCGTCCCGCTCGACCACGCCGACCCCGGCGGTGAGCAGATCGAGATCTTCGGCCGGGAGATCGTGGCCGCTTCCAAGGCCGGCCAGGAGCTGCCCTGGCTGCTCTATCTGGAGGGCGGCCCCGGCTTCGGCGCCCGGCGCTTCACCGGCGCGGAGGCATGGCTCGGACGGGCGGTGCGGGAATTCCGGGTCCTCCTGCTCGACCAGCGCGGCACAGGCCTGTCCACCCCGGCCAACCGGCAGACCCTGCCGTTGCGGGGCGGGCCGCGCGAACAGGCCGACTACCTCGCGCACTTCCGCGCGGACAGCATCGTGCGCGACTGCGAGTCCATCCGCCCGCGGCTGACCGGCGGTGCCCCCTGGACGGTCCTCGGCCAGTCCTTCGGCGGCTTCTGCGCCGTCCGCTACCTCTCGGCCGCACCCGAGGGGCTGAGCACCGTCCTGATCACCGGTGGCCTGCCCTCGCTGGACGCCCACGCGGACGATGTCTACCGGGCCGCGTACCCGCGGATCGAGCGCAAGGTGGCAGCGCACTACGCCCGCTACCCGCAGGACGTCGAACGGGCCCGGGAGATCACCGCTCACCTCGCGGAGCACCGCCCCGAGAGCGCCGGGCACCGGCTGACGCCCGAGGGCTTCCAGTCCCTCGGCATCATGCTCGGCGGCGGCAGCGGCAGCCACCAGCTGCACTACCTCCTGGAGAACGCCTTCGTGCGCACTCCGCACGGTCCCGACCTCTCCGACGCCTTCCAGGAGGCCATGCGCAACGCGACCTCCTTCGCCGGCCACCCGCTCTACGCCCTCATGCACGAGGCCATCTACGGCCAGGGCGGGCGTCCCACCGCCTGGGCGGCCGAGCGGGTCCGCGCCGAGTTCCCGCAGTTCGACGCCGCGACGGCGCTGAAGGGCGACGGCCCGGTCCTGTTCACGGGCGAGTCCATCCACCCCTGGCACTTCGAGATCGACCCCGCGCTGCGCCCGCTGCGCGAGACGGCCGTACTCCTCGCGGACCGCACCGACTGGGAGCCGCTGTACGACCCCGAGCGCCTGGCCTCCAACGAGGTCCCGGTGGCCGCCGCCGTCTACCACGACGACATGTACGTGGACACCGCCCACGCCCTGCGTACCGCGTCCGCGATCCGCGGGCTGCGCACCTGGGTGACCGACGAGTTCGAGCACGACGGGCTGCGCGCGGGCGGCCCGCGCGTGCTGGACCGGCTGCTCGCGGTGGTCCGCGACGAGGTCTGACACCTGGCGATACGCGCGCGGGGGCGGCCGCAGATCCGGGCGGCCGCTCCCGCGCGTCGTGCCGTCTCAGGCCTGGAGGGCGTCCAGCGTCGCGTCCAGGTCCGTCGCCGAGCGCGGCGCGCGGTTGTGCGGAAGCTTCGACAGGACCGCCGCCATGCCGCAGGTGTTGGTGACGGCGGAGAAGACGAGGCCCGACCCCACGCCGGCGGACAGCCAGCGCGCGGCGGGGTACTTGACACCCGCCAGCAGCCCGGCCACCACGAGCGACCCGGCGGCCAGCCGCACCTGGCGCTCCATGGGCCAGACGGCCCGCGCCCCCTCCGGGCGCTCCAGGCCGTGGCCCTCGCTCTCCCAGGCGGAGGTGCCGCCGCTCAGCGTCGCCGCGTCGATGTCGGCCGCCGAGAGGATGTCGCAGGCGCGCGTCGAGCGGACACCCGAGGCGCAGACCACGAGCAGCGCGCCGCGGGCGGAGGCGGACTTCAGGGCGGGCAGCGCCTCGTCGAGACGGTCGAGCGGGATGTTCAACGCCCCCGGCACATGGCCTGCGGCGTACTCACCGGGTCCCCGCACGTCGATCACGGTGAACTCCGCGAGCCGGGCGGCGGCCTGGGCGGGAGAGAGGGATACGGGGCTGGTCACGAGCTGTGGTCCTTTCGTTCACCGGGTACGGGGCAGGTCTCGCTCTCTCCTGCCCCGAACGGCCCAGGATACCCCCCTGGGTATCAAGGCCGTCGTGTCACGGGTCTCTCCGTCGCCTTGCCCGTTAGCCTGCGGACATGACCGAGCAGCTGAAGCCCATGCCCGAGGACTGGCGGCGCGCGCTCGCCGTGGTCGCACACCCCGACGACCTGGAGTACGGCTGCGCGGCAGCGGTGGCAGGCTGGACCGACGCCGGGCGCGAGGTCACTTATCTGCTCGCCACCAGGGGCGAGGCCGGCATCGACACGCTGGACCCGGAGACGTGCGGGCCGTTGCGCGAGCGGGAGCAGCGGGCGAGCGCGGCGGCCGTCGGCGTCTCCCGCGTCGAGTTCCTGGACCACCGCGACGGGGTGATCGAGTACGGCGTCCCGCTGCGCCGCGACATCGCGGCGGCGATCCGCCGGCACCGGCCCGAGCTGGTGATCACGCTCAACCACCGGGACACCTGGGGCGGGGCCGTCTGGAACACGCCCGACCACCGTGCCGTCGGCCGCGCCACCCTCGACGCGGCGGCCGACGCGGGCAACCGATGGATCTTCCCGGAGTTGACGGAGCAGGGGCTCCAGCCGTGGGACGGTGTGCGCTGGGTGGCCGTGGCGGGATCGTCCACCCCCACCCACGCGGTGGACGCGACCGCCGGTCTGGAACGGTCCGTGCAGTCCCTCCTGGCTCATCGCACCTACATCGAAGTCCTCACGGACGAGGACCCCGAGACGTACTGCCGGACCTTCCTCACCGGTAACGCCGAGGGGGCTGCGGAGCGCTTCGGCGGACGCCCGGCCGTCCCGTTCGAGCTCTTCGCCCGCTAGTCGCGCAGGGGGTCCGACGGTCCGCTCTCTTTGATGCAGGAGGGCGGTTCCTGGAGGCAAAACCGCAGGTCCACGCATTAATGTTGTCCAGACCATTGACATGTAAGCGCCATGATGTTGAATTCAGTCCCGTTGTGCTGCGCGACTCTGGTGACTTGAGTGACCAATGGAGGATCTGTGACGCCTCGCCCGCCCCGCATCACCGCACTTACCGCCGCGGCGACCCTGCTCGCAGGCGGCATGCTGGCCGCCGGACCGTCCGCCCAGGCGGCCGGCGCCCCGCCCGCACCGGTCAAGGCCCAGGACACACCGCCCATCACCCCCACCCCGCAGTCGGTCGAGAACCGCCAGGACCGGGTGATCGTCACCCCCACCGTCACCCTCATCGCCGGTGAGACCGCCGACGGACCCACGCTCGACGTGGTGGAGACGGCCCTGCGCAAAGCGGGCGCCCGGCAGGTGGTCCGCGCGAAGCGCCCTGCCCCCGGCAGACTCACGGTGTACGCCGGTGACGCCGCAGCGACGGCTGCGCAGAAGCTGGAAGGACCCGCCGCACTGCCCGCCGAGGGCTACGTCCTCGGGATCGGCGCCGGCCGTATCGTTCTCGCCGGCAAGGACACCACCGGCACCTACTACGCGGCACAGACCCTGCGCCAGGTGCTGCCGCACCGCGGACAGCCGGGCGGCGAGGTCGCCGGCCTCGCCGTACGCGACTGGCCCGGCACCGCGCTGCGCGGGGTCATCGAGGGGTTCTACGGAACCCCGTGGTCGCACGAGGCCCGTCTCGACCAGCTCGACTACTACGGCGAGCACAAGATGAACATCTACGTGTACTCGCCCAAGGACGACGACTACCTCCGGGCCAAGTGGCGCGATCCCTACCCCGCCGACCGGCTGGCCCAGATCAAGGACCTCGCCGACCGCGCGGCCCTGCGCCACGTCGAGTTCACCTACGCCCTCTCGCCCGGCCTCTCGGTGTGCTACAGCTCCGACGCGGACGTGAAGGCGCTCATCGACAAGTTCCAGACGATGTGGGACATCGGCGTCCGCACCTTCGCGGTCCCGCTCGACGACATCAGCTACACCAACTGGAACTGCGACGCCGACAAGGCGAAGTGGGGGACCGGCGGCGGCGCGGCAGGTGCCGCCCAGGCCCATCTGCTGAACCGGGTCAACCGGGAGTTCATCGCCACCCACCCCGGCGCCCAGCCGCTCCAGATGGTCCCCACCGAGTACTACAACGTCAACTCCTCGGCGTACAAGAAGGCCCTGTCCGAGCAACTCGACCCCAATGTGCTCGTCGAGTGGACCGGCGTCGGCGTCGTCGCCCCCACCATGACGGTGGCTCAGGCGGACGCGGCCCGGAAGGTGTTCGGGCACCCGATCCTGACCTGGGACAACTACCCGGTCAACGACTACGCCACCAACCGCCTCCTGCTCGGTCCGTTCAACGGCCGCGAGAAGGGGCTCCCGGGACGGCTCGCCGGGATCACCGCCAACCCGATGATCCAGTCGTACGCCTCCAAGCTCTCGCTGTACACCGTTGCCGACTACGCCTGGAACGACGCCGCCTACGACCCCCGCGAGTCCTGGGGCAAGGGCATCGAGGAGTACGCGGGCGGCGACGCCCGGACCGCGAAGGCGCTGCGGGCCTTCGCGGACGTCAACTACAGCTCCGCGCTCAACACCGACAAGGCGCCCGAGCTGTCCGCCGCATTCACCCGCTACTGGGAGTCCGGGGACGCGAGGCGGCTCGACTCCGCCCTGGCCTCGCTGGGCGCGGCCCCCGCCCGGCTGCGCGCGGCGCTCCCGGACCGGGGCTTCATCGAGGACTCGGGCCCCTGGCTGGACGCCACCGAGTCCTGGGCGACCGCCACGCGCACCGCCCTGCGCATGGTCGAGGCCGCCCGAGCCGGGGAGGGGGCCCAGGCATGGGAGCTCCGGCAGCAGCTGCCCGCACAGGTCGAGCGTGCCGCCTCGTTCACGTACACCGGGCTCGGCGGAGGCAAGGTGCCGGTCCTGGTCGGGGACGGGCAGCTGGACGGGTTCGTCGACGCGGCCACCGCCGAGTACGACCGGCTGCTCGGCGTGAGCGGCAGGCCCACGGCCTCGACGAGCCTCGGCACGTACCAGAGCAACACCGTCGCCCGGATGCTCGACGGCGACGACTCCACGTACTTCTGGAGCGACGGGGCGCCCGCGGCCGGTGACCAGCTGACCGTCGATCTCGGCGAGTCCCGGGCCATCGGCTCCATCACGCTCGCCATGGCCAAGCCCGGCAGTACCGACGACTACCTCCACGAGGGCGTCCTGGAGTACTCGGCCGACGGCAAGAGCTGGCAGAAGCTCGCGGACTTCTCCGGAAAACCCGATGTCACGGCGGCCCCGCCCGCCGGCACGAAGGCGCGCTATGTGCGGGCCCGGGCGACCGCCGGACAGAACAGCTGGCTCGTCGTCCGCGAGTTCCAGGTCGCGACCACGGACGGCGCGGTCACCGGCAATCCCCCCGCCGCCACCGGCTCCTCGCTGCGCGCCGCCGCCGACGGCGACCCGGGCACCGTGTACCGGGGGGCGCGTGCGGCCGCGAACGGGGAATCGCTCGAGGTGGACCTCGTCGCAGCGCGGGCGGTCGGGTCGGTGACGGTGCTGCGGCCGTCCGGCTCCGAGGGCGCCGCCGATGTCCAGCTGCGTACGGCGGACGGCACCTGGCACACCGTCGGTGCCCTGCACGGCGCGTACACCGCCATCGACACCGCCGGGCGCACCGCCGACGCGGTGCGGCTGGCCTGGCGGGCCGGGGCGGCAGCACCGCAGGTCGCCGAGGTGGTGGTGGGCGAGTAGTCCGGCCGTAGAACCGTGCGCCCGGCGCCCCCGCAGCCTCCGCGGGCGGAGCCGGGCGCACGGTCGTGTTCCGGGCGGTGCGGATCCGTCGCCCGAGGGTTGTTCCCACAGGGGCAAGCGACCGCTTAGTATGCGCCGGAGCAGTGGTAATGCCGACAGTGTTGTGGAGGCCCCTCATGCAGGCATGGCGAGTGCACCGGAACGGTGAGCCGAGCGAGGTGATGCGGCTGGAGGAGACGGACCGGCCGGTGCCCGGCGACGGGCAGGTGACCGTCGAGGTGCTCGCGGCGAACATCAACTTCCCCGAAGCGCTGCTCTGCCGCGGCCAGTACCAGGTGCGGCCCCCGCTCCCGTTCACCCCCGGCGTCGAGATCTGCGGGCGCACCGAGGACGGACGCCGGGTGCTCGCGACCCCCGCCCTGCCGCACGGCGGATTCGCCCAGTACGTCGTCGCCGACGAGGCGGCCCTGCTGCCGGCCCCGGAAGCCCTCGACGACGCGGAGGCCGCGGCCCTGCACATCGGCTACCAGACCGGCTGGTTCGGGCTCCACCGCCGCGCGCACCTGAAGGCGGGGGAGACCCTGCTCGTGCACGCCGCCGCCGGCGGGGTCGGCAGCGCCGCCGTCCAGCTCGGCAAGGCCGTCGGCGCCACCGTCATCGGCGTCGTCGGCGGACCGGAGAAGGCGAAGACCGCCACCGCGCTCGGCTGCGACCTCGTCATCGACCGGCGTACCGAGGACATCGTGGCGGCGGTCAAGGGGTTCACCGGCGGGCGGGGCGCCGACGTCGTCTACGACCCGGTCGGGGGCGACGCGTACGCCAAGTCCGTGAAGTGCATCGCCTTCGAGGGACGGATCGTCGTCGTCGGCTTCGCCTCCGGCACCATCCCCACGCCCGCGCTCAACCACGCCCTCGTGAAGAACTACTCCGTCCTCGGGCTCCACTGGGGCCTCTACAACACCAAGGACCCGCAGGCGGTACGTGACTGTCACCAGGAGCTGACCCGGCTCGCCGCCGAAGGCGTCGTCAAGCCGCTGATCAGCGAGCGGGTCGCGATGGAGGAGGCGGCCGCCGCCGTCCAGCGCGTCGCCGACGGCACCAGCACCGGCCGCATCGTCGTCCTCCCGTCAGGAGTCTCCCGATGACCGCACCCGACGCGGCCGAACTGCGCCGCCGCACCCGTGAACTGCTCGCCGCGCACCCGCCGGCGAGCACCGGGCGCACCGACTTCCTCAAGGCGCGCTTCGACGCCGGACTCGCCTGGGTGCACTACCCCGTGGGCCTCGGCGGCCTGGACGCCCCCCGCTCCCTCCAGCCCGTCGTCGACGCCGAACTCGCCGCCGCGAACGCCCCGGACAACGACCCCCGCCGCATCGGCATCGGTCTCGGCATGGCCGCTCCGACCATCCTCGGCTTCGGCACGGACGAGCAGAAGGAGCGGTTCCTGAGGCCCCTGTGGGTGGGCGAGGAGGTCTGGTGCCAGCTCTTCAGCGAACCGGGAGCCGGCTCCGACCTCGCCGCCCTCGGTACGCGCGCCGTGCGCGAAGGCGAGGACTGGGTGGTCGACGGACAGAAGGTGTGGACCTCCAGCGCCCACCTCGCGCGCTGGGCGATCCTCATCGCCCGCACCGACCCCGACGTGCCCAAGCACCGCGGCATCAGCTACTTCATCTGCGACATGACCGACCCCGGCGTCGAGGTCCGGCCGCTGCGCCAGATCACCGGCGAGGCCGAGTTCAACGAGGTCTTCCTCACCGGTGTGCGCATCCCCGACAGCCGCAGGCTGGGGCCCGTCGGCGACGGTTGGAAGGTCGCGCAGACCACCCTCATGAACGAACGCGTCTCCATCGGCGGCTCCCGCATCCCCCGCGAGGGCGGCATGATCGGCCCGGTCGCCAGGACCTGGCGCGAACGCCCCGAGCTGCGCACCCACGACCTGCACCAGCGCCTGCTGACCCTGTGGGTCGAGGCGGAGGTCGCCCGCCTCACCGGGGAGCGGCTGCGCCAGCAGCTCGTCGCCGGTCAGCCCGGCCCCGAGGGCTCCGGCATGAAGCTCGCCTTCGCCCGGCTCAACCAGGAGATCAGCGGCCTCGAAGTCGAACTCCTCGGCGACGAAGGCCTGCTCTACGGCGACTGGACCATGCGGCGGCCCGAACTCGTCGACTTCACCGGCCGCGACGCCGGCTACCGCTACCTCCGCTCCAAGGGCAACTCCATCGAGGGCGGGACCAGCGAGGTCCTGCTCAACATCGTCGCCGAACGCGTCCTCGGTCTGCCCGCCGAGCCGCGTAACGACAAGGACGTCGCCTGGAAGGACCTCTCCCGATGACCGAACGGACCGAAACGGGCCAGGCGCCCGACCTCCTCTACTCCGAGGCCGAGGAGGACCTGCGCGCCGCCGTCCGTTCCCTGCTGGCGGACCGGGCCGACGCGCCGTCGGTGATCGACCGCACCGAGTCCGGCACGCCGTACGACCCGCAGTTGTGGAAGGCGCTCGCCACCGGCATCGGGGCCGCCGGCCTCCTCGTGCCCGAGGAGCTGGGCGGCCAGGGCGCCACGCACCGCGAGGCCGCCGTCGTCCTGGAGGAGCTGGGCCGCAGCGTGGCGCCCGCGCCGTATCTGACCAGCTCCGTCGTCGCCACCGAGACGCTGTTGGCGCTCGGTGCGCAGGACGGGCCGGCCGCCGGGCTTCTCGCCGAACTCGCCGAGGGACGCAAGGTCGCGGTGCCGGCGGTTCCGTTCTCGGCGTCGTCGCTCTCCGGGCTTTCGTCGGACCCGCGGGCCGGGGCGGACGGCCTGGACGCGAGGCTCGGCCCGGTCGCCGACGCGGCAGCTGCCGACGTGCTGCTGGTGCCTGCCGCCGACGGTCTCTACGCCGTCGCCACCGACGCGCCCGGTGTGCGCGTCGAGCCGCTCGTCGCGCTCGACCTCACCCGCCCGCTGGCCACCGTCACGCTCGACGGCGCTCCCGGAACCCGCCTCGCCGATGCCGGGGCGGCGGCGCGTGCGGTGGACCGAGGACTGCTGGCCGGCGCCGGACTGCTCGCCTCGGAGCAACTGGGACTCGCCGAGTGGTGCCTCACCGAGACGGTGCGACACACCCGGGAGCGCCACCAGTTCAACAGGCCGGTCGGCTCCTTCCAGGCGCTCAAGCACCGCATGGCGCAGCTCTGGCTGGAGGTCGTCTCGGCCCGGGCCGCCGCGCGAAACGCCGCCGACTCCCTGGCCACGGGCAGCCCCGACACACCGTTGGCCGTGGCCGTCGCGCAGGCGTACTGCTCCAAGGTCGCGGTCCACGCCGCCGAGGAGTGCGTGCAGTTGCACGGCGGGATCGGGATGACGTGGGAGCACCCCGCACACCTCTACCTGAAGCGGGCCAAGGCCGATGCCACCGCGTACGGCACGGCGGGACGCCACCGCGAAACCGTCGCCGCCCTGATGGAGCTGCCGGCCCCCTGAGGTTTCGCCGCGGGGGGTGGGGGAACGGACCCGCGCCCCCACCCCCCGCGGTGTGAGCGGCGCCCCCTTTCCCCGCTTCGCGGGGCTCGACTCAAGGCTTACCCGTTTGGCGGACACGCCAGTGCGCCGAACGGCCCCCGGGCTACGCCACACTGACGCCGAATGCCGCAAATCAGACGCGGCGAAGGAGGTTGGTCATGGCTATTTCGATCTCAGTGGTGCTGCTTCTGCTGATTCTCGCGGTGGTCTTCCTCCGCAGCGGCGGACTGAAGCTCTCCCACGCGCTGGTGTGCGCACTGCTCGGGTTCTTCCTGGCGGGTACGAGCATGGCCCCCACCATCCAGGACGGCATCATGGCCACCGCCGACGTGGTGGGCAGCATCAGGCCCTGAGCCGGCGCGCACGGCTGTGCGGCGCGGGGCCCGTGTACGGGGACGGACCCGCGTCACTCCGCGGCGGCTTCGCCCGCAGGTTGCTCCGAGCCGGGTTGCACCAGGGGAACCGTGGCCCCCGAGCCCTGCCGTACGGCCTCCACCGCGGCCGCATGCAGCGCACGGCTCGCTTCCTCCGACGGACAGGGCACGGGACTGCCCGCCATGGTGAACCAGTCGGCCGCATCGGTGTACTGCACGGTGATCTGTGCCGTGCCCTCGGCCCAAGTGGTGTGGATGGTCAGGTCACCGGACAGCGGCCCGACCTCCTCGGTGAGCACGCCGCCGTGCCCCGAATACACTCCGCGTGTTGTCCAGGACGCCCAGGTCATGCATTCAGGCTCGCACCAAAGCAGCCGGATCGCGAGCCGCGTGAGCAGGGAATTCGGACTGTCGTCGCATCCTCGCCCGCAGTGCGTGAAATCCCCTGATCTCCCGGGGCCACGCAGGCCGGTGCGGGATGGCGGTCGATCGGGTGACACTGCCCGGTCATCCCACATGCCGGAGCCGTACGGCGGTTAAGCATGCGGGCATGACACGTGACTCCCACTCCAAGAACACCGGATTCCTCCGTGCTCACCGCCTGCGTGCCGCCGGCGTCGCGTGCGTCGCGCTCACCGCGGCCCTGCTGACCGGCTGCGGCCAGGACAGCGGCAGCACGTCCACGACCACGAAGACCTCGGAGGCGGCCCGCGCCGTGCCCGAGGCGACGAGCCCGTCCCCCAGCGGGAGCGAGAGCGCCTCGCCCGGCCAGATGACCGAGGACCAGAAGGAACGCAAGGAGCTGATCTCCGCCACCAAGGTCACCTACGACAAGGCCATCACCACGGCCGAGGGCGCGGTCAAGGGAAGCAAGCTCATCGAGCTCGAACTCATGAGCGCCGAGGACGCGGCCAATGAGGACGGCGCGAGCTCCAGCCCTTCGCCGACCGGCAGCCCTTCGCCGACCGGCAGCCCCTCGCCGACCGGCAGCGCTTCGCCGACCGGCAGCGCTTCGCCGACCGGCAGCGCCTCGCCCGGTTCCGGACCGCAGTGGGTCGCGACCGTCGCCGCCAAGACCGGGACGAAGCACAAGGTCCACATCGACGCCGTGTCGGGCAAGGTCGTCAGCTCCGCCGAGGACTCCGGCCAGGAGACCGCCGACAAGGCCAGGACGGTCAAGCAGATGACCGAGGCCAAGCAGACGCCGGAGCAGGCCGCGCAGGCCGCCACGGCGAAGAAGAAGGGCACGGTCACGTCCCTCGAGCTGGACGAGAACGACCAGGGCACCCTCGTCTGGAAGACCGATGTCGTGACCGAGGACTGGAAGAAGACGACCTTCGACATCGACGCGTCCAACGGCTCGGTCACCCACGAGGAGACCGACACCGACTGAAGCGGTTCCCGCTCCGAGCAGCCCCCGGTCCGCACGGACCGGGGGCTGCTCACGTCAGGCGGGCCGCACGGCCTCCTGCTGCTGCTCCGGCGCGTCCGGTGACGCGAACTGAGTCCGGTACAGCTCCTCGTACCGGCCGCCCGCCGCCAGCAGTTCGGTGTGCGTGCCCCGCTCGACCACCCTGCCCTCCTCGACGACCAGGATCAGATCGGCGGCCCGCACCGTCGACAGCCGGTGCGCGATCACCACGGCAGTGCGCCCCTCCAGCGCCTCGGCCAAGGCCTCCTGCACGACCGCCTCGGACGTGGAGTCGAGGTGTGCGGTCGCCTCGTCCAGGATGACCACGCGCTGCCGGGCCAGGAGCAGCCGGGCGATCGTCAGCCGCTGGCGCTCACCGCCGGAGAGCCGGTAGCCACGCTCGCCCACGACCGTGTCGAGACCGTCGGGCAGCGAGGCCACCAGACCGTCGAGGCGGGAGCGCCGCAGCGCGTCCCAGATCTCGTCCTCGGATGCGCCGGGCCTGGCCAGCAGAAGATTGGCGCGCACCGAATCGTGGAAGAGGTGCCCGTCCTGGGTGACCATGCCGAGCGTTTCACGGATCGACTCGGCGGTCAGATCGCGTACGTCGACGCCGTTCAGCCGCACCGCCCCTTCCTCGGTGTCGTAGAGCCGGGGCAGCAGTTGGGCGATCGTCGACTTGCCGGCCCCCGATGAACCGACCAGGGCGACCATCCGGCCGGGCTCGGCCCGGAAGGAGACGTCGTGCAGCACCCGCGTACCTCCCCGGGAGTCCAGCGTCGCGACCTCCTCCAGCGAGGCCAGCGAGACCTTGTCGGCGGAGGGATAACCGAAGGAGACCCCGTCGAACTCCACGGAGACGGGCCCCTCGGGCACCGGGCGGGCGTCCGGCTTCTCCGCGATCAGCGGCTTCAGGTCCAGGATCTCGAAGACCCGCTCGAAGCTCACCAGCGCGCTCATCACCTCGACCCGGGCACCGGCGAGCGCCGTCAGCGGGGCGTAGAGCCGGGTGAGGAGCAGAGCCAGCGTCACGACCGCACCCGGCTCCAGGCTCCCGCGCAGCGCGTAGTAGCCGCCCAGCCCGTAGACGAGCGCCAGGGCCAGCGCGGACACGAGGGTCAGCGCCGTGATGAACGTGGACTGCGCCATCGCCGTACGGATGCCGATGTCCCGTACCCGCCCGGCCCGCGCCGCGAACTCGGCGGACTCGTCCGCGGGCCGGCCGAAGAGCTTCACCAGCGTGGCACCGGGCGCCGAGAACCGCTCGGTCATCTGCGTGCTCATCGCCGCGTTGTGCGCGGCCGCCTCGCGCTGCATCCGCGCCATGCGCGAGCCCATCCGCCGGGCCGGCACGACGAACACCGGCAGCAGCACCAGCGCGAGCAGGGTGATCTGCCAGGAGATGGTCAGCATCACCGCGAGCGTCAGCACCAGTGTCACCACATTGGAGACCACCCCGGACAGGGTGTTGCTGAACGCCCGCTGCGCCCCGATGACATCGTTGTTGAGCCGGCTCACCAGTGCCCCGGTCCGGGTCCGGGTGAAGAACGCGACCGGCATCCGCTGGACGTGGTCGAACACCGCGGTGCGCAGGTCCAGGATCAGCCCTTCGCCGAGCGTCGCCGACAGCAGCCGGGTCAGCAGGCCGAGACCGGCCTCCGCCACGGCGATCACGGCGATCAGCAGGGCCAGCCGTACTACGGTGCCGCTCTCCTTCCCCTGCACGATCGCGTCGACGACCCGGCCGGCCAGCATCGGCGTCGCCACGGCCAGCAGTGCCGTGATCACGCTGAGCAGCAGGAACCGGTAGAGCTGCCGACGGCGCGGCCGGGCGAAGGAGGCGATCCGGCGCACAGTGGCCCGGGAGAACGGTCTGCGGTCCGCTTGTGCGTTGATCGCGCTGTGCAGCGACGACCAAGCGGTGACTTCCATGCTCATGCGGTGCCTCCGGGGCAGACGGGTCGATACGGCCCCGGGCGGCCGACTCGGACGACGGGGTGTGGAACAGAAGGCTAGGAGCTCAAGCGAACTTGAGGTCAATTCTTTCGGTGCCCGGTGCGGACCCGGCTTCGAACCTGCGTAGAATCGGCCCCTGTTTCCGGCCGGACGACGGCAGACACGACCGATTGAGGCAGTTCGACGTGAGTTTCACAGACAGTTCCGAAGCACCGATCTACGCCGGTCTCGTGAAGGAGCACGGGGACGTGCCGGCCGAGGTGCGCCGGGTGGCTGAAGAGACCATGCGCGAGGCCGACCGCGCCATCGACTTCAGCGATATTCGCAGGTCAGCGGCGTACCGGTAATCCCTGAAGCGTCCCCGTCAGGCTTCCTTCCCAGCTTCCGCCGAGCCCTCGGCACCCCCGGCCCCGGCCCGCGCGGACGGGCCTCCCGTGTCATGCCCGTATCCACCGTCCGACACAGGCCGGCGGCGGGGCGGTGACGTCTCGTCCTGCGGACCCGGCTCTCCCGTCGGAGCATGGAACGAACAGTCGCCGACGACTTCGGGACGAAGGGAAGCGGGATGGGTGGTGAACGGCATGAGCCACCGACCGACGCGTTCGAGGCCGAGCTGGATCAGATCGAGGCACTGAACCGGCTGCAGGCGCCGGGCCCCGACCCCGCGTCCCCTCCGGGGACGGCCGAGGGGACCCGGGCCGGTGGCACGTCGGAGGAGGCACGGCGCCGAGACTCCCTGCTGCTCTCGGCCGGACACGCGGTGGCCGCGGCCGACACCCTCGATGAGGCCCTGCGACTCGCCGCCGGCCTGTACGCCCCTGACTTCCCGCTCGACGGCCAGTGCGTCTTCGGCGTCGCCGACGGCAACCTGACGGCACTCGGGCAGTACGGATTCCGGCCCGGCGGAGCGGCCCGCGGCTTCCGCATGCCGATGAACACCGGCTACCCGGCGGCCGAAGTGGCCAGGACCGGGCGCGCCGTCTATCTCGGCTCCACCCAGGAGTACCGCCGCCGCTTCCCGGCGACCTGGCACATGTCCGCCCGCAAGAACCGCGAGGCCTGGGCCTTCCTGCCCCTGGTGACCGCAGGGCGGGTCGTCGGGGCCTGGCTGGCCGCCTTCCGCACGCCCATGGACTTCACGGCGAGCGAGCGCGCCCTGCTCACCGTCACCGGACGCATGATCGCCCAGGTGCTCGAACGGGCCCGGGCCAGCCGCGCCGAACTGGAACTCTCCCGGGGCCTGCGCCGCAGCATGCACACCGCCGGCGCGGCCCTGACCGGACTGACCGTCGCCACCCGCTACGTGCCGACCGGCGGGGGGCTCATGGTCGGCGGGGACTGGTACGACAGCATCGACCTGCCGAACGGCCGGTTGGCTGTCGTCATAGGAGACGTCCAGGGCCACGATGTGCACGCCGCCGGGCTGATGGCCCAGCTGCGCACCGCCGTGCACGCGTACGCCGCCGAAGGGCACGGCCCGGACGCCGTACTGGCACGGGCGTCCCGCTTCCTGACCACCCTCGACGAGGACCGCTTCGCGACCTGCCTCTACATCGAGGCCGACCCCTCCACCGGCAACCTGCACATCGCGCGCGCGGGGCACCCGCACCCCGTCCTGCGCATGCCCGACGGCACCTGCGTCCTCAAGCACGTCAGCGGCGGGCTGCCGCTCGGACTGATGCCCGGCGAGGAGGACTACCCCGTCGACACCGTGCGGCTGCACGAGGGCGAGATCCTCATGCTGTGCACCGACGGGCTGATCGAGAACGGCGGCCACGACATGTACACCGGCTGGGTGCGGGTGCGTGACGCGTTCTCGCCCGGACCCGACGACGACCTGGAGGGCATGGCCGACCGGATCATGGCGGCCGTCCTCAGCCCCCGCCCCGGCGCGCGGGAGGACGCCGTCGCACGCGACGGCGACGACATCGCACTCCTGCTGCTGCGGCGCGACGCCGTCCACGCCCGCGCCGAGGTCAGCCGGCGCCGGCTCGTGCTCACCGTCGACCAGGACCAGGGGGAGGGGCTGGCCGAGGCCCGCGCCGAGCTGAAGGCGCTGCTGCACGACTGGGCGCGCCCCGACCAGATCGACACCGCGGTGCTCCTGGCGACCGAACTCCTCGGCAACGTCCTCGTGCACACCGACCAGGACGGTGCCCTCAACGCCACCGTCTCCGGCGAGGCGGGCACGCGCCGGCTGCTCGTCGAGGTCATGGACCGCGGCGACGAACTGCCCCACCAGCGCACCCCGGGCGAACTCGCCTCCTCGGGCCGTGGCCTGCTCCTGCTGGACATCCTCGCCGACCAATGGGGCGTGCGGCCCGAACCCGAGGGGAAGACCGCCTGGTTCGCGCTGAACGAGGCCGCCCCGGACGACGCCGACGGCACGCCCGGCAGCTGAGACCGGGCCGCTGCGGCCCCGTCCCTCAGGCGCCGGCGCCGTCCGGCCGCTGCGCCAGGACCGCGCCCAGGAGCAGCCCGGTGCCGATCGCCGTCACGACGGTGACCAGTTCGGTCAGGTCACGGAAGCCCTCGATCGCGTACCCGCCCGCCAGGGCCGTCAGCCCGCGCATGCCCAGCGAACCCACCGTCAGGGTGAAGAAGCCCGGCAGCACCAGGACCAGCCGCGGCGGGCGGCCGGGCCGTCGCGCCAGCCAGGTGGCCGCGGCACCGAGCACGACCGCCGCCGTGAACGTACCCCCCACGTCACCGAGCAGCCGCGTGAAGCCCGTCTGCACACCCACTGTCAGATACACGAGAACCAGGAGCATGCCCAGCAGGCGTGCGGGAACGGCGAAGGCCAGCAGGGCGCCGACGGTGAAGACGACCCAGCTCGCGAAGAGCACCCAGCGCGGCAGATCAGCCCCGGCCGCCACGTCGAACAGGTCCTGGCGGGGGCGGCCGGTGATGACGAGACCCAGGACCACGCCCACGTAGAGCTGGACCAGGAGCGCGACCGCGTACACGAGGCGCACGGCGCCGGTCGTGAGGTAGCCGGCGGCGAGCTCGGCCGCCGCCGCACTGAGGTAGTCCCCGGGGACGAAGAAGAACAGGGCGGGAAGCATCAGCAGCACGGGGCCGCCGTGCGCGGGGGAGCGGGCGAACAGCTCCAGGGCGAGCAGCGAGACGGTGACCGCTGCGATCAGGGGGAGCACCTTCGCCAGCCGGGGCAGCCGGTCCGCCGCGACGGCCAGGCACGCCGCTACGGTGGCCAGCACCGC
Organism: Streptomyces sp. NPDC019224; assembly: GCF_040632605.1. Lineage (NCBI taxonomy): Bacteria > Bacillati > Actinomycetota > Actinomycetes > Kitasatosporales > Streptomycetaceae > Streptomyces > Streptomyces sp. NPDC019224. The sequence continues at coordinate 149,544 of NZ_JBEYCF010000008.1, read as the reverse complement.
CGTACTCCCGACCTCGTACCAGGTCGGCTGTACCAGCGGGGCGAAACCCACCGAGAACAGCACGACCCCCACCAGTTTCGCCCACCAGGGATACGGGGGAGCGGCGCGGGCGATCGCGGCGAGCCGGCCGCCGGCCCGCCGGACGTCCAGCCGGCCCGCCGCCACCTCGTCCATGAGCGGCTTGAGCGCCACCACCCGGTCCATCCGGAAGACCTCGGGGGAGGCGCGCACGACGATCGTCGAACTCCTGCCGTGCGAGGTCACGACGACCGTGGCGGCGTCGGGCAGCACGGCCACCGACGCGGTGCCGCCCAGGCCGCGGGCCGCCACGACGACGGAGCGTTCGACCCGCTCCGCCCCCTCGCCGCTGCTCCCGAGCAACAGCCGGGTCAGTCCGGCGAGAAAGCCGGTGAGAGCGTCGTGGTCGTCCTCCCGGTCCGCTCCCGCCGCCTCGCCCATCGGTCTCGCCCCCTCAACGCGCTGAGCGCCGGGCGCGGGCGAACGCGTGGAGGAAGAGGGCCTCCACGTGCGCCATGTGCTCGATCTCCGTCGGGTCGACGCTCTCGTTGGGCGCGTGGATCAGGCACTGCGGTTCCTCGACGCCCATCAGGATGATCTCGGCCGATGGGCAGGCGTCCGCGAGGACGTTGCAGAGCGGAATGGACCCGCCCTGTCCGAGGTACGTCATCGGCTTGCCGTACACCGACTGCATCGCCTCGCCGAGCGCCCGGTACGCGGGACCGTCGGTTGCCGCGCGGAACGGCGCGCCGGCGGACTCCGGTTCCACCCCGACCCGTACGCCCCACGGAGCGGCGCCGGTCAGATGGTCCGTCAGCGCGCGCTGGGCGGCCTCCGGGGCGGTCCCCGGCGGGATGCGCAGGCTCACCCGGGCTCTGGCCGTCGGCGGGACCGCCGCGGACGACCCCACCACCGGTGGACAGTCGATGCCGAGGACGGTGACGGCCGGCCTGGCCCACAGCAGATCGGACACCGAACCGGTGCCGGTGAGGGGGACCCCGTCGAGGACTCCCGCGTCCTGGCGGAACTGCTCCTCCTCGTAGTGCGCGCCCTCCCAGGTTCCGGTGGAGTCCAGCTTCTGAATCCGCGTCGCCCCGGTTTCGGGGTCGCGCAGGGTGGAGAGCAGCTGGATCAGTGCCGCCAGCGCGTCGGGCGCCGGGCCGCCGAACATCCCGGAGTGCACTTCGCCGGCCAGGGTGTCGACGGTGACCACGACGTTCACCAGTCCGCGCAGCGAGGTGGTGGCGGTACCGACGCCGACGGCCGCGTTCCCGGTGTCGCAGATCAGCAGGGCGTCGGCGGTGAACTCCTCGGGGTGCTCGGCCACGTACGCTTCGAGGCCACCGGTGCCCTGCTCCTCCGATCCCTCGGCCACGAACCTCAGCCCGACGGGGATGTCGTCGCCGAGGGCGCGCAGGGCGGTGAGGTGCATGACGATGTTGCCCTTGCAGTCGGCGGTGCCCCGCCCGTACCAGCGGCCATCCCGCTCCGTCAGGGTGAAGGGCGGCGTGGTCCACGCGTCGTCGTCGAGCGGGGGCTGCACGTCGTAGTGGCAGTAGAGCAGCACGGTCGGGGCGCCCGGTGGGGGCGGCCGGTGCCCGATCACAGCGTTGCTGCCGTCCGGGGTCTCGACGAGGCGTACGTCCCGCAGACCGGCCTCGGTGAAGGCGTCGGCGACCCACTGGGCGGCCCGCACGCACTCCTCGGGCGGGTACTGCCGCGGATCGGCCACGGAGGGGATGGAGACCAGTTCGGTCAGGTCGGTCCGCGCGTGGGACATCAGCCCGGCGATACGGCCGGCGAGTGCGTCGGCAGCCATCAGTGCCTCACGGTGTTCTCGGTCTTGAGGTCGTCGAGCTTGTCCTCGATCTGGTCGAGCTTGTCCGGGCAGTAGATCTCCAGGATCTTCGCCTCCGCCCTGACCGCCTGGGTGTCCCCGATCACGGGGCGGGTGCCGGGGCCGGTGGCCCCGTTGGCCAGGCTGATCTTCCACAGCGCCGACTTGAGCGCGGAGCCGGGCTTCTCGCAGACCTGGCCGCCGTCGTCGCCCAGGGTGCGCTCGATGGTGCCGACGTCGGGCCGGGGGTAGCCGGCCGCCTCGGCGGCGTCGGCGAGCTGCTCGGCCTTCTTCGTCGCCTGGTTGTTCGTCTTGACCTTCTCGTACCGGATGATTCCGGCGATGGCGAGCGCCACTAGGACGGCGATCGCGCCGAGATAGAGCCAGCGGTGCTCGGAGGCGAAGCGGGTGGGGCTCATGACGTGGCCTCCTCACCGGCCGCTGCCGTGCGCCAGCCGGGTTTGCGCAGCTTCAGGAACAGCCACGGGATCAGCAGGCCGAGGACGAAGAGACCGCCGCCGATGATGGCCACGTACGCGCCGACGCTGCCGTTGCCGAACTGCGAGGGCGGTACGAACCCGATGACCAGGGCCGCGAGCGAGGCCAGCAGGCCGACCACGCACAGCAGGCCGAGCGCGGGGACGCGGTAGCCGCGCGGGTGGTCCGGCTGGGTCTTCCGCAGCCGGACGGCCGCCACGAACATCAGCAGGTAGACGATGAGGTACACCTGCGTGGTGATGGTGGAGAAGATCCAGTAGACGCTGGAGACGTCCGGGACCAGCGCGTACAGCAGCGCGATGACCGTGGTGACGACGCCCTGCGTGACCAGGATGTTCTGCTGGATGCCGTTCTTGTTGAGCCGCTGGAGGTAGGGCGGCAGGTAGCCCTCGCTCCGGGAGATCTCCAGCAGGCCCTTGGACGGTCCCGCCAGCCATGTCAGCATGCCGCCGAGTGCCGCCGACACCAGCATCACCGCGGCGATCGGTGTCATCCAGCCGACGTGGAAGTGGGCGAAGAACGCGTCGAACGCCTGCATGACCCCGGCCGTCAGGCTGAGCTGGCTGGAGGGCACCACCCAGCTGATCGCCAGCGCCGGCAGGATGAAGATCAGCAGCACCAGGCCCATCGCCAGGAACATCGACTTCGGGTACTCCTTCGCCGGGTCGCGCAGCGAGGAGACGTGTACGGCGTTCATCTCCATGCCGGAGTACGACAGGAAGTTGTTGACGATCAGTACGAGGCTGGCGAGCCCGGTCCACTGAGGGAGCAGGTGCGCGGAGGTCATCGGCGCGGCGGACTCGTTCCCCTGTCCGAGGAAGACGATGCCGAGCACGACCAGCACGGTGCCGGGCACCAGCGTCCCGATGACGAGGCCCCAGGAGGAGAGCCCCGCCAGGGCCTTGGTGCCCCGGGACGAGACCCAGACGCCGGTCCAGTAGAGCACCATGATCACGATCGCCGTGTACACGCCGTTGGACGCCAGCGAAGGATCGATGACGTAGGCGATGGTGGACGCCACGAATGCCAGGAGGCTCGGGTAGTAGAAGATCGTCATCGCGAACTGGCACCATACGGCGAGGAAGCCGAGCGGCTTGGACAGCCCTTCGCTCACCCAGCGGTAGACGCCGCCGGGCCAGCCCGAGGCCAGTTCCGCCGAGACCAGCGCGGTCGGCAGCAGGAACACGATGGCCGGGATGAGATAGAGGAAGACGCAGGCCAGCCCGTAGACCGCCATCGTCGGCGCGGCCCGCAGACTCGCCACCGAGGCCGTGGTCATCAGGGCGAGCGTCAGCCAGCTGATTTTGGGCGCCGTGGGCCGGGCCCTGGCTACGGTCCGTGCCGAGTCCTTCGGCAGATCCGCCGGCATGTCCATCGCGCTCATGAGTACCTCCGGTCGCGACGCCACAGGTGCGGGCGTTCAGAACGCAAGCCTTGGCCGGTTCGCCCCGTTCCGCGCGCGGGGTCACCCGAACGGGTGGCCGGACTGGTGTTTGCGGGTGGCCATTACGCCAAATGGGTTGTGTCGCAACCGTTGACAGCTCTCCCGGCAACTGGCTTCATGAGCAACGCCCTTGGGAGCGCTCCCACGCCCTGGGGGCCTCCGCACCCCGCATCCGCCCGGCACCCCCACCGACGTGACGAAGGGACAGTTCCGTTGCGCTCGTTCACTCTCCCCACCCTGCGAAGAGGATCCCGCAGGCCCCGCCCTCTCGAAGCCGTCGCACTGGCGCTCGCGGTCGGCGCCGGCCTCCTGCTGCCGCTGTCACTGCCGACCGGGGCCGCGGCCGCCCCGGCCTTCGACTACGGCGAGGCACTGCAGAAATCCGTGCTCTTCTACGAGGCGCAGCAGTCCGGAAAGCTGCCCGACACCAACCGGGTCGCCTGGCGCGGCGACTCCGCGCTCGATGACGGCAAGGACGTCGGCCTGGACCTGACGGGCGGCTGGTACGACGCCGGCGACCACGTGAAGTTCGGCCTCCCCATGGCGTACTCGGCCACCATGCTGGCCTGGGGCGGCGCGGAACAGAAGGCGGCGTACGAAGCGTCCGGCCAGCTGCCGTACCTGCGCGACAACCTGCGCTTCGTCGACGACTACCTCCTCAAGGCCCACCCCTCGCCCAACGTGCTGTACGGACAGGTCGGCAACGGTGGGGACGACCACAAGTGGTGGGGCCCGGCCGAAGTGATGCCGATGGAGCGTCCGGCGTACAGGATCGACGCCTCCTGTCCCGGCAGCGACCTGGCCGGCCAGACGGCGGCGGCCCTGGCCTCCTCCTCGATCGTGTTCGCCGAGAGCGACCCCTCGTACGCCACGAAGCTGATCACCCACGCGAAACAGCTGTACACCTTCGCGGACACCTACCGGGGGAAGTACAGCGACTGCATCACCGACGCGAAGAGTTACTACAACTCCTGGAGCGGGTACAACGACGAGCTCGTCTGGGGTGCGATCTGGCTGTACAAGGCGACCGGCGATGCCGCGTACCTCGCCAAGGCGGAGTCGTACTACGACAACCTCTCGACCGAGCCGCAGAGCACCACCCGGTCCTACCGCTGGACGCTCTCCTGGGACGACACCTCCTACGGGGCCTATGTGCTGCTCGCCCAGCTGACCGGCAAGCAGAAGTACATCGACGACGCCAACCGTTGGCTGGACTGGTGGACGGTCGGCGTCAACGGACAGCGGGTGCCCTACTCACCCGGCGGCCAGGCGGTGCTGGACAGCTGGGGATCGCTCAGATACGCGGCGAACACCGCTTTCGCGGCCCTGAGTTACTCCGACTGGCTGGCCGGTGACGCCACCCGCAAGGCTCGCTACCACGACTTCGCGGTCCGTCAGATCAACTACGCGCTCGGCGACAACCCGCGCAAGTCGAGTTATGTGGTGGGCTTCGGCGAGAACCCGCCGGCCAAGCCGCACCACCGCACGGCCCACGGCTCGTGGACCGACCAGATGAACAACCCCGTGGAGAGCCGGCACACCCTGTACGGGGCGCTGGTGGGCGGCCCGAGCGCCGCCGACGACTCGTACACCGACGACCGCTCCAACTACGTCAACAACGAGGTCGCCACCGACTACAACGCCGCCTTCACCGGAGCCCTGGCCCGGCTCTACGCGGAATACGGAGGCGCTCCGCTCGCGGACTTCCCGCAGCCGGAACAGCCGGACGGCCCGGAGATCTCCGTCCAGGCATCCGTGAACGCGACAGGCGGCAACTTCACCGAGATCAAGGCGTACCTGATCAACCGGTCCGCATGGCCTGCCCGCACGCTCACCGACGCCTCGGTGCGCTACTACTTCACGCTGGAGCCGGGCGTCACGCCCGACGACATCGGCTTCAGCACCAACTACAACCAGTGCGGCGAGGTGACCGGCCCCACGCACCTGGAGGGCGACGTCTACTACGCGACGGTGGACTGCTCGGGCACGGACATCGCACCGGCCGGCCAGTCCGCGTACCGCAAGGAGGTGCAGTTCCGGATCACCTCGGCCGGTGCCTGGGACCCGTCGAACGACTGGTCCTACCCCTCCTCGGCGACGACTCCGGGCAGCACCCCGGTCGACGCGCCGCACATGGTGCTCCTTGAGGGCTCGGCGCCCCAGTGGGGGAGCGCGCCGGACGGCACGGACCCCGGGCCCGGCCCCGACCCCACGACCACCCCGGACCCGACGACGACGCCCGACCCGTCTCCGACACCCGATCCGACGGACACGCCCGGCCCCGTGCCGGGGGCATGTGAGGTCACCTACCGGGTAAGCCAGGCGTGGGGCACAGGTTTCACCGCCGATGTGACGGTGAAGAACACCGGCTCGACGCCGCTCGACGGCTGGCAGCTGGCCTTCGACTTCCAGGGTGCCGAGAGCCTCAGCAACGCGTGGAACGCGACCGCCGCACAGAGCGGCACCCGGGTCACGGTCAAGAACGCGGCCCATACCGGGGCCGTACCGGCGGGTGGCAGCGTCTCCTTCGGGTTCCAGGCGAACGGTGCACCGGCGGCCGACCCGGCCGTCTTCACGCTCAACGGGAAGGAGTGCCGCTGACCGGCCCGTCCGGCACATCTCACCGGCCGCTCACCGGGGGCAGATCCAGTGTCCCTTCACCCAGTGCGTGTCCCAGTGCCCGGGGACGTACACCGTGGCCCAGTGCCCCTTGTGCCACTGGACGTGATGGGTCCAGTGGCCGGGCTGCCAGTGTCCGTTCCGGTCGTAGTGTCCGGGGTGCCAGACCTTGTGGTCGGTGTAGTGGCCCTTGACCCACTGCTTCGCCCAGTGGCCCTTGACCCACTGCTTCTGCCAGTGGCCCTGCTGCCAGGTGCAGTGGTCGTGGTGGTGGGTGGTCACGGCGGACGTGGCGGCCGGGGCGGGGGCCGAAGCCGGGGCGGCCGAGGCCGCCCCGGCGGTCCCCAGGGCGGCTCCGCCGGCGAGCAGGCCGGTCGCGGTGGCGCCTGCCAGCAAGTGGCGGATTCGGGTGGAAGCGGTCATCGGACACACCATCCTCGTGTCGGAACGGACCCCCGAGCCCAATGAAGGGGAAAGCCGAGAAGACATAAATATAGCCCGAATGGGGGAATATGGCCGTTCCGTCGAAATGAGCCATCCGTCGCCGGTCACGCCCGGGTCGGTGTCCTGAGCGCCGCGTACGTACCGGAGATCGCCGCCAGAAGCATCACACAGCCGGTGAAGACGAGCCCGGCGTCGCGCAGCCCCAGCCAGGTGGCCATCGCACCCACGCCCACCACCGGCACGGAGATCCCGGCGTACGCGACGACGAAGAACGCCGAGATGGTGCCGCCCCGGTGCTCTGCGGGAGCGGCCTCGCTGATCAGGGTGAGGGCGGACCGGAACGCGAGCCCCTGCCCGATGCCTCCGCAGACGGCGCCCAGGACGAGTACGACCAGCGACTTGGCCAGCAACGACGACGTCACCAGCAGAAGCCCGGCGATCAGGACGGCGCAGCCGAGCGGCAGCGCGCGACGGACCCCCATGCGCGGGGCGAGCGACTGTCCGATCGTCGAGGCGCAGAACACCGAGAACACCACCGCACCCGTCACCGCCAGGTTGTGCACGCCCAGCGTCTTCGCCGCGAAGCTCGGCGCCACAGCGGTGAACAGGCCGAGCAGCGCGAACCCGGCGAAGGCGGCCAGCGCGGCAGGCACGAACACGCCCTTCACCTCCGCGGGCACCCTGACACCCTGCGGTTCGAGGCGGGGCCACCGCTGTGGCTCGGCCACGGTCTCCGCCAGCCGCCAGGTGATGACACACGCCACGGCGACCAGACCCAGGTGAACCCAGAACGGCAGGGACAGTGGCCAGGGCGTGTACTCGGCCAGCAGACCGGAGAGCAGTGGGCCGCAGCCCAGACCACCCATGTTCGCGGCCGTGGCGGCGAACCCGGCACGTGCCTTCTGCCCGGGGCCCGCCAGCTCGATGACCGCCGCCGTCGCCGCGCCGCTCAGCAGCCCGGCCGCGCCGCCGGACAGCACCCGGCCGGCGAAGAGCAGGGGCAGCCCACTCTCCAGCAGGAAGCAGCCCGCACTCGCGGCGGACAGAGCCATCGCGGCCAGCAGCACGGGTCTGCGGCCCACCTTGTCCGAGTAGTTGCCCGCCACCAGGAGCACGGAGATCACCGCGACCGCGTACACGGCGAAGACCACGGTCACCATCAGCTCGGAGAAGCCGATCTCCTTCTGGTAGAGCCCGTAGAGAGGGGTCGGTAGCGTGGTGCCGGCCATTCCGACGGCGAACACGATCGCCGCTGCCGCGTACCCCGCCCGGCGGCCGCTCACTCGTCCCGTATCCTCACGCACCATCACGCACGTCACTCTATGCAGCGGGGCCCCGGTCAGGGCGACGGGTCGCCATCCGTCGCAGCCCGAAAGAGAGCCCTCATGAGGATCGTCGACGCGAAGGTCGTCGTCACCAGCCCCGGCCGCAACTTCGTGACGCTGAAACTGACGACCGACGAAGGAATCACCGGTCTCGGTGACGCCACGCTCAACGGCCGGGAGCTCGCCGTCGTCAGCTACCTCACCGACCACGTGGCGCCCCTGCTCACCGGCCTGGACCCGCACCGGATCGAGGACACCTGGCAGTACCTCTACCGGGGCGCTTACTGGCGGCGCGGCCCGGTCACTATGGCCGCCGTCGCCGCCGTCGACGTAGCACTGTGGGACATCAAGGCGAAGGCCGCGGGCCTGCCGCTCTACCAGCTGCTCGGCGGCGCCTCCCGCGACCGCATCGCCACCTACGGCCACGCAAACGGGCGCGACATCCCCGAACTCCTCGACTCCGTGCGGGAGCGGCTGGCCGAGGGCTACCCCGCCGTCCGCATCCAGACGGGCATCCCCGGTCTCAAGGCCGTCTACGGGGTGCATACCACCGACGAGCACGGTGCGCCCGTCCTTCACCAGCAGACCCGGCCCCTGGTCGAGGACTGGGACACGGACGCCTACCTGCGGCACACCCCGGCCGTGTTCGAGGCGGTACGAGCCGAGTTCGGCGCCGAAATACCGCTGCTCCACGACGCGCACCACCGGCTCACACCCATTCAGGCGGCCCGCCTCGGCAAGGACCTGGAGCCGTACCGCCCCTTCTGGCTGGAGGACTGCACCCCCGCCGAGAACCAGGAGGCCCTGCGGCTGGTGCGCATGCACACGACCACGCCCCTCGCGCTCGGCGAGGTCTTCAACACGGTGCACGACTACCAGACACTGATCACCGAGCAGCTGATCGACTACGTGCGCTCCGCGGTCACCCACTTCGGCGGCGTCACGCCGTTGCGCAAACTCTTCGACTTCGCCGCGCAGTACCAGATCAAGAGCGCGATCCACGGGCCGGAGGACATCTCCCCGGTCGGGATGGCCGCGGCCCTCCACCTCGATCTCGCCGTCCACAACTTCGGCATCCAGGAGTACTCGGGCCACAACGCCCTCACCGAGGAGGTGTTCCGGCACGCGTACACCTTCACCGACGGCTTCCTGCACCCCGGCGAGACGCCCGGCATCGGTGTCGAGCTGGACGAGGAACTCGCGGCGGCCCACCCGTACGAGCAGACCTATCTGCCGGTCAACCGGCTCCGGGACGGCACCGTGCACGACTGGTGACCGGAGGAGGGGGCCCGGACGCCCGGGACCCCTTCGCCTTTACGGGAACGCCGGCTGGAGGCCCGCGTACACCCCGCGACGGTTCAGCAGTTCCTCGTGCGTGCCGACCTCCGCGATCCGGCCGCTCTCCATGACCACGATGCGGTCGGCGCCCTGGATGGTGGAGAGGCGGTGGGCGACGACGAAGACGGTCCGGCCGTGCACGAGCCGGGACAGCGCCTCCTGCACGAGCGCCTCGGAACGGTTGTCCAGCGCGGAGGTGGCTTCGTCCAGCACCAGGACCCTCGGATCGCGGATCAGCGCCCTGGCGATGGCGAGCCGCTGCTTCTGGCCGCCCGAGAGGCGGGCGCCGCGCTCACCGACCACCGTGTCCAGGCCCTGGGGCAGGTGGCGGACGAACTCCATGGCGTTGGCGTCCTCCAGGGCGCGCAGCAAGGTCGCCTCGTCCGTGTGCCCGAGGCCGTACGTGACGTTGTCGCGGATGCTGCCCTCGAAGAGGATCGACTCCTGCGGCACGACCGACAGGAACCGCCGGTAGCTGCGCAGGTCGAGCCCGGCCATGTCGGTGCCGTCGAGCAGGATGCGGCCCGAGGTGGGGCGGATGAAACCGATGAGGAGGTTGAGCACGGTCGACTTGCCCGCCCCCGACGCACCCACCAGGGCGATCGTCTCGCCCGGTCGCGCGGACAGCGTGAACCCGTCGACGGCGGACTGGGCGTCGTCGTACGCGAAGGCGACATCCTCGAAGTCGATGCGGCCGGTGACCTGTTCCACCTGCGCCTTGCCCGCGTTGTGCTCCAGGTCGGGCGCCTGAAGGACCTCGCCTGCCGAACGCACCGACTCCAGCCCTTTGGTGAGGATGGGGGCCAGCCCGAGAAGGGTGGTCACCGAGCCGGTCAGGACGGTGAAGAAGGCGCTCAGCATGACGACGTCACCGGCGGTGACGGGCATCCAGCCGTGGTACGCCACCAGCGCGGACCCGGTCAGGCACAGCACACCGAGCGTGTTGAGGAGCACCCAGGCCAGCGATCCGAAGCGGCCGTTGAGCATGTCCAGGCGCAGACCGGCGGCGAACACCTGCCGCAGCGAGCCGTCCACGCGGCCCAGTGCGGTCCGCTCCAGGCCGTGGGCGCGGGTGATGGGGATGAGGGTGGTCATCTCGCCGACGCGGGAGGACAGCTGCTCGACCTCGCGACGGAAGGACTCGTTGTGGCTGCGCAGCCGGCCGCGCAGCTTCATCACGAGGAACCCGGCGGCGGGGACGACGATCAGGAAGACGGGCAGGAAGGAAGGCACCCGGACGCCGATGACGACGAGCCCGCCGACCAGTGTCACGACGGCCCCGAGTCCCATGTCGGCGCTCTGCTGCACCATCTGTTCCACCGCTTCGACGTCGCGGACCACCTTGGCCTGCAGCACGCTCGAACTGACCCGGGCGTGGTAGCCGACGGAAAGCTGCTGCATCCGGCGGCACAGTGCCGAGCGCAGGGTGATGCCCATGCGGCGGATGCTGCCGCCGAGGCACCGTACGTACCACTGGTGGAGCGGGTAGTTGAGGACGAGGATGAACAGGAGGAGGCCGGTGGCCTGCCACAGTTCGGACTCCTGGCCGTGCTGGACCACCACGTCCAGCACCGTCGCGGTGATCAGTGGCAGCAGCCATATGGGGCTGTGCTTCACGGTGAAGAGGACGACGGCGAGGGCCAGCCGCCCCCGGTCCGGGCGGAAGAGCAGAGCGAGGGTGCGGACCGGGTGTTCGCCGCGGTAGCGGTGGTCCAGGTGATCGAAGGGTGCCAGGGATTCGGCGGAGGGTGGGGATACCGCTTTCTGCATGGCACCATCCCACCCCGCGACCGAGGCCCGGGGCAACTGTGTTCCACGGACAGGACGCGGATGCGGGCGCGGTCACGTAAGCGGTTGGCGGACGGGGAGTTCGCGGGGTTGCTTCTCCGGCGTCGGGCCTGTGCGGCCGGGGCGCCCGAGCGAGGCGATCGCGCTGGTGACGAGCCCGGCCAGCAGCCCCCAGAACGCCGAGCCGATACCCAGCAGCGTCACGCCCGAGGCGGTGGCGAGGAAGGTCACCACGGCCGCCTCGCGCGACTCCTTGTCGGAGAGCGCCGAGGTCAGCGAGGACTCGATCGTCGCGAGCAGGCCGATGCCCGCGATCGCCATGACTAGTTCGTGCGGCATGGCCGTGAGGAGCGAGGCGACGGTCGCCCCGAGCAGCCCCACGCAGAGGTAGAAGAACCCCGCCCACACGGCGGCCAGATAGCGTTTGTCCCGGTCGGGATGGGCCTCCTCGCCCGTGCAGATGGCGGCCGTGATGGCGGCGAGGTTGAGCCCGAACGCCCCGAAGGGGGCCAACATCGCATTGGCCGCGCCGGTCCACGTCATCAGCGGGGACACCGGCACGTCGTACCCGGAGGCGCGCAGCACGGCGATCCCGGGCAGGTTCTGCGAGGCCATCGTGACGACGAACAGCGGCGCGCCGACGCTGACGAGGACCTTCCAGTCGAACTCGGGTGCGGTGAAGACCGGTGTGGCCAGGGCGAGGTGGACCCGGCCCGTCTGCCAGCCGCCCGTGAACAGGGTGGCCACGACGCCCGCCGCGAGCGCCAGCAGCACCGCGTAACGCGGCAGCAGACGGCGGCCCAGGAGATAGATGACGAACATCGGGAAGGCGACTGCGAAGCTGTGGTGCATGGTGCTGAACAGGCCCGTACCGAACCGCAGCAGTACCCCGGCGAGCAGGGCGGCGGCCAGCGGGACGGGGATGCGGCTCATGACCCGGGCGAACCACCCCGTGACACCGCTCACCAGGATGAGCAGCGCGGAGAAAATGAACGCGCCGACGGCTTGGGGCATGGAGACGCCGGTCAGGCCCGTCGTCAGGAGTGCCGCGCCGGGCGTCGACCACGCGGTCACCACCGGGGCCCGGTGGCGCAGCGACAGACCGGCACAGGTGCAGGCCAGACCGATACCGAGCGCGAGCATCCAGGAGGAGATCTCGCGCGCGTCGGCCCCGGCGGCCTTCGCGGCGGTGAACACCAGCGCCGCCGAGCTGGTGACCCCGACCATCACGGCGATCAGTCCAGCGGCCACGGCGGAGAGGGGCGCGGCCGAACGTATGCGGGTCAACGCGGACATGAGTGAGCCACTTTCGGAATGCGGTGCGGTGCGAGACCGGTGGTCCGGCATGCCCGCGAGGTGTTCCGTATACGGAACGTTCTGTTTGTGGAACACTAGAGACGCGGGCCCGGGCCCGTCAACCACGACAGCGAGCGGGCGGACGGCGATGGGGCTGAACGAAGACGTGGGGCGAAGGCTGCGCGCCCTACGGCACGGCATGGACGTGTCCCTGTCGGAGCTGTCCAGGCGCTCCGGGGTCGGCAAGGGCACGCTCTCCGAGCTGGAGAGCGGCCGCCGCAACCCCACCCTGGAAACCCTGTACGCCCTCACCACCGCCCTGGGCCGCCCCCTCAGCGCGGTACTGAGTGATCCGCCGGACGGTGCCCCCGCCGAGAGCCTGTCGGGCGTCTCGGGCAGCGCGGTCACCGCGGTCCTGCTGGAGCGGTACGAGGACGGGGAGGCGGTCACCGACGTGTTCCGGGTGACCATTCGCGCCGGGGCCGTCCAGGAGTCGGAGGCTCATGTGCCGGGTACGTCGGAGAGCCTGATGGTGCTGGCGGGCACCGCGGTCGTCGGGCGACCTGGTGACCTCAGCACGGTCGGGCCCGGGGTATCCGCCCGGTGGAGGGCCGACGCGCCCCATGTCTACAGCGCGCCCGACGGCGATGTGCAGGGCGTCCTCTTCGTGCGCAGTCCGGTCGTGAGGGAGGGGCGGAGCTGAGCGCCGCCGGGCCCCGCCCCCCCCGGAGCGTCGCTCAGCCGGTGCCGAGGAGATTGACCAGACGGATGTAGCGGACCCAGTCCCAGTGGGTGCCCGGGTCGGTGTGGTCGGTGCCCGGCACCTCGACATGGCCGAGAATGTGGGCCCGGTCCTTGGGGATCTTGTAGCGGTCGCAGATGGAGGCCGTCAGCAGCGCCGACTGCTCGTACATGGAGTCGGTGAAGTACGAGGGCTGATCCACCCACCCCTCGTGCTCGATGCCGATGCTGCGCGTGTTGTAGTTCCAGTTGCCCGCGTGCCATGCGATGTCCTTCTCCCGCACGCACTGGTCGATGTATCCGTCGCCCGAGCGCACCACATAGTGCGCGGACACCTGCTTCGCCGGGTTCTGGAAGATGGACACCGTGTCGGAGAACGTCTCCTGGGTGACATGGATGACGACGTACTGGACGGGGTACGCCGAAGGACGCGAGGACACCGTGTAGTTGGACGTCGAGGCGGGTACCCAGTGCGCCGCCGGGTAATCCGTGGCGCCCGTCGTCGCGGCAGCGGCCCGGACGGAAGCGGGAAGCAGCACGCCTGCCGCCGCGACCGCGGCGCCCTGGAGGATTCTTCTGCGTTCCATGCGTACTCCTGTGGGGGGTGGGGCGGTCAGGGGGATACGGATGGTGCGGTGCCGCGGGTGGTCACCGGGCAGCCCGTCCGGTGACCGGAACGCGCTGTCCGCGGCACCAGCCGTGTGCGGGCCCTACCGTACGGGCGCCGCGCATGTCGCGGAAGACGGGAGGATACCCAAATCCTTTTGAAGAACAGGCATGTGACGGCGCGTCGAAGAAGTGTCGGCCCGCCGTCAGATGCCTTCCGCCTCAGCCCAGGCAGCCGCCGGGTCCTCGTCGGCCGGACCCGCCGGGAACCACTGACCGTCCTCCCTGCGGTACGGATACCAGCGTCCGTCGGGCCCGTAGCGGAGCTGGATCCTGCCGTCCACCGACGTCCAGCGGTTGTGCTCGGCCAGCAGCCGGGGTGCCTCGTCCTCCTCCCACGCCTCGGCCAGCCGGGTCCTCGCCCGGGCCAGGACCTCGCCCTCCAGGGGCCGGTCCTCGTCGAGCACGGACAGCGCGGTCGCGCCCCCGTACCGCCAGGCCGCGACGGCGGCCGGGAAACCGGCGCGGGGGCGCCCCGAGCCGGTTGCCAGCCGGTTCATGATCCACGGTTCGGGGTGGGCGTCGGCGGCCAGCCGGACCGCGTCCTGGCGCACGGTCAGGCCCTCGGCCACCGGCCGGTGCTCATGGCCCGGCGCCAGCGCGTCAGCCAGCAGCCGGTGGGCCCGGGCTGCGGCGTCCCTCGCCAGCATCTCCAGCGCCGTCGGGTCCACCCCCGCCTCGGGGTCGGTCTCCGTGTCGAGCGAAGGGGCCGTGCCCAGCGCCTCGGGAAGCTCCGGTGGCGTCGGCAGCGCGGGCAGGATGCCGCCCGTGGCATACGCCTGAGCTGCCGGTACGCCGGTCACCTCCGGGCCAGCCGTCCGCTCCTCGGGGGCGGCCGCGTCCTCCTGTGCCCCGGACGGGACCGCGATCCGCTCCTGGAGCTCGTCCAGCAGCCTCCGCTCACCGCGCCCGCGCATCAGCAGCAGCACGAACGGGTCCTGGTCGAGCAGCCGCGCCACCTGGTAACACAGGGCTGCGGTGTGCGGACAGTGGTCCCATGCCTCGCACGTGCACTCCGGTTCGAGGTCACCTATGCCCGGAAGCAGGTCCGCCCCGGCCGCCGCCGCGTCCTCGACCAGATGCGGCGGCATCTCGCGGTCGAGCAGCGCCGCGATGTGCCCCGCCCGCTCGACCGCCATGTCCAGGAAGCGGTCCCACTCCTGCTCGTCCAGCTCCTGGAGCAGCACGTCGCTGCGGTACGTGCTCCCGTCCCGCTCGCTCACCACCGCCGTGATCCGGCCGGGCCGCACCGATACGGCGCCGACCCGGCCCTCCCGGGCCACCCGGCGCCCCTCCTTCAGCTGCCGGCCGTCCAGAGCGGTGTCCTCCAGCGCCTTCAGCCACGCCTTGCCCCACCATGAAGCGGCGAAACCACGGCCGGGAGCCGGAGGGAGAGCGGCGAAGGTGCGCTCCTGCGCGGAGACCCCCTCCTCCCGTTCCTCGCCCCTCTCGGCGAAATCGTCGGCCTCGTATCCGTCCCTCATCGCGTCCCCCCTCGAAGCTCCACCAGATCGGCCAGTTCCGCGTCGCTGAGCTCGGTCAGCGCGCTCTCGCCGGAACCCAGCACCGCGTCCGCGAGACCCTGCTTGCGGGCCAGCATGTCCGCGATCCGGTCCTCGATCGTCCCCTCGGCGATCAGCCGGTGGACCTGCACCGGCTGGGTCTGCCCGATCCGGTACGCGCGGTCGGTGGCCTGCGCCTCGACCGCCGGGTTCCACCAGCGGTCGAAGTGCACCACATGGCCCGCCCGGGTCAGGTTGAGCCCGGTGCCGGCAGCCTTCAACGACAACAGGAACACGGGCGCCTCACCCGCCTGGAACCGGTTCACCATCGCCTCCCGCGCGGTGACCGGTGTGCCGCCGTGCAGGAACTGCGTACCGATGCCGCGCGCCGCCAGATGCCGTTCGAGCAGCCGGGCCATCGCGACGTACTGCGTGAACACGAGGACCCCGGTCCCCTCCGCCACCATGGTGTCCAGCAGCTCGTCCAGCAGTTCCAGCTTTCCCGAACGGCCCGCGATCCGCGGTTCCTCCTCCTTGAGGTACTGCGCCGGGTGGTTGCAGATCTGCTTGAGCGAGGTAAGCAGCTTCACCACGAGCCCGCGCCTGGCCATGCCGTCGGCATCCGCGATCGCCGCCAGCGTCTCCCGGACCACCGCCTCGTAGAGACCCGCCTGTTCCGGCGTCAGCGACACCGCCCGGTCCGTCTCCGTCTTCGGCGGCAGCTCCGGGGCGATACCGGGATCGGACTTGCGCCGGCGCAGCAGGAACGGACGCACCAGCGCGCCCAGCCGTTCGGCCGCGGCCGGGTCGCCGCCCTCCACGGCCCGCGCGTACCGGGTGCGGAACGCGCCGAGCCGGCCCAGCAGCCCGGGCGTCGTCCAGTCGAGGATCGCCCACAGCTCGGAGAGGTTGTTCTCCACCGGGGTGCCGGTCAGCGCCACCCGCGCCCCGGCGCCGATGGTGCGCAGCGCGCGGGCCGTCGCCGAGTACGGGTTCTTCACGTGCTGCGCCTCGTCCGCGACGACCATGCCCCACCGCGTGGCGGCGAGCTTCGGCGCGTCCAGCCGCATCGTCCCGTACGTGGTGAGGACGAAACCGCCCTCCGCCAGGTCCTCCAGACCGCGCGAGGAACCGTGGAAGCGGCGGACCGGAGTGCCAGGGGCGAACTTCTCGATCTCGCGCTGCCAGTTGCCCATCAGCGAGGTCGGGCAGACCACGAGCGTCGGTCCGGCGCCGCCTTCGACGGTCTGGCGGTGCAGGTGCAGGGCGATCAGGGTGATCGTCTTGCCGAGCCCCATGTCGTCGGCGAGGCAGCCGCCCAGTCCGAGCGAGGTCATGCTGTGCAGCCAGTTCAGACCACGGAGCTGATAGTCCCGCAAGGTCGCGGTGAGCGCGGCCGGCTGACCGGCAGCCGGCTCGTCGTCCTGCGGGGCGGCGGGGTCGGCGACCCGCTCGCGCAGCCGCTCCAGCCAGCCTGTCGCCCTGACCTCGACCTGTCGGCCGCCGACCTCGGCGGAACCGGTGAGTGCCGCGCCCAGCGCGTCGATCGGGGTGATCTTGCGGTCCTGGGTCTCCCGGGCGCGCCGCGCCTCGTCGGGATCGATGAGCACCCACTGGTCTCGCAGCCGCACCAGTGGCCTGCCCGCCTCGGCCAGCCGGTCCAGCTCCTCGCGGCTGAGCTGCTGGTCGCCGAGCGCGAACCACCAGTTGAAGGTCAGCAGGGCGTCGGACGACAGCAGGGGCGCGGCGTCCGACGCACTCCGCGAAAGACCCCGGGGCGCGCCGTGGTCCTCCTCGCCGTCCGGTCCGATCACCGCGCACGCCGTGAGCTTGCGGGCTGTCAGCTCCCTGGGCCAGTGGACCTTGACCCCCGTCGCGGAGAGCGCCCGGGCGGCGCTGCCCAGCAGTTCGGTGATCTCCTCGTCGGCCGGCTCCACCGCGTCGGGCACGGCCGCCGACAGCAGCGGGGTCAGCGTGGGCCAGGCTCGGGCCGCCCGGCGCAGCATCAGCAGGGCGTCCATCCGGGCACGCGGTCCGAAGGCCGTCGCGGCCGGGCCGCCGCCCGCCCAGATCTCGGCGGCGTCGGCGACCACGGCCGGATCGTTGACGCTGTGGATCTGCGGAACCACGCGGAACGACGGGCCGGTCCCCGCTTCGTCGTCCCGGTCGAGGCCCGTAACCTCCACGCGCAGCGACAGCCGCACGCCCGCGTCATGGCCGGCCGCGACATCGGCGGCCCAGGCGCGATGGCCGGGCAGATGCTGCGGCTGCGACGCGGTGAACCCCGGAGAGCCTGCGGCCAGCGGCGCGGCGGGGGTCCGGGGCAGGCAGTCGGCGACCGCGTCGAGGAACGCCCGTACCAGCCGCTCCGGTTCGGGCAGGAGCAGCGGCCGGGCCGCCGCGTCGAGGGGCACGGCGTGGGCCGTGGGCGGCATGGAGGCGGCCAGGGTGCGGATGCGTAGCTGGTCGTCCGCGTTCAGCGGGGCGGCCCGCCAGGTGTCGTAGTCCGTCGCGCTCAGTCCCGGCAGGAGCAGACCACGGGCGGCGAACTGCAGGGCCAGCAGTGCTGCCGAGCCCCAGAACGCCATAGCTTCGGAGGTATCGGCCGCTGCCCGTGCACGCGTCAGCACGGGCAGCGCGTCACTTACCGGCAGCAGGCGCGCAGGCACCTCGTACGGGAGGGCATCGGCGCCGGCCACCGTCAGCCCCACGGTCTCCCCAGGGCCTTCGGGAGGGCTGCTGCCGTCGGGGTGCCAGAAGGCGAGGTGGCCGGTGCGGGAGGGATCCGAGGGCAGGAAGACCACGGAACAGCCGGTGAGCGCGGAGATCTCGGAGAGGGAAACGGAGGAGAGGCTGTGCACAGCGATGTCAGAGTCCTCAAATTTGACTAGTCGGCCGAGTCGCCGAGGGTACTCCAAGTCTCGCGACGAAGACCCCTTCCCATGTGTGACCTGCGACACGCTGTTGGTTGTGTGTGGGGCACCCGGTGCGGGCGGACCCCCATGCCCTCGGGGGGTTGGCACCAGCACACCTCGGGTGGTGGCGCCATGGTTCCCCCGGCCCCTCCAGCCGTACGTTTCGTGAGGTCGGAGCGGATTCGAGACCGGAGACACCATGCCCCAGGCCACCCTTGCCCTCGCGGAACGAACACGCGACGGAGCCGGAAACACAGGAAGCGACTTCGCGCCCCTGCTGCGCGCAGTCAAGGCGAGGGGACTCCTCGAACGGCGCACCGGCTGGTACGCAGCGGGCATCACCGTCAATCTCCTCGCCCTGACAGCCGTGGTCACCGGTATGGCCCTGCTGGGCGACACCTGGTGGGTTCTGCTGCTCGCCCTGCCTCTCGCCCTCGTCTGGTCCCGCACCGCGTTCGTCGGACACGATGCGGGGCACGCCCAGATATCCGGCAACCGCCGGGCGAGTCGCGCCATCGGCCTGTTCCACGCCAACCTGCTGCTCGGCATGAACGAGGCATGGTGGAACGACAAGCACGTACGCCACCACGCCAACCCCAACCACGTCGACAAGGACCCGGACGTCGGCGTGGGCGCGCTCGTCTGGACCCAGAAGCAGGCCGCGCAGCGTGAGGGCTTCGCCCGCTGGCTCACCCGCAACCAGGCCCGCCTGTTCTTCCCGATGCTGCTTCTCGAAGGCATCGCGCTCAAGATCTCCGGATTCCAGTACCTGAAGCAGCAGCCCGTGCGCGAGCGCGCCCTCTCCGCCCTCCTGCTCACCGCGCACCTCGGCCTCTACGCCACCCTTCTGCTCGGTGTCATGTCCCCGGGCAAGGCGGTCGTCTTCGCGCTGGTGCACCACGCGCTCTTCGGCCTCCACCTCGGCATGGCCTTCGCCCCGAACCACAAGGGCATGGAGATGCCCGACCCCGACGGGGACCGATGGGACCACCTGCGGCGCCAGGTCCTCACCTCGCGCAACGTACGGGGAGCGGCCCTTACCGACTGGTTCCTCGGCGGTCTCAACTACCAGATCGAACACCATCTCTTCCCGAGCATGCCCCGCCCGCACCTGCGCCTGGCCCAGCCCCTGGTCAAGGCCCACTGCGAGGCGCTCGGCCTGCCGTACGCGGAGACCGGACCCGTCGAGTCCTACCGGCAGGCGCTCGCCCATATGCACGAGGTCGGTGCGCCGCTGCGGTGACCGGCCGCACGCGGACGAGGAAGCGGGGAACCAGGAACCGATGAGGACGTACAGACGTTCTTTCCATCAGAGGCGGCCGCGGGCCGCGAAGGAGGCACGGACGATGTCGAACAGCGCAAAGGTAGCCATCGGGGGAGTCGTCGTCGCAGTCGTCCTGATGCCGTTCATCGGGTTCTGGCTGTCCCTGCTGGTGCTCGTCGGAGTTCCCACGCTCGCCTATCTCGCCCTGGACCCGGGCCAGCGCCGGCGGCTCCGTAGGATCACACGCAAGGAGATCGGCCGCTGAAGGCCGGCTGCCGAGAGGAGAAGCCCGCCATGAGTGGCACCGTCACCGCTGTCAGCAGGAACGAGACCTACACCTTCACCAAGCCGAACCGCGACAGTGTGACGCTGCTGGCCGGCCTCGGGGTGGAAGGGGACGTGCACGCGGGGGTGACGGTCAAGCATCGCTCCAGGGTCGCCCAGGACCCCAAGCAGCCGAACCTGCGCCAGGTCCACCTCATCCACGAGGAGTTGTTCGACGAGGTCCGCGCGGCGGGCTTCGACGTGGCGCCGGGCGAGCTCGGGGAGAACATAACGACGCGCGGCATCGATCTGCTGGCGCTGCCCGTCGGCACGCGGCTGCACCTCGGTGACGAGGCCGTCGTCGAGGTCACCGGGCTGCGCAACCCGTGCCTGCAGATCGACAACTTCCAGAACGGTCTCCTCAAGCAGGTCATCGGTCGGGACGAGACGGGCGACATCGTTCGCAAGGCCGGGATCATGAGCGTCGTTGTCACGGGCGGCGTGGTCGGCCCCGGCGACCCGGTCGAGGTCGAACTCCCCGCCGAGCCCCACCGCCCGCTCGAACGCGTCTGACCCCTTGATCCCTCCGCCGGTCAGGACGGCCGCACGGCCAGCGCGTCCAGCCCCGTGAGCAGCCCCGGCAGTTCGGGTCCGCGCCCGACCGGCAGGATCTCGCCCGGTACCTCGTCCAGGAGCAGGAAGGCGATGTCGTCGGTCCTGGCCACCATCGACCAGCCGGGCCCGTCGGCCCGGATCAGCCGGGCGTCCCCGGCTGCGAAGGAGGACCGGACTCGGCCGGGCGGCGGCGGATCGTCCAGATAGGCGCGGGCCGAGGCCAGAGCCCGCCGAATGCCGGGGTGCGGGCCCGAAGCGCCGGCGGCGGCCGACGGCTGGGGTTCGCCGTCGGGGGCGGTTGCTTCGCCGTCGGTTGCTTCGGGGCGGGCAGTCGCGGCCTCGGCACCGTGGTCGCCGTCCCGCTCTGAGACACCCTCCGCGTCCCCTCGGGCGGCCTCCGTGTCGCCCCCAGCCCCAGCCTCTGCCTCCATTGCCGTCCTGGCCGCCCCGCCCGCCGCTGCGAAATCCGTCGCGTCGTCGATCTGGTCGCGCCAGGCGGCCCACTGCGAGGCGATGGCGTCCGCGCCCAGCCGACGCTGGGCCGGCCCCCACGTGGAGGTGTCCGGCGGCGAGAGCGGAACCAGGTCCTCGCCGTCCGCCTCCGGATCGTGCACGGGGTCGTGCGGCGCGGGTACCCCCGGCGCGGCGACGGCGAGGTCGAGCGGCCAGCCGGGGAGCGCGCAGACCACCGAGCGGTCGTCCGGCGACAGGTCGTACTCCATGCCGCAGTCCCAGGACGCGATGGCCACCGCCACCAGGGACACGTCGTCGACGACGACGGTCCACCGGGCGCCGTCGCCGTCCTGGCCCAGGACCAGCCCGTACCCCTCGGCATACGGCTCCAGCCGCAGCGCTGCGCACGCAGCCGGATAGTCGTCACCGAGCACACCGGGAAACTGCGCGGGGGTCAGCAGGATCGCGGTCAGCACAAACAGTGCGTCGTCGGCGACCGTGTCGTCCGTCCCGGCCACTGCACCCTCCTCATCCGTCACGGTTTCCGTCGGCGCACCCTAACCAGTGAGTAACCCCCTCGTCGAGGCCCTGACAAGGCAGAACATCCGGCTGGGTGCGCACCGACGCCACCAGGCTCAGGCGTCGGACAGCCCGAGCAGCTCCCGCGCCACCGTCTGCGGTGACGCGCCCCGCTCCCGGGCCAGCGCTATCAGCGCACGGCAGGCCAGCTCACTGACACCGAAGGACAACTGCTCCGGCGACACCCATTCGCTGGCCTCGTCCATCCGCTCCTCGTCGTCCTCGGCCGACGCCGCGACGAACGTCGCCGCCGCCTCGAAGAGATTGTGCTGCCGGCGTACGGGAGCAGGCGGGGCCGCAGCCGTACGACCGCCTCTACGGCCCGGGGCCACGGCTCTGCGCAGGGCGCCGAATATCTCGGTCATGGGGAACCGCCTTCCGTCAACCCGTCAACGCGCGTGCGTCGCGTGTACTCACCGTCCTGCCCCCGGACATAGGCTGGGACACTCGACCTGACCAAGGGAGACGGTGCGGTGAAGCGTTACGACCGGCTGAAGGAGATCCAACGCCTCGATCCGGAGAGGGACTTCCTGGAGATCTACCGGATCACCGCGACGTACGAGTTCCCGTGGGACATCACCCGCGCTCTCGAACTCGCCCTGTACCGCACCTACGCCGTCCCGAGCATCGGCAGACTCCTGGCCCGGACGGCGGAACTGACGGGCCGTTCGCAGAAGCGGTACGACGACACCGCGCTGCTTCTGGACACGGTCGTCGAGCACGGCTTCGACAGCGATCCGGGGCGCACGGCTCTCCGCCGGATCAACCGGATGCACGCCGCCTACGACATCAGTAACGACGACATGCGCTACGTCCTGTGCACCTTTGTCGTCACCCCGAAACGGTGGCTCGACGCGTACGGCTGGCGCCGGCTGTGCGACCACGAGCTGAGGGCGCTCGCCGCGTACTACAGAACGCTCGGTACCCGCATGGGCATCAAGGACCTGCCGCAGACGTACGAGGACTTCGAGCGCACCCTCGACACCTACGAGGAAGCGCACTTCGGCTGGGACGAGGGCGCGCGGGCGGTCTCGGACGCCACGCTGGACCTGATGGCCTCCTGGTACCCGCGGCCCCTCGCACCGCTCGTACGCGGCGCGAGCCTCGCGCTCCTGGACGACTCCCTGCTGCGCGCCTTCCGTTACGAGTGCCCGGCACCCGTGGCCCGAACCCTCACCAGGGGAGCGCTGCGGCTGCGCGCCCGCGCCGTACGTCTCCTGCCGCCGCGCACCACGCCGCACTACGCACGGCAGAACCCGGAGATCAAGGGCTACCCGGGCGGATACGAGGTCGCCGCGCTCGGCACGTTCCCCACCCCCGGCGTCCGTGGCTGCCCGGTCCGCGAGCTCGCCGAACCGGAGGCCAGGACGGAGTGACGAGGAGCCGGGGTCGCGGGCCCTGCCCGCTCCTGCCGCCCCAGGCTCTACGGCCTGGGCTCGGCGCGGCGCAACTGCCCCAGCTCCTCGTTCATCGCCCGCAGGAAACGGAGCACGACGAGCAGTTCCTCCTCGTTGAACTGCCTGCGCGCTGCCTCCGTGCCCGCCGCCAGCGGCTTGAAGAAATCACGCGCCACATGTTTCGCCGCGGCCGCGTAGTGAAGATGCACCACCCGCCGGTCGCTGCCGTCCCGCACCCGCCGGATGTGTCCCGCGCGTTCCAACCGGTCCAGACACGCCGTCACCGCCCCCGAGGTGAGATCCAGCTGTTCACGCAACCGTCCCGGAGTCATGACGCCCCCTCCCTCATCCCGGTCCGCGTCGAGGATGGCGACGAGGGCCTGCACATCCGTCGGGTGCAGCCCCTGGGCGTGCGCGAACTCATGCGTGATGCGATTGAACTCACCGTTCATACGGCGCAGCAGCACAGCGAACGCCTGGAGGCCCGTGGGCCCGCCGTCCGTGCCTCTGTCCGGGCTTTCGTCTGCGATGCGCATGCCCCTACAGTAATATCTCTTGATCATTGAGATAATGAATGACTGAGAGACCTTCGCAATGTGTCACGCGTCGACCCCTGGGGAAGCAATGAAGCCCGCACCTCGGCACCGCGTCGTCCGATGGCTGGTGCCCGTAGCGCTTTTGGTCATCTGGCTCGGCATCGGCGGGGCCCTCGGCCCGTACGCCGGAAAGCTCGGCGAGGTAGCAACCAACGACCGGGCGGCGTTCCTGCCGCGCAGCGCCGAGTCGACCAAGGTCGCGGAGGAGCAGAAGGCCTTCCAGCAGGCCGGTACCGTGCCCGCGATCGTCGTATGGACGGGCGACGGCGACGGGCTGCCGGGCGACGCCCGGGCATCGGCTACCCGGGCACTCGCCTCCCTCTCGGGAAAGACCGGCGTGGTCGGCACACCCTCGCCCGCGTTGCCGTCCGAGGACGGCGAGGCACTGTCGGGTGTTGTGCAACTGCGCTCCGACCTCGGCGACGAACTACCGGCCACGCTCGACCAGGTGCGCGACGCGGCCCGCTCGGTGACGGGCACGACCGTCGGGATCGCGGGACCCGCCGCGACCCAGGCCGACCTCAAGGACGCCTTCGCCGGAATCGACGGGCTCCTTCTGGGGGTGGCACTGGTCGCCGTGCTCCTCATCCTGCTGCTGGTCTACCGGAGTGTGCTGCTGCCCTTCCTGATCATCATCAGCGCCGTCTTCGCGCTCGCGCTCGCCTGTGCGATCGTCTACGTCCTCGCGGACCACGGCATCGTCCTCGTGGACGGCCAGGTCCAGGGCATCCTGTCGATTCTGGTGATCGGCGCGGCCACCGACTACGCACTCCTGCTCACCGCGCGTTTCCGGGAGGAGCTGGCGGGGCACGGCGACCGGACGACCGCCGCTCTCGCCGCGCTGCGCCGCTCCTTCGGCGCGATCACCGCGAGCGCCGCCACGGTGGCACTGGGCCTCCTCGCTCTGCTGCTCAGTGATCTGACGAACAACCGCGCTCTGGGTCCCGTCGGCGCCATCGGCATCGTCTGTGCGGTGCTGAGCACCATGACGTTCCTGCCCGCCGTGCTGGTGCTGTGCGGCCGGGGGGCGTACTGGCCGGCCAAGCCGCGCTCCGTCGACGAGGCGACCGGCGGGCACGGAATCTGGCGCCGGGTCGCGGCGCGCGTCGACGGTTCCCCGCGCAAGGTGTGGCTGTCCTGTGCGGTGGTGCTGGTCGCCTGCGCCGCGTTCGCGCCCACCCTGAAGTCCCAGGGCGTCCCGCTGGACGAGATCTTCGTGAACGACGCCCCGTCCGTCTCCGCCCAGGCCACGCTCAGCAAGCATTTCCCGGGCGGCTCCGGAAACCCGGCCGTCGTCATCGCCGAGGCCGACCGGGCCGACGAGGTGACCGCGGCGGCCGAGGCGACACCCGGCGTGGCCGCCGCCGCGCCCGTCACGGCATCGGGCCGGCCCGGTGGAGGGAAGCCCCTCGTCGTCGACGGCCGGGTGCGCATCGACGTAACCCTGGAGGACGCGGCGGACAGCAACGCGGCCACGGAGACCGTCAAGCGTCTGCGTACCGCGGTTCACGCCGTACCCGGTGCGGACGCGCTCGTCGGCGGCTACACGGCGCAGCAGTACGACACCCAGCGCACCGCCGAGCGCGACCGAGGCATCATCGTGCCGGTGGTGCTCGTGATCATCCTGCTGATCCTCATGGGCCTGCTGAGGTCCGTCCTGGTGCCGGTGCTGCTGGTGGCCACCGTGGGCCTCAACTTCCTGGCGACCCTCGGGGTCTCGGCCCTGGTCTTCAAGCACGCCTTCGGCTTCAGCGGCACGGACGCCTCGGTGCCCCTGTACGGATTCGTGTTCCTGGTGGCCCTCGGCGTCGACTACAACATCTTCCTGATGTCACGGGTCCGCGAGGAGGCCTTGGAGCACGGGGCGCACCAGGGGATGCTGAGGGGACTCGTCAGTACCGGTGGCGTCATCACATCGGCGGGCGTGGTGCTGGCCGCCACCTTCGCCGCGCTGATCGTCATTCCGCTCGCGTTCCTCGCGCAGATCGCGTTCATCGTGGCCTTCGGTGTCCTCCTGGACACGCTGGTGGTCCGGTCCCTGCTGGCTCCGGCCCTGGTCGTGGACATCGGCCCCAGGGCCTGGTGGCCGAGCGCCATCAGCCGTACCCCGCGGGAAGCGGAACCAGCGGCCTCCGCCTGATGGCCGCGGACAGGGAACCGGCCCGGCCGCCGCTGACGCGGAGCCGGGCCGGTGAGCGGTCACCCTCAGACGTTGACGCCGTAGTCCTTTGCGATACCCGCCAGGCCGGAGGCGTACCCCTGGCCGACCGCACGGAACTTCCACTCGCCACCGTGCCGGTACAGCTCGCCGAACACCATCGCGGTCTCCGTCGACGCGTCCTCACTGAGGTCGTACCGGGCGAGCTCCACACCGTTGGCCTGGTTCACGACGCGGATGAACGCGTTGCGCACCTGGCCGAAACTCTGCCCCCGGCTCTGCGCGTCATGGATGGAGACCGGGAAGACTATCTTCGCGACCTCGGCGGGGACCGTCGAGAGGTTCACGTTGATGGACTCGTCGTCGCCGTCGCCCTCACCCGTCAGGTTGTCCCCGGTGTGCTGGACGGAGCCGTCCGGGCTGGTGAGGTTGTTGTAGAAGACGAAGTGCAGGTCCGAGACGACCTTGCCGGCCTCCGTGCACAGCAGCGCGCTGGCGTCGAGGTCGTGGTCGGCGCCCGTCGTCGTTCGTACGTCCCAGCCCAGGCCGACCGTCACCGCGGTCAGGCCGGGCGCCTCCTTCGACAAGGAGACGTTGCCGCCCTTGGCCAGGGTCACACCCATGAACTTCCTCCAATGATCCAGTGGTTCACCGACCGGTGCTCGCGCGTTCCCGGCGGGTGATGGTCCGGCCGTCGCGCGGAACGAACGGCGGCTGTGCCCCACTCTTCAGGAATCACGAGGATTTTCCCAGGGCGCGGACAGTGTCCGGCCCGATTGCTCGGCGGGTGGACGGGGAAGACGCTCGTTCCTCCGTCGTCTCCCGGTTTCTTCCGGTCAATGTTTCCGATGACCCTGTGGGGACAGGGGATCGGATCGACGATGGTGAAGTGCGGTGGGGCATGAGACCACCGCACTTCACGACCAGAAATACCGCACAACCGCACGACCGTGCGGGCGCCGCAGGAAGGCCGCCCCGCGCGGTAGCCGTACGAACGGGGTGGCCCATGACAAGCAGGAACAGAGCGACAGGAGCAGGCGGGAGGGGAAGCCGTCTGAGGCGGACGATGGTGTCCACCCTGTCCTTCCTCGTCCTGCTGGTCGCCGGGGTGGGCTGGGGGTACCTGAAACTGACCGGCAGCATCGACACGTTCAGCGCCGACGGCGTCTCCGGTGACCGGCCGCCCGGCTCGTCCGGCGGGCAGAACGTCCTCGTCATCGGGTCGGACACCCGCTCGGGGAACAACAAAGGACTCGGCGGCCGAACGGGAGCGGTCGGCCGCTCGGACACCGTGCTCCTTCTTCACGTCTACGCCGACCGTAAACATGCCGTGGCCGTATCCGTCCCCCGCGACGCCATGGTGGACATCCCCGCCTGCCGGAAGCCCGACGGCAGTTGGACGACGCCGCAGCATCACAGTCAGTTCAACGGGGCGTTCTCGGTGGGGGAGACCGCCGAGGGCAATCCGGCCTGCACCCAGAACACCGTCGAGCAGCTGACCGGACTGCGCGTCGATCACACGGTCGTCATCGACTTCGCCGGGTTCTCCGCGCTGACCTCGGCCGTCGGCGGAGTGCCGGTGTGTGTGCCACAGGACGTGTACCAGCGCGATCTGAACCCGAAGCGCACAACCCGGGGCTCCCTGGTCTTCGCGAAGGGCCCGCAGACGGTTTCCGGACAGCGTGCTCTCGACTACGTACGGCTGCGGCACGGCATCGGTGACGGCTCCGACATGGGGCGGATCAAGAGGCAGCAGGCATTCGTCGCCTCGTTGGTGAAGAAGGTCAAGTCCCGTGGCATGGACCCAGCCACGCTGCTGCCGCTGGCCGACGCCGCGACCGAAGCGATGACCGTCGACCCGGGGCTCGGATCGGCTGACAAGCTGCTCTCCTTCGCCCTGTCGATGAAGAACATCGATCTGCACAACACCAAGTTCGTCACCGTGCCCTGGCGCTACGAGGGCGAGCGCGTCGCCGTCGTGGAGCCGGACGCGGACGCGCTATGGGCCGCCCTGAAGGCCGACCGTCCCCTCGACGGCAAAACGAAGGCCGGGGCGCCCCCCGAGGCTTCGCAGTCCCCCGTCTCGGGTACGGGCATCGAGGTCGCCGTCTACAACGGCACCACGGTGTCCGGGCTTGCGGCCAGGGCCGCCGGGGTCCTGCGCGCACACGGCTTCACCGTCACCGGCACGGCCACCGCACAGGATCAGACCCGCTCCGAAACCGTCGTCGTCCACGGCCCCGGTCTGCAGGAGGAGGCCCGCACGACAGCAAGGCTCTTCCCGGACGCACGGATCACCGAGTCCGCCGGCGCCGGGAGCGGAATCCAGGTCACCGTCGGACAGGATTACGCGGACGAGCCGTCGGCCGCACCGAACACCGCCTCCACCACACCGGCGCAGGGAGTTCCGGCCGGCATCGCCGACGAGGCCCGTTCGGCGGACGACGACCCGTGCGAGAACCTCTCCTACGGCTGAGGCCGGCGATCGCTTCCGGCCCGGTGGCGTGAGCGGGGTGCTTGCCCGTACGTGACCTGTGCGCAAGGCTTGCACACGAGCGAGGCACGGGGAACGCGTGAACGGGGAGGAAACAGAATGGCGCTGGACAGGGGACTCGACTGGCTCCTTGACGATCTCACCAACCGGGTGGAGCACATACGGCACGCCTTGGTGCTGTCGAATGACGGTCTGGTGACCGGTGCGAGCACCGGACTGGCCCGCGAGGACGCCGAACATCTGGCGGCCGTCTCGTCCGGGCTGCACAGTCTGGCTCGCGGGTCGGGGCGTCACTTCCGCGCCGGCAAGGCCCGGCAGACCATGGTGGAGTTCGACGAGGCACTGCTCTTCGTGACGGCGGCGGGGGAAGGCAGTTGTCTGTGTGTGCTGAGTGAGGCGGAGTCGGACGTCGGTCAGGTGGCGTACGAGATGACGCTTCTGGTCAACCGGGTGGGAAAACACCTGGGTGTGGACTCGCGACAGGACGGGAGCGGGGGATTCAACCGGCTCTGACGGGATCGAGAGGAACTGCCGCCGCCGGGTCCGTGGAGTTATCCACAGGCTTGGCGGCGGTGGACTTTCCCGAGCTACTCTGATCGCGGAGAGTAATCACGACTCGCGGGGGAGTTGCATCATGTCGACGACGAAAGCACTTGCGGGCAGGGGATTTGGGGCCGAAGTGCACATGGAAGAGGTGTCAGGGCTCGATACCGTGCGTGACAACCTTGCGTCCACGGTCGCTGCGAGCCGCGCTGCGACGGAACTCGAACTCAAACGGAGGGAGTTCGACCTCGCGGTATACCTGGGGGCGGTCAGGGTGAGGAGTGGACCGGGCGGCCGACCCAGGGTCCACCGCGAGGAGATCGCGCGTCTGCGGGCCCAGGACGGTTTTCCCGGCAAGCTCCGCGAACGGGTGCGCACGGTGGGGACGGCGGAGGGTGCCCGGTTGCTCGGGATCAGCCCGGTTCGTTTCACCAGGCTGGCCCGGGCCGGGTGCCTCACACCCGTCGCGTTCTACCTCAACCGCTATCGGGCGGTCGTATGGGTCTATCTCGCCCAAGAGGTCGAGGGGTTGGCAGCCCTGTCACCGGAGTTGTTGGTGGACAACAGTCCGCCCTGGATGCGCAGGCGGCTGGCGGCCGGGGGTGACTGGCGCCCGCGCAACTGGCGCTCGCGCCGGATCGAGCGCCTGCTGGCGCTCACCGAGGACCCCTGGGTGCGCGCGGCGATCGTGGCGCAGGGCCTGGACCCGGCCCAGCTGGCGGAGGTGGTGGACGACCCCTACGAGCGGGCCCACTTCGGCAGGGTCGGGCCGGAAGCCGTATTCGGCCGAAGGGGATCGGCTGTCGGGCGTGAAGCCATGGCCCGGCTGATGCCCGCGGACGAACCGGACGAGATCCTCTGGCGCCGGATCAGCCTGATCGCGGAGCTGGACGCCGCCCGCGAGATGCGGCCGGCACCACGCCCCGGCGACGAGATGCGGGCGGGGCCGGACGGGGCGCCTGCCTTGGCTGCGGCCTCGGCGCGGCCGCCTGCGCCGGGCCGGTCGGCGGGGCCCGGCGAGCCGGTGGAGGCCTGCCAGGAGGCGTCTGGATCGCTCAGTGCACCCGAGGCGGTGGCCGGAGTACGGGACGTTTCGGCTGTGCCCGGCAGCCTTGCGGCGATGCCCACATCCACGGGGCGCTCCGGGCCGGGCGACCCCGTCCGGCCGCCCGTTCCCGGCAGTCCCGCCGCGCCACCCGCGCCCGCGCGTCGCCCCCGCCCCGGGGGTGCGCCGGGGCTGCTGGCCCGGCTGCGGTCACGGGCGGCCGAGGCGATGGGGCTTCGCAGGGCCCGGCGCGGTGCGGCACCTCACGCAATGCCGCACGCGGCGTCTCACGCAATGCCTCACGCGGTCTCCCGGGCGGCACGTCCCGGCGGGCGCCGGAAGGGGAGGGCCGGGAGCCGTTCGTTCGCCGGGTGGGGTGGAGGGCCCGGGCGTGGCGGTGCGGGGCGCCTCAGATAACCGTTGGTGGCGCCGGGCCGGGCCGGGCATTCTGTGCGCCATGTTGATCAGGGAAGCCACCCCCGGGGACTGGCCCGCCATCTGGCCGTTCTTCCACGAAATCGTCGCCGCCGGCGAGACCTTCACCTACCCGCTCGATCTCCAGGAGGCCGACGCCGCCGACTGGTGGCTCCTGAAGCCGCCGAACCGGACCGTGATCGCGGTCGCCGACGACGGGACCGTCCTCGGCACGGCGAAAATGAACAAGAACCACATGGGCAACGGATCGCACATCGCCAGTGCCAGTTACATGGTCGACTCCCGGCATGCCGGGCAGGGTGTTGGGCGGGCCCTGTGCGAGTACACCATCGACTGGGCGCGCACGGCCGGGTACCGGGCCATGCAGTTCAACGCGGTGGTGGAGACCAATACAGCGGCGGTCAGGCTGTACGAGGCGCTCGGCTTCGAGATCCTGGGCACGCTGCCCGAGGGGTTCGACCACCCGGCCAAGGGCTTCGTGGGACTGCACATCATGCACCGCAGGCTCTGACCGTGTGGCGAAGGCGCCACCTCCGCGGGCCGGACGGTGAAGCCGCCAACCGGCCGGCACTGTCCGGCGCCAGGCACTCACTTCACGCCACTGCCCGGTCGGCGCCCGGTGCCGGCCAATGTCCGGCATGCCCCAACCGGCGGCGATGTGGGGGCTGTTGTGACACGGAATCGGTTGTGGGGCGGGTGCACGCGTCGAGGGAGCGGGCAGTACTGTGCGCTGCACCGCCCATTCGGGCGCGAAACATCTGCGGAGGAAAAGAATCCATGACCATACCCAGGAGATCGTGGCGCGTTGCGGGGACTCTCGCCGCCGCCGCGATGGTCGGCCTGTCCGGCGCGGTCCTCACCGCCGGTCCGGCCGCAGCTCACACCCCCACCTGGGACGTGACCTGTGACGAAGTGAACCTGCACCTCACCCAGTACAACGCCGGCGTCACCAACGAGGTGACCGTCACCGTCGACGGCAAGGACCTGCTGCCGACGGAGAAGTTCGGCGGGGATTTCGAGAAGACGATCGCCCTGCCGGAGCACGACCAGCCCTTGACGGTGCATCTGGTCGTCAAGGCCGGTGACGGCGAGGACTACTCGAAGAATGACACCAAGCAGGCGCCGGTCTGCGAGGAGAGCGCGCCGTCGACGCCCACGCCCCCTCCGGCCGAGACGAAGCCGTCCGAGACGCCGGCCACCGCGTCTCCCAGCCCGGCCGGCACGCCGAGCGAGTCCGCTTCGCCGGCTGCGCCCGCCGCAGCCACGCCGAGCCCCAGCTCGCCGGATCTGGCCGAGACCGGTTCCTCGTCCGCCACGCCGATCATCGGGGGCGCGGCCGTTGCCGTGCTGCTGGCCGGCGGCGGCATCATGTGGTCGGTACGCAAGCGCCGTACCGCGCAGCACTGACGTAGTCGGCCCGCCCGGATGCGTACAGCGTCCGGAGAGGCAGGGGGGTGTACGGTCACGCACGGCGTGGCGGTGCGCCCCTTGCCGCTGCTGTACCCCTCACCGCCGCTCTCGCGCTCAGATTTCGCACCAGACCGCCTTTCCTCCCCTCGGGGTTCGATGCCCCCGTGCGGCGACGGCGTCCAGCAGGAGCAGTCCGCGCCCCGAGGTCGCGGTCTCGCCCGGTGACCGGCGGCGGGGCCCCGCCCTGGAGCGGTCCTGCGCCGAGAGCCGCACCCGGCGTACCGGCTCGGGCAGCACCTCCAGGGTGAGGACGGCACCGCCCTCCGTGTGCAGCAGCACGTTCACCAGGAGCTCCCCGGTCATCAGCTCGGCGTCGTCGGCGAGTTCGGCCATGTCCCAGTCGGTCAGGGCCTGGCGCACGATGGTCCGGCCCTCGGGCAGCCCCTCCGGGTCGGCCTGGTGGATGTACTGGTGCAACCTCGGTTCCCGGGGCGATCCGGGGGCCGGGCTGCGGCGCAGTACCAACAGCGCGACGTCGTCACCGGAGCCCCAGCGCTCCCACAGTCGGTCCGACAGATGGTCGGCCAACGCCTCGGCGTCCGCCGGTCCCGCGCTGACCTCGGTGATGAGGGTGCGCACCCCCGCGTCGATGTCGCCGCCCGGCTCCTTCACAAGCCCATCGGTGTACAGGGCCAGAGTCTCACCCGGCACCAGATCGAGCCGGGTCTCCTGGTACTCCTCGTCGTCGAAGTCGGTCGAGATGCCCAGCGGCAGGCCGCCACGCACCCGCGGGCTGTCCACCCGGCCGTCCACGTGCCGGATCAGCGGCCCGAAGTGGCCGGCTCGTACGACCCGCACGGTCCGGTCTCCAGGTCGACCTGGGCGTACGCGCACGTGGCGAACCGGTCCGTGTCCAGTTCGGCGAGGAACCGGGAGGCCCGGGCCAGTACCGTCGAGGGTGGATGCCCCTCGGCGGCATAGGCGCGCAGCGCGATCCGGAGCCGGCCCATGATCGCCGCCGCACGCGTGTCATGCCCCTGGAAGTCGCCCACCACGATCCCGACGCGGTTCTTCGGCAGGGAGATCACGTCGTACCAGTCACCGCCGACCTGGCGCCCGCTCCACGCCGCGTGGTAGCGGACGGCGATCTCGCCGCCCACGATGTCGAGGATGTGGCGCGGCAGCATCGTGGACTGGAGCCCCGCGGCGAACTCGCGTTCCTCGTCGAACAGCTTGGCCCGTTGCAGGGGCTGGACGACGATCGCGGCAAGCCCAGGCACAGATTGCGCTCGTCGGCCGTGAACGCGCTGTCCTGGCGGTAGAAGAGGGCCAGTCCGCCGAGCGTGCGGCCCTGGGCGACGAGCGGCAGATAGGCCGCCGCCTGGAACCCGAGCCCTCCCGCGTGCGGCTCCAGCACCGGCTAGCGCCGCCAGGGAGCCGACGAACCGGGGGCGTCCGCTGAGGACGGTGCGGCCAGCGGGAATTCCGGATCGAGACGGACCGGACTCAGATCGTCCAGGCCCTCCAGGCAGTCGCCGCTCAGTGCGATGACGTTCAGCGCCGCGTTGTCCAGCAGCCCGACCACGAGCCCGTCCGCGCCAGCCCGCCGGGACCGGTCAGGGCGGCGGTCCCATCGTCCACCGTCACCGCGCGCGACGTGGACGAAAGGCAGTCGTCGTGCGTTCAACTATGTTGGTTTGGCGGCGGCGCTTTTCCAGTTCCAGCACGAAGGCCGAAGGGGTGACCTCGGCCGTCGCGGCCCGCACCAGGCCGATCACCCGGCGCGCCTTCAGGGCCGCACTGCGCAGGATGCGCCCCTGGACATGTGTCCACTGATCCCGGCCGTCAGCGAGCGGAATCCAGAAGTGGACGCTGTACGAGCTGTCGCCGCCCTTGAAAGCCTCGTCCGTCGCCGCATCCAGGCGGGCCCGCTCCTCCGGCTCCAGCAGCTCCGCCAGCGACTCCGGACGAGCGTCGAACGAGGCCGGCTCCAGGCCGAAGACCAGCAGGCCCGCCTCGTCGATGTCCAGCGTCCGGGCATCGAGGGCCCACTCGAAACCGCCGGCCCGGTTCAGGGCAAGCTGTTCCGCCGTACCGGGCCCACCGGCGGGTGTCCGGCCCTCCGGCCGGCCTGGCGGGCCGGGGACGACCGGCGGCCGGTTCTGGTCGGTCATGCCAGCTCCGAGGATCGTCCGGCGTGTCCGCCGTCCGGCGTGCCTCAATTGTCCGGCCGGTCCCGCACGCCTGCCACAGCGGCCCCGCGCCGCACGCCACCCCCCGGTCCCCGCCCCACAGGGCGCCGCGCACAATGTCAGCGGAAGATCGTCCCCCGCCGGTGGACGGTACGGCACCAGGGCTGACCGGAGCGCACGCATGAACCACGAGGACCCCGTCCTGCTGCACACCGAAGGACGCGTCCGCCGCCTCACGCTCAACCGGCCCCGCGCCCTGAACGCGCTGAACCACGCCATGGTACGGCTCATGGCCGACGCGCTCGACGCGGCGGCGAGCGACGACACCGTCGTCTCCGTGCTGCTCACCGGCGCGGGGGAGCGCGGTCTGTGCGCGGGCGGCGACATCCGCGCGGTCCGCGACGACGCCCTGGCGGGGGGCAGCGCCTCACTGGACTTCTGGCGGGACGAGTACCGGCTCAACGCACGGATCGCCCGTTTCCCCAAGCCGTACGTCGCTCTGATGGACGGCATCGTGATGGGCGGCGGGGTCGGGGTCTCCTCCCACGGCTCCGTCCGGATCGTCACGGAACGCTCCCGCATCGCCATGCCGGAGACCGGAATCGGATTCGTCCCGGACGTCGGCGGAACGTATCTGCTGGGGGCCGCGCCCGGCGAACTCGGTACGCACCTGGCACTCACCGGCGAGTCGGTCGGCGCGGCCGACGCACTGCTCTGCGGACTCGCCGACCACTTCGTGCCCGCCGATGGCCTCGCCGCCCTCGTCGCCGCCCTGGCCGACTGCGCCAACCCCGAGGCCGTCACCGCGGCAGTCGAGCAGCACGCCCGCCCCGCCCCCGGTGGTGTGCTCGCCGCCCACCGCGGCTGGATCGACTCCTGCTACGCGGCGGACACGGTCGAGGAGATCGTCGACCGCCTCGCCGGCCACGGGGACCCCGCCGCCAAGCAGGCCGCGGCGACCATCCTCGCCAAGGCACCCACCTCGCTCAAGGTGACGCTCGAAGCCGTGCGCCGGGCACGCCGCATCGGCGGTCTCGAAGCGGTCCTTGACCAGGAGTACCGCGTCTCGACCGCCGCCTTCGCCGGACCCGACCTGGTGGAAGGGGTGCGCGCCCAGATCGTGGACAAGGACCGCGACCCCCGCTGGCACCCGGCGGAACTCTCCCAGGTCACCGACGAGGACGTGGCCCGGCACTTCGCGCCGCTCGGTGACCGCGAACTCGGCCTCGCACCGCTGTCGGAGGCCGGCTGAGGCCCGGCGGCCACCGAGGCGTCCGGGAGCGGTGCCCTGAACGCCTCAGGGGCCGCCGCCCGGCGGACTCGACCGGAGCGAGTCGACCAGTTCGAAGAGGCGGGTCTCGTTGCCCGAGAACCCCGCGCTCCGGAGCGCGCCGTCGGCCTCCTCCATCGGCGAGGTGAGCAACGGCAGATACAGCGGGGCGTCCTCCGGGTCGGAGAGGGCCGCCCGGGTCGCCTGCAGTAGACGGACATACGCCTGCGCCGCGGCGAGTTCGTCCTTGCGCATCTCAGCATCTCCAGGTCAGAGGTGTGGGGCCCCACCAGCATCCCCCATGGGTCTGACAGCGTCCGTCGGCGAGGGGTGCGGCACAGTGCCTATCGGCCGTCCGGCCGACGCGCACCCGTCGGCGGCTCGACCTCCAGGAACCGGCGGCCGCGCGGCCCCCGGTACAGCAACACGGGCCAGCCCGACTCCCGCAGGGCCGCCGCGCAGCGGGACAGCTCGTCCTCCTCCTCGTACGCCGCCCCGCTGCCGGGTGGACCGAGCCACTCCACCCGCACCGTGCCCGGTGAGGACCCGGCCGCCACCCGGTAACCCTTCTGCGTACGGCCTCCTGACGGGCCGACGGCCGAGGCGGGCAACCCGGCGGCCTCCAGGACCAGGGCCACGGCCCTTACCGGACGGTGCAGTTCCCAGGGCGCGGGCACCGACTCCGGGTCGGCCCGGCCGCCGTTCGCCAGGCGCCTGATCTGCAGCAGCCCGGCGAACGCCGATTGGACCGAAGCGGCGCGGGCCGGCGCCTCCCCCGGGGCCGTCGGGCCGTCCCCGGTTGCCGGTTCGAACCCGCTCTCCTGCTCGCCGTCCATCCGCAACCCCTTCGTCCCGTCGCCGTACCGCACTGCTGTCAGTGTGCGCCGTCCCACCGACAACGGCGGACCGGACAGGAGACGCGGGGGCCGCACGCGAAGCCGATAGGCTCCGGTGCTGTTCACGAACACCGCGCCCGAAGGATCCACGCACCGTGCCAGACAACGATCGAGCCTCCGACGTCGACAGCCTGCACGGAGGCGACCGGGCCCACAGCACCGCCCCCCGGAGCGCGGACGACCGGGCCGCCCTGCGTGCCGACTGCGGCAACTGCTTCGCCCTGTGCTGTGTCGCGCTGACCCTGACGCGCTCCGCCGACTTCGCCGTCAACAAGGCAGCGGGCACGCCCTGCCGGAACCTCCGGGACGACTTCCGCTGCGGCATCCACTCCCGGCTGCGTACCGACGGCTTTCCCGGCTGCACCGTCTACGACTGCTTCGGGGCCGGCCAGAAGGTCTCGGTGGAGATCTTCGGCCGCCGGGACTGGCGCGGCGCCCCGGAGACCGCCCAGCAGATGTTCCAGGTCTTCCCGGTCGTCCGGCAGCTCCACGAACTGCTCTGGTATCTCACGGAGGCGGCCGCCCTGACTCCGGCGCGTCCCCTGCGCGGCGAGGTACGGCGGACCCTCGAAGCGACCGAAGCCCTCACGCGCCTGGACGCCTCCGCCCTGGCGGACCTGGACGTGGCGGCACACCGGGGCGAGGTCGCCGGGCTGCTGGGGCGCGTGAGCGCACTCGTCCGCGCCACGGCCCCGGGGCGAAAGAAGCGCAACCACCGCGGCGGCGACCTCATCGGCGCCCGGCTGAGGGGTACCGATCTGCGGGGCGCCGATCTGCGCGGCGCCTACCTCATCGCGGCGGACCTCAGCGGCGCCGACCTGCGCCTGGCTGACCTCATCGGCGCGGACTTCCGGGACGCGGATCTGTCGGGCGCCGACCTGACCGGGGCGCTCTTCCTGACACAGGCCCAGGTGAACGCCGCCAAGGGGAACGGCACCACCAGGCTCCCGTCGTCGCTCGACCGCCCCACGCACTGGGAGAAGTGACCCGTCAGGCGCCGGGGGCCTCCAGCACCGCCTTGAGGCGTTCGAGCGTGGTGCGGATGTTGCGGCGCTGGAACGCGGCGAAGGTGTGCCCTCGAGTGGCCAGCCGGTCGAAGGCGTTCGCCACGGCGTCGGGCCAGGCGCGCCGGTCGTCGGTCCAGGTCTCCGTGACCCGGGTGCCACCCTCCACCGCCTCGAAGCGGTACTCCCACGTGGCGATGGGACCGCGCAGCAACGGCCGTCGCGCGCCGATCGCGTGGACCCGGAACGCGAACCGCCGGCCCGGATCGGCCGCTGTCACCGTGCACCGCGTCGTCCAGCTCACCGGCCCCCGCTTGTTGCGGCCGTCGAAGACCATGCCGACGTATGCAGCCCGGCGTACCCCCAGCACCCGCGCTCCCAGGTTCTCCGGACTCCAGCGGCCCATCGACGTGGGGTCGCTCAGCCTGGCGTACACCTCCAGCGGTCCGGCGTGCACGACGATGCTGTCCGAGACGGACATGGTGCGGGGCATGGAGCACTTCCGTTCCGCGGCCGGCTGCGGTCACCAGCGGGCGTCGGGCCGGCCGCCCGGCCGACGGGCTCCCGCCCCCACACCTTACTGACCGGTCACATAGGATCCGGAAGCGGGGAGTGACGCATCCGGCAGCCGGAACCAGAACGCCCCGCGGCCGTGGTTCGTTGCACAGACGTCGCATCCGGACCACGACGAAGACCGACCGAGGAGCC
The DNA here is from genome assembly GCF_040632605.1 of Streptomyces sp. NPDC019224. Classification (NCBI taxonomy): domain Bacteria; kingdom Bacillati; phylum Actinomycetota; class Actinomycetes; order Kitasatosporales; family Streptomycetaceae; genus Streptomyces; species Streptomyces sp. NPDC019224. Next base: position 111,790 of record NZ_JBEYCF010000008.1, on the reverse strand, counting down.
CGCACATGCCCAGCCGTACCGACCCCAGCCGTACCGAGCCCGGCACCGCAGACCGCACCCGGCTCATCGAACGGCTGATGGAGCAGTTCCCGCACGTGCCGCGGGAGGCCGTCATCAAGGAGGACCTGCTGCGCGGCGGCCTGGCCTTCGACGAGTCCGCGCTCAGCGACAACGAGGACGGTGACGTCAAGCCCAAGTCGTACTTCATCTTCTCCTTCGACCACGGCACCCTGCCCGAGCTGGGAGCGGCCGCGCTGCGCCGCCCGCCGGAGGAGATCGTGCTCACCGGCGGCCCGTACGAGTTGCGCCGCACCGTCGTCTCGGTGCGCGTGAACCCCGCGTCCCCGTACCGCGTCGCGGCGGACGAGGACGGGATGCTCGGGCTCTACCTCGACGGCAGGCGGATCTCCGACGTGGGTCTGCCTCCCATGCCGGACTACTACCGGCACACGCTGGCCAACGGGAAGTCCGTGATGGAGGTCGCCCCGACCATTCAGTGGGGTTACCTCGTCTACCTCACCGTTTTCCGCGTCTGCCAGTACTTCGGCGCGAAGGAGGAGTGCCAGTACTGCGACATCAACCACAACTGGCGCCAGCACAAGGCGGCGGGCCGCCCGTACACCGGCGTGAAGCCCGTCGAGGAGGTCCTGGAGGCGCTGGAGATCATCGACCGGTACGACACGGCGAAGACCTCCACCGCGTACACGCTGACCGGTGGTGCCATCACCTCGCACATCGGCGGAAAGGACGAGGCGGACTTCTACGGCCAGTACGCCAAGGCCATCGAGGAGCGTTTCCCGGGCCGCTGGATCGGGAAGGTCGTCGCCCAGGCCCTGCCCAAGGCCGACGTCCAGCGCTTCCACGACTACGGCGTGAAGATCTACCACCCCAATTACGAGGTGTGGGACCGCCGGCTGTTCGAGCTGTACTGCCCCGGCAAGGAGCGCTACGTCGGCCGCGACGAGTGGCACCGCCGCATCCTGGACTCCGCCGATGTCTTCGGCGCCCGCAACGTCATCCCCAACTTCGTGGCCGGCGTGGAGATGGCCGAGCCGTTCGGCTTCACCACGGTGAAGGAAGCCATCGACTCGACCACCGAGGGCCTGCGCTTCTTCATGTCCCACGGCATCACCCCGCGCTTCACCACCTGGTGCCCGGAGCCGACGACCCCGCTCGGCAGGACCAACCCGGACGGGGCGCCGCTGGAGTACCACATCCGGCTGCTGGAGTCCTACCGGGCGACGATGGAGGAGTTCGGGCTCAGCTCGCCCCCCGGTTACGGTCCGCCCGGCGCCGGCAACGCCGTGTTCTCCGTCAGTTCCTTCATGGACAGCCTGCCGGCCGACCCGGAGGACGCTCCCGAAGCGGGATGAGAGCGGGGCGCGCGGTTACGCCTCCGCGGAGAGCTCGCACACCGGGCGGGCGAAGCCCCGCACCGCGCGCGCCACTTGCGCGTGTGTGCCGGAGCGTGCGCCCCGGCACACACGCGCATCCGTGCTTCCGGCGGGGGTGGAACATGGGCAGGAGGGGAAGGTAAGCGGAACAGAGCAGCCCATTTGTAAAGGCGGTGCCCATGCTGCACGGTGTCGATGTCAGCTCCCACCAGTCCTCGTTCGACACGGACGGACTGGACTTCGTCTTCATCAAGGCGACCGAGGGCCGTTCGTACGTCAATCCCCGCCTGACCGAACAGACGAAACGGGCCCGCGACGCCGACTGCGTCGTCGGCTTCTACCACTTCCTGTGGCCCGGGAACATCACGGCGCAGGCCGAGTACTTCCTCAGCAAGGCGCCCGAGAAGGCCGGTGACCTGCTCGCCGTCGACTGGGAACAGAGCGGCGAAGGCACCCACGCGAGCAACGCCGAGAAGGACCGCTTCATCCGCGAGGTCAAACGCCTGCGGCCGCATCATCGCGTCCTGCTCTACTGCAACCGCTACTTCTGGCTGAACCACGACACCACGTCGTACGCCGGGGACGGGCTCTGGATCGCCGACTACGTGAAGGCGGGAAAGCCACGTATCAAGGCGTCCTGGCGCATCCACCAGTACACCGACCAGCCGCTCGACAAGGACGTCGCCGACTTCTCCTCGCGTTCCGCCATGCGCGCCTGGGCGCGGAAGTGACCGCGGCACGCCCCGGCCGGTACGACCGCAACCCGACGAGGTTCCCCTCCGGCTCCCCCCTATGGACGGTGCGCGGCCCCGGCCCCTCCGAAGGCCGGTGCGCCGCCACTGGTCCGTACGGCTCCGATCGGCGCCGGCGGTACGGCGTCGTAGAAGCGGAAGCCCTCGGCGAACCGGCCGACCGGCAGGCGGGGACGGAGCGCGTTCACGGCGACTCCTTCAGTAGGTGCGCACCCATCATGGGGGCAGTCCTACGATGTGCCCGATGAACGAGACCCCACCCAGCCTTCTGGGACTCACGACCTACCTCATGACCAAGACCGGCAAGACGGCGCGCGGCCGGCTCGCGGACCGGCTGGCCGAACGCGGGCTGCGACTCTGGCACATGGCGGTCCTGGCCGCCCTGGCCGACTTCGGCCCGCATGTACAGCGGGAACTCGCTTCGAGGCTCTCGATCGACCGCAGCGACGTCGTGAAGATCGTGGACGGGCTCGGTGCGGCCGGCCTGGTGGAGCGGGCTCGTGACACCGCCGACCGGCGACGCGTCACGGTCACCGTCACCCCGGCGGGCCGAGCTCTGCTGGAGAGCCTCAAGTCCGAGGCGCTGGCCGTGCAGGAGGATGTCCTGGCGCCGTTGAACGCCCGTGAACGCGCCCAGCTGACCGCCCTGTTGCTCCGCGTGCACGACGGAGCGCGCGAGACCGCGCAGGCGCGGGCCGGTCGCGAGGCGGCTCGGCGCGCCGGGTGCGGCAGACTTCTCCGGTGACCACACCCGCGGCCCAGCCGCCTCGTGACCGCGCGCTCGGGCGCGGTATCTCCACCCTCATCCCGCAGACGGCACCCGCCACACCTGCCGAACAGGCGGCTGCGGTACTGGCGGCCATGCAGTCCGTCCCGGTACGCATCGGCGTGCTCCAAGCGGCTGTGGTGCTGCTGGAGGAGCGGGTGCGCGCCACGGGCGACGAAGCGGAACGGGCCGCGGCGGCGACCACCGTGGCCCTGCTCCGCAGCGCCATCGGCCAGGCCGACCGACCGTCTCCGTGACCACCTGAGGTGAATTCCCTTCGCACGGCCGCTTGAAGTGAGCCATTCTGATCACCGCTCCCGCCTCGGGGGCGGTGGGTGAAGGGAAGTCGGAACACGTTGCTGAACACCGGTGTGTACGAGACGGCATCCGGACGGGTACGTGGACGCGCCCCGGCCGGAGACGTCGTCGCCGTCCTCGGAATTCCCTATGCCGAGCCGCCGTTCGGCGAGAACCGCTTCCGGGCCCCCCGCCCGCGCGCCCCGTGGTCCGGCGTCCGCGACTGCACGGAGTTCGGCCCGGTCCCGCCGCAGTCGGCCGAACTGCCGGGCACCCCGTCCTGGTCGCCCGGCGACGAGGACGTGCTGAGCCTCAACGTCTGGACGCCCGCCGCCGCATCCGGTCCGCTGCCCGTGCTGGTCTGGATCCACGGCGGCGCCTACACCTTCGGGTCGAGCGCGCAGCCGGACTTCGACGGGACGGTGTTGGCCCGCACCGGCCTCGTCGTGGTCACCCTGAACTACCGCCTCGGCTTCGAGGGCTTCGGTCATGTCCCGGCCGACGGCCCGGACGACACCTGCCCGCCCAACCGCGGACTCCTCGACCAGATCGCCGCACTGGAGTGGGTCCGCGACAACATCGCCGCGTTCGGGGGAGCACCGGACGACGTCACCGTGGCCGGACAGTCGGCAGGAGCCACGTCCGCGGTCTGCCTGATGGTGATGGACGGCGGTCGGGGCCTCTTCCGGCGGGTGATCGCGCACAGCGCGGTCGGCCCCTGCTTCGCCCCGGAACTCGCCGAACGGGTCACGGCGCGAGTGGCCGCCCGCGCGGGGATTCCCGCGACCAGGGCCGCGCTGGCCGGGGCTTCTCCGCAGGCGCTGGTCCGGGCCTCCGACACGGTCCTCGAGGGCTACCGCCAGGACCCCGATTCCGGCCGGTTGCACTGGGACCCGGTCATCTACGGACCGGTCGCCGACGGGCACCTCCTGCCCGACGATCCGCTGCACCTGATCACCTCCAAAACCGCCCGGGACGTCGACCTCCTCGTCTGCCACACGACCGAGGAGTACTGGCTGATGGACGCCGTCGGCAGCAGCGCCGATGTCCCCACGGACGACCGGCTGCACGGCTTCGCGGCCGACTTCGGCCTGCCGGAGCCGCTCATCGAGGGGTACCGCGCGCTCATGCCCGGCGCCGGGGCGTACGACGTCCACCTCGCCGTGTACGGGGACCTGCTGTTCGGTGAGTACAGCAGTCGGCTCGCCGGGGCCCACGCGGCGGCGGGCGGCCGCGCCTTCCTGTCCCGGTTCGACCGCAGGAGCGGCGGGGCGCGTGCCTGGCACTGCGCGGACGTGCCATTCGCTTTCGGCAATGTGGACGACGAGAGCATCCGGTTCCTCATCGGCGGCGCCGCGCCGACGGCCGGGGACCGGGCCCTCGCGGAGCGGATGACCGCGGCCTGGGCCGGGTTCGCGGCCACCGGTGAGCCGGGCTGGGAGCAGGGCGGCGCCGAAATCAGGGTGTGGGGGACACCGGACCGCGCGTCCGCCTTTGGGCACTGGCGGGACAGCGACGCGGTCCGCGCCCTGTGGGCCGCGTACACCTACTGTCCCGCCCGGCCCTGACGCGGCGCCCCCGGGGTTCACATCGGGGGCAGCCGCAGCGGCCCCCGGCCCTCGCGGACCTTCCCGACATGCCGCAGCTCGCCCACGGGCTTCCCGTCCGGGTCCGTGGTCACCAGCACCGCCCGGTCGCCCAGGCACGACTTCTCCCCGTCGGGCTCCTCGCAGTAGAGGACATAGCCCGTGAGCCGGTCGACGGTGCCCGGCTCCAGGACCCAGACCCCGTCGTAGTCGCTCACCTGCACGCGGGGGTGAGCCGTCCGGAGCCGGTCCTTGACGGCGCCGTGGACGGCAGCGGCGAACTTCTGCCGTTCCTCGAAAGGAGGGACGATCCGGGCGCTGCCCGAGGACGGGTCCACGTGCCCGTCCGTCGCGGTGTACCCGGCGACGTAGTAGGCGTGCGAACTCAGGGCCCCGAGCAGCGGGGTCGCGCTCAGGCGCATGGCCGTCGGCTGCGACTTCCTTCCCGCCGGCCTGCCCCTGGCGACGGACGGGGAGACCAGGTTGACCGATGCGCCTCGCACCTCGGCCCCGTTCGTCCCGCCGGCCGCCTCCTTCCACCGCCGGGCACACGACCCGACCTCCTTGAGCAGGGCGGACACGGTGGCGTTGGTGGGGGAGGCGGCGATCCAGGGCGCCCCGGTCGAAGGATCGACGGCGATCACCTCGTGGCCGCAGCGCCGGAACGCGTCGACGAGGACCCGCAGCGCCGCCGCTTCCCGCCGTCCCCGCTTCACGGCCTCGTCCATCACCCCCCGGCAGTCATGGGTGTTGCAGGTGCCGGCGTCGGCGTTCACGCGCATCCGGACCACGGCGTCGGGGTTGTCGTTCATCGCGAAGACGATCTCCGAACCGCTCGCGTGCGGGACCAGTGTGTGTGTCTCGATCACGCGGAGGACGCCGGGGTAGTAGGTGTCGGCCAGCTTCTCGGCGTACTTGCGGTCCTCCTTCGTGGTCACCACTCCGCACCCCGCCAGGGCCAGCGCGAGCGCGCATGCCAGCGCGCCGGCCACCCCGGCGCCGGTTCCGCGTCTTCTCGAGGATCCGCTCATCTCCGCCCCGCCCCCTGTCCCGCGTTCCGACCCGCCCGTGCCCGGGCCTGCTCGTTCATCTGATGTGACAGTAGGACGCGGCCCGGCGCGGGGGATGAGTACGGCTACTCAGCGGCCGGCCCGTACGAGCGCCCATGGAATTGGCATGGACCTGCTAAGGATTCTTCCGCTACAGTCCGGAACGGCATACTCTGAGAGCGCTCTCAAGGAGTCGCCTCGGACGCCTGCTGTTCCTCCCCCACCCAGCCGGAACAACAGAAGGGCCAAGACCTTGAGACGCACCACAGCCTTGAGGACCGCACTGTCCGCCGTACTTCTCCTCGGAGCCTGGGCGGGCGCCGGCCTCCCCTCCGCATCCGCAGCGGACACCCCCACCGCCTCCTCCCGGACCGCGCCGGCCTCCGACGGTCTGCTCGCCGCCATGCAGAAGGACCTCGGCCTGACGGAGGTCCAGGCGAGGGCGCGGCTCTCCGCGGAGAAGACCGCCACCGCACTGCAGCCGAAGGCGCGCCGCGCCGCCGGGACCTCCTACGGCGGCTCCTGGTTCGACCCGGCGACCGGTGACCTCACCGTCGCCGTCACCGACACCGAGCAGGCCGCGGCGGTACGGGCCACGGGCGCCGCCGTACGGATGGTGACCCACACCGCGCAACGCCTCGACTCGGTCAAGGCGAAGCTCGACAGGCTCGACGCCCCCGCCGGCGTCAGCAGCTGGCACGTCGACCCCCGCGCCAACAAGGTCGTCATCGACGTCCTCGCTTCCCGGCGTTCCGACAACGATGTCCGGGCCTTCGTGCAGAAGGCCCGCGAGGCCGGGCCCGTCATCGTCGAGCAGACCGCGGAAGCGCCGCGCACCTTCTCTGCCGGGACCGTGGGCGGCGACCCGTACTACACGGGCAACGCACGGTGCTCCATCGGCTTCTCGGTCCACGGTGGCTTCGTCACGGCTGGGCACTGCGGCCGGGCGGGGGCCGGGGTCAGCGGCTGGGACGGCTCCGCGATCGGCAGCTTCCAGGGCTCGTCCTTCCCCGGTGACGACTACGCGTGGGTCAGCGTCGGCAACGGCTGGTGGACGGTCCCCGTCGTCCTCGGCTGGGGCACCGTCTCCGACCAGCTCGTCCGCGGTTCGAACGTGGCCCCCATCGGCGCCTCGATCTGCCGCTCGGGCTCCACCTCGCACTGGCACTGCGGCCATGTGCTCGCCACCAACGAGACGGTGAACTACAGCGCCGGCGCGGTGTACCAGATGACCAGGACCAGCGTCTGCGCCGAGCCGGGCGACTCCGGCGGCTCCTTCATCAGCGGCGACCAGGCCCAGGGCGTCACCTCCGGCGGATGGGGCGACTGCAGCTCCGGCGGTGAGACCTGGCACCAGCCGGTCAACGAGATCCTGAACCGGTACGGGCTCACGCTCCACACCGCCTGACCGAGTCCCGCGCAACCCGGGGCCTGCCGAGCGGGACGGCGGGCCCCGGTACGCGTGTGCGCCGGGAGGTCAGGCGAGCCGGAGGTCGACGAACGGCACCGTGCCGCCCGGCAGGAGGTACCTCTCCCTCTCCACGAAGCCCTGCCGCAACGCGAAGCGCAGCCCCTCGGGGTTCGACTCCAGGACACAGGTCTCGATCACCTCGGCGCCGAGCTTCCTGGCCAGCTCCAGGCCGTGCGCGTACAACTGTGAGCCGAGCCCCCGGCCGCGGTGCGCGGGCAGGATGCGCGCGATCACGGTCGCCACCGGAGCGTCCGGACCGGGCGGGCGCACGGTGGAACAGCCCACGAGGACATCACCCGCGTACCCGACGGACAGCCGGTTGCGACCGGCCCGCTCCGTCACTTCCGTGAACGACAGGGTGGCCGTGGGAATGATGGCGTTGTGGGCGAACTGCCAGTCCAGGAGCGAGGCTTCGCCCCTCACCCGCTCGATACGAAGATCGGTCATCGCGTCAGGAAACCGTCACGCGGCCCCTCCGTCAAATGGCCCCTGCTCAGCCCCCGACGCAAATGCGTTGCCCCGCCGGTGGCTCCCTGCCAGGCTGCACACCATGTCCGACCAGCAGACCGGCAAGCGCCCTGCCGACAGCCACGGCGTGCACGCCCTGTTCTCCCACGGCCGCCTGACCGCGATCCCCCGCAAGGCGGCCCGCCGGGAACAACTCCTCGTCCACCTCGCGGAAACACTCTTCGCGCCCGACCGCACCTATACGGAACGCGAGGTCAACGAGGCCCTTCGCACTGTTCACGACGACTGCGCGGCGCTGCGCCGGTACATGGTCATCGGGGGAATGCTCGGCCGCACCAAGGACGGCGTCAGCTACCGCAGGCTGTCGCGCACGGCGGCGTGACCGGGTAGGGAAGGGCGGGCCGACCGGATTCGAACCGGCGTGCGCCTCCAGGCCCGCCTGAGGTGCGTCCGTCCAGGTCCCCCGCAGGGCGGCGGTGGCGAGCCCCGGCCCGTACGCCACCGTGACGCCGGTGGCGCCGGCCGAGCCGGTCCAGCAGGCCGGGCAGTACGTCGTCGGCCGCGCTCAGCGCCTCCTTGGTGCTGTCGAAGGGGAAAGTCCGGGTGATGTGCGCGGATGTCGTCCGCGATCTCCCGCGCGGTGATCTTGCGGGCGGGGAACACCGTGGTGGGGCGCGACAGGCAGACGGACACGGTGCGACGGCGAGGTGGGGGTGGAGCACGGCCTGAGCGGCAGAAGGCCGCGTCGACCTGATCAGAGCACTGCCGAAGCCGGGAGGGAAGGACCTACGGGGCGCGCAGCACCGGAGTACGCGAGTGGGGCCGCCGCTCACCGGGACGGAAGACGAGGACGACCAGGCGCGCACCGGGAGCGGCCATGGGCTGCGCCGCGCACATCGTCACCCACCCCGGACCGTCGACTGCGTGCCGGACGGGCCGCTCGTCGCCGTCGGGATGGATGTGCGCGCCGCCCGACTCCCAGATCGGCGCACACTGCGGATCGGCCAGCACGTCCTTCTCGATCCGGCGGAGCACCTCGTCGTCGGGCCGGCCGGCGAGAGCCGCCCGCAACTGGGGCACGACGAGCGGGGCCCAGGCGGTTTCCCAGTCCATGAGCATCGCGCGTCCCTGCGGTTCGAGGAGCATCCACCGCATCGTGTTCGTGGGCACCCGCCTGGCGGGAAACAACCGGGCGAACCCGTCGTTGTACGCGATGAGTTCCCAGGAGGCGTCGGTGATGTACGCGGGATGGGTCATTCCGTCGATGGCTTCCTGCCACACACCCGGCACCTCCTTGCCCGAGCGGGCGGTGAGCGGACCGGGCGGGTCGCCTATCCCGGCGTACCGGCACAGCGACACCCATTCCTGCTCGTTGAGTGAGAAGAGCATCGCCACATCCCGGAGGAAACCGGTGTCCGGCCTCGGCCAGGCACCGGATTCGAGACGGCGGTACGTACCGGGGGTGCGGTGCAGGAGTTGGTCTACCTGGTGCTGGGACAGTCCGGGTGCGCGACGCCCCTGCCGGGACGAACGGTGAAAACCGTACCGGGCGGGGTCGATCCGTGCACGGCGGACTCTGAGCAGCGTCCGCAGTGCCGACTTGTCGGTGTTGGTCATGCGATCAAATCCCCCGCGTATGAGCCACGTTGCGCGAGCGTGAGCCTAATTGGCGCGACGCGGCTCAGCGCTAAAAAATGCGCGTAGAAAACAGTCTGTTTACCTTCCATGCTGGAGGCGTCGGGCGGTGGGGCCCGCAGCTCTCCGGGGCAGCGAGCCCGCGCCTGACGTGCGGACTTCCTGCTGTCTCTCCTGGCACCGCTCGCAGCCGGAATTCCGCGCCCGTTCAGAACGGTGGCGGGAAGGGCCTGACCAGCAGACCGTCTTTCGCCCCACGGGGCGGACCCGGTCGTACGGTCCGCTGGTCCGGCTCTTTCCGTCACTCACCTCGGTCTCCCGGGCCGAGGCGGGGCGGAACGCGGTGCGGCCGGCAGCCCCCCTGCCGGCCGCACCATTTTCATGCCCGCGGCCACTGCTCCATCCGGAGGCGGTCGTACCCCGGCGGCGCTCCGCGGCGCGACGCCGTCCTCCGGACCCGGGGCGCCGCAACCCGCTGATTCCGCCGCGAGCGTGGCCCCATCAGCGGGTTTCCCCGGCATCCGACGCGACGCGAAGTCGTTGCTCTCTGGTGGAGAGGGGTTTCGCCATGTAGCGTCACTGCCGGAAGTCGTGGTTCGCAGAAACCGCCCGTGCTCCGGCGCGGGCGCCTTGCTGTGCAGGGGTGGACCACGGCGCCACTGGGGCCGCGTGGTGCGGCTCCCGATATCGACTGAGAGGCACCGGCATGGCCAGCGGAACCGTCAAGTGGTTCAACGCCGAAAAGGGTTTCGGCTTCATCCAGCAGGACGGCGGCGGGCCGGACGTCTTCGCGCACTACTCGAACATCAACGCCACCGGCTTCCGTGAGCTCCAGGAGGGCCAGGCGGTGACCTTCGACATCACGCAGGGCCAGAAGGGCCCGCAGGCGGAGAACATCACGGCCGTCTGACGCCGCAGCATCACCCTCCGGCCCCCCGGGAGCGCGCTCCCGGGGGGCCGGAGGCGTGAACGGCCCCGGCCGCTTCAGCCGGCCGCCGAGGCTTCGCCGGCCACCGGCCCGCTTTCATCGGTCTGCGTCGGCTCGGTCGCGGTATACATGGCCGCGCCCTTCTGCATCCCCTTGCCGACGACGCCCCGTTTGACGAGGGTCTCCAGGGTGTTGCGCACCACCTGTACGGAAGTGCCGCGCTCCGGGTGCGCCTTCGTCAGGTCGGCGTGCACCTCGCGCACCAGGCGTGGTTCCCCCAGGGGCATCAGCGCGCGGATGAGCTGGTGCAGGGGAGCGCCCGCCGTGGGGGCCGCCTTCCTGCCGGCCGCTCCGGCCCGAGCGGGTTTCGCCTTCGCGCGCCCGGCGGGCCGGGGGTTCGGGAGGGGTTTGCCGGTGGCGGCGTCATCGCCGACCGGCACCTCGCCGGTCCGCGGGGCGCGGCGCGGCCGAGGGGGCGCCGTCGCGCCGGGAAGCGCGGCCTGCATACCGGTCAGCCAGGTCTCGTCCGTCCGGAGTTGCTCCAGACGGGCCCGCAGCCCCTCGATCTGCGCGGTGAGCTCCTTCTGCTCCGAACGGTTGTCGGCGAGATCGGTGGCGAACCGCTCGGCATACGCCCTCTGTACGCTCTGCGACGCGCTGTCTGTGTTGTTCACGGTGGTTCACGCTCCTTGGACTGGGGTTTGCTGCCGCACTCCTCCATTCACCACATGCGGCGAAGCGGCGGGTGGAGTTTGCGGGCAAGGTCCAGCCGAAGGGATGAACGACCCGCCGGAAGCCGGGAAGTCCACATGCTGATCACACCGAGCAACGTGCCCCCATGCCGACGTGGGGGAGTGCGCGGCGCGCACCCCCCGCATCGGGCCTGGTGACGGGTGGGGCGGTGCTGCCCCGCCGACGTCGCACAGTCGTTGGAGCTCTCAACTCCATTTTTGTATACAGGTGTTGCATTGACGCATGCCTGTGCTGTTCATAACATCGCAACACCTGAAGCCGTGAATGACTGGATCTCGTCGGTGGTGAGACCGGTCGGCCGCCGCGGTATCCCCATGCCGCCGCGTTGCTTCGCACCCCCCATGCTCCGCACGTCCCCATTGACCTGAAGCAACCGCACACCACGCCGCTCGGCGTGCGCGCCGAGGGAGCCGGATGAGTACCCAGGCCGTCCAGTCAGACCTGACGCATGGTCAGAAACGTCTGTGGTTTCTGCACCAGATGGACCCCGACGACGCCTCGTACAACATTCCGCTCGTCCTGCGGCTGACCGGAGAGCTGTCCCAGCCCTCCCTGCGGTCCGCCTTCGACAGAGTGGTGGCCCGGCACGAGGCGCTGCGGAGCCGGTTCCCCGCCGAGGACGGCAACCCGGTCGCATGGGTGACGGAACCGGCCCCGGTCGACGTGGAGTTCCGCGACCTGCGCCTCGACGGCGACCGGCTGGAGACGCTGATCGCCGAACGCACCAACCGGGCCTTCGACCTCGCCCGGGGGCCGCTGCTGCGCGTCTCCCTCTTCCGTACGGGCGACACCGAGCACGTCCTGTGCCTGGTCCTGCACCACATCGTCGCCGACGGCTGGTCGCTCAACGTCCTGCGTGACGAACTCGCGGCCCACTACGCCTCCCACCTGCGGGGCGAGGAAGCCGACCTGCCCGCCCCGCCCGCGCGCCCGAACGAGCAGGAGCGGGACCCCGACGAGGCGCAGGCGCGCGAAGCCCTCGCCCACTGGCGGGAAAACCTGGACGGCGCGCCCGCCCTGGAACTGCCCCTCGACCGTCCGCGCCCCGAACGCCCCTCGACCGACGGCGCCTTCCACACCCAGCTCATCACCGGTGCCGGGCCCCTGGTCGACGCCCTGGCACGGGCCCGGCGCTGCACCCCGTTCATGGTGCTGCTCGCCGCCTACCAGGCGACCCTGTACCGCTGCACGGGACAGCACGACTTCTGCGTCGGTGTCCCCACGGCGGGCCGCTCGGGCCCCGACGAGGAACGGGCCGTCGGCTACTTCTCGCGGACCCTGGTCCTGCGCTCCGACGTGTCCGGCTCGCCCACCTTCGCCGACCTGCTGCGCCGGGCCCGCTCCACGGTGTTCGGGGCCTTCGCCCACGAGCGCGTCCCCTTCGAGGAACTGGCCGAATCCCTGCGGCTGGACCGGGACCCGGGGCGCACCCCGCTGTTCCAGACGATGCTGACCGTCCACACCCAGGACGCCGGACTGCTGCGCGACGCGTCGTTCGCCGGTCTCGGCTGCACCGAACTGGACCCCGGCATGCGGGCGTGCAAGTTCGACCTCACGCTGGACGTGCGCCGGGACGGCGAGGACGTGGTCGCCGTCTTCGGCTACCGCACGGACCTGCTCGACCGGGACCGGGTCGCCCGGCTGGGGCGCTGGTTCGAAACGCTGCTGCGCGCCGCGGCCGCCGGCCCGGACACGCCCGTCCACCTCCTGCCGTGGCTGGACGAGGCCGAGCGCGCCGCCCTGGAGGCGGCCGGCCGGGGCCCGGACCTGCCCGAGGGCCCGCCCACCGTGCACGACGCCATCGCCCGGACCGTACGCGACCGGCCCGCCGACGAGGCCCTGCGCGGGCGCGACGCCTCGCTCTCGTACGCCGCCCTGTGGGAAGCGGCGGGCAGACTGGCCGGCCGCCTCGCGGCCGGCGGGGTACGGCGCGGGGACACCGTCGGCGTGCTCCTGCCCCGCGGCCCGCGTGCCGTCGTGGCGATGCTCGCCGCCTGGCGGGCCGGCGCCGCGTACCTGCCGCTGGATCCCGACTACCCGGCCGCCCGGCTCGCGTACATGGTCGCGGACAGCGGCGCCGGGATCGTCGTGACCTCCCGCGCCGCCGCAGCCGCCGAAGTGCCCGAGGGCGTCCGGACCTTGTACGTGGAGGACGCCGACGACACCGGCGCGGCGGGGGAGTGCCTGACCGTGCCCCTCCCCGACGAGCCCGCCTACCTCGTCTACACCTCCGGGTCGACCGGCACGCCCAAGGGCGTCCTCGTCCCCCACCGGGCACTCGCCGAGCGGGTGCGCTGGATGCGCGAGGGGTACGGGATCACCGCCGAGGACCGGGTCCTGCACTGCGCCTCACTGAGCTTCGACACCTGCGCGGAGGAACTGTTCCCCGCGCTGACCGCCGGGGCCGCCCTCGTCGTGGCCGATGCCGGGGCCGCGCTGCCCGACCAGCTGGCCGAGGACTTCACCGCCGATGTCACGGTCATGGACCTGCCCACGCCGTACTGGCAGCACCTCGTCGGCGACCTCGACGTCGTCGCCTGGCCGGACGGGCTGCGGCTGCTGATCCTGGGCGCCGACCAGGTGCAGGCCGCCGCCGTGGCCGCCTGGCGGGAGCGGTTCGGCGACCGGGTGCGGCTCGTCAACTCGTACGGCCCCACCGAGACCACCGTCATCGCCACGACCGCCGTCCTCGGCGAGGCCGACACCCGCGCCCGCCCGCCCATCGGCACCCCCATCGGCGGCGTCACCGTCACGGTCTGCGACGAGCACGGCGGTCCGGTCCCGCCCGGCACCCCCGGCGAACTGCTCATCGGCGGTACGGGCGTGACCCTCGGCTACACCGGCCGGCCCGGCGCCACCGCACGCGCCTTCGTCCCCGACCCGTACGGCCCTCCGGGCTCCCGCCGCTACCGGACCGGTGACCTCGTGCGCCGCCGGGCCGACGGCGCCCTGGAATTCCTCGGCCGGCTGGACGGCCAGGTCAAGGTGCGCGGCTACCGGGTGGAGCCCGGCGAGGTCGAGAACGCGCTGCTCGCGCAACCGGGGGTCGCCGAGGCGGTGGTCGTCGCCCGCCGCGACACCCTGGTGGGCCATGTGGTCCCCGCCGCCACGGACCCGGCCGTCCCGGCGCTCGATCCGGCCGCTCTGCGGAGCGCCGTGGGAGCGCTCCTACCGGCCCACCTCGTGCCCGCCGCGATCCTCGTCCTGGACCGGCTGCCGCTCACCCCGAACGGCAAGCTCGACCGCGCGGCCCTGCCCGCCCCCGACCGGCGCCCCGAACTCCGCGCGAGCTACCTGGCCCCGCGCACCGAGGCGGAGGAACTGGTCGCGCGGATCTGGCGCGAGGTACTGGACATCGACCGGGTCGGCGCCCTGGACGACTTCTTCGACCTGGGCGGACACTCCCTGCTCGCCACCCGGGTCATCGCCCGCGTCCGGGCCGCCGCCGAACTCACCGTCCCCCTGCGCACCCTCTTCACCCACCGCACGGTCGCGGCCTTCGCCGAAGCCGTGGAAGCCGCCCTGATGGCCGAGATCGACGCCCTGTCGGACGAGGAGGCCGCCGCGCTCCTCGCCGCGGACGGCGACGCCCTGGAAGGAACCCGTACGCCGTCATGAGCGACACCACCCCATCCTCCGCCGGTCTCTCCGACGCCAAGCGCGCCCTGCTCAGCCACCGGCTGAAGGCCGGCCGCGCCGCCGTGTCCCGGCCCGCCGTGCCCCGCCGCCCCGAGGGCGTCGTGCCGCCGCTCTCCTTCGCGCAGGAGCGGCTCTGGTTCATGGAGCAGTTCGCGCCCGGCACCGCCGCGTACAACATTCCCGTCGCCCGCAGGCTGCGCGGCGACCTGAACCGGGAGGTGCTGGCACGCGCCCTGGACACCGTGGTCGCCCGGCACGAGACGCTGCGTTCCCGGTACCCGGTGACCGACGACGGCCGCCCGGTCCTGGAGATCGCCGAGCCCGAGCCCGCGCCGCTGCCCCTCGTGGAGGCGACGGACGAGGAGCACGCGGCCCGGCTCGTGGACGAGGCGGGGGCCCAGCCCTTCGACCTGGCCGCCGGGCCCCTGCTGCGTACGCTGCTCGTACGCCTCGGCGACCGCGACCACATCCTGCTGCTCGTCGTCCACCACAGTGTCAGCGACGGCTGGTCCAGCGAGATCCTGATCTCCGAGATCCTGCGCTGCTACGCGGCCCACGCCGAAGGCGACGACCACCCGCTGCCCGAACTCCCGGTTCAGTACGGCGACTTCGCCCAGTGGCAGCGCGACCGGCTGAGCGGCGACGCGCTGACGGCCGAAGTCGCCTACTGGGCCGGGGAACTGGCCGGAGTGGAACCGCTCGTCCTGCCCACCGCCCGGCCCCGGCCGGCCCGGCAGACCTTCGACGGGGCCGGCTACGGATTCCAGGTGGACCGCGCGCTCCTCGACCGGCTCGCCGCCCTCGGCAAGGCGCACGGGGCCACGATCCACATGGTGCTCCTCGCCGCCTTCCAGGAACTCCTGGCCCGGTTCAGCGGCCAGCGCGACTTCGCCGTCGGCTCGCCCGTCGCCGGCCGCCCCGAACCGGAACTCGAAGGTCTGGTCGGCATGTTCGTCAACGTCCTGGCGCTGCGCGCCCGGCTCGACGGCGACCCGACCTTCGCCACCCTGCTGGCACGTACCCGCGAAACCTGTCTGGAGGCGTACGCCCACCAGGAGCTGCCGTTCGCGCAGCTGGTCACCGAGCTGAACGTGGAGCGCGACGTCTCCCGCTCCCCGGTCTTCCAGGCCGTCCTCGCCGTGCAGAACTACGCCACCGGGCGCCAGGCCGCCGCCGGCCCGGACCTGGACGTGGAGACCTACGGTCTGCGCGCCTCGGGCACCCGCTTCGACGTCGAGCTCTTCCTGATGGAGTGGCCGGACGGGCTGCGCGGCGCCTTCAACTACAACACGGACCTCTTCGACGAGGCGGACATCGCCCGTCTCGCCGCCCACCTCGACCGGCTGCTGCACGCGGTGGCCGACCGCCCCGACGTGCCCCTGTCCGCACTCGACCTGCTCTCCGCCGACGAACGCGCCCGGGAAACCGAGGACTTCAACCGTACGGAAGTGCCCACACCGGCCGACGCCACGCTGGTCTCCCTCATCGACGAGCAGATCGCCCGCACCCCCGACGCCACCGCGGTGACGGCCGACGACCGCAGCCTCACCTACGCCGGACTGGACGCCGCGGCCGACCGCATCGCCGCCCGGCTCCTCGCGGCGGGCGCCGGCCCCGGCGACGTCGTCGCCGTCGGCGCGGAACGCTCCCTCGAACTGGTCGCCGCACTGCTCGCCGTACTGCGCACCGGCGCCTGCTACACCCCGCTCGACACCGAATACCCGCCCGAACGGCTGGCGTTCATGCTCGACGACAGCGGTGCGCGGGTGCTTCTGACCCAGCGAGGCATCCCCGTACCCGAAGGCTGCCGGGCCGCCGTGCTGCTCCTCGATGACGAGGAAGCGGCTGACGGGAGCGCTCCCACAGCCTCGGGGGCCATCCCGGGGCCGACGCCCGACGATCCCGCGTACCTCATCTACACTTCCGGATCCACCGGCCGCCCCAAGGGAGTGCCGAACACCCACCGCGCCATCGTCAACCGGCTGCTGTGGATGCAGCGGAGCTACCCGCTCGGCCCCGACGACTCCGTCCTGCAGAAGACGCCGGCCGGGTTCGACGTCTCCGTCTGGGAGTTCTTCTGGCCGCTGATGACCGGCGCGTGCCTCGTCCTGGCCCGCCCCGGCGGCCAGAAGGACGCCGCCTACCTGCACGAACTCATCCGCTCCGCCCCCGTGACCGTCGCCCACTTCGTCCCCTCGATGCTGCCCCTCTTCCTCGCCGAGGAGGGAGCCGGACGGTGCACGGCCCTGCGCCGCGTCGTCTGCAGCGGCGAGGCGCTGCCGCCCGACACGGCGCGCGCCTTCCACGAGGTGCTGCCCGGCTGTGCCCTGGCCAACCTGTACGGACCCACCGAGGCGGCGGTCGACGTCTCGGCGTGGGAGCACGAGGGCGGGCCCGACGTCGTCCCGATCGGCTTCCCGGTCGACAACATCCGCCTCTACGTCCTGGACCGGGCGCTGCGGCCGGTGCCGCCGGGGGCGCCCGGTGAGATCCACATCGCGGGGACCGGGGTCGCCCTCGGCTACCACCGGCGCCCGGGGCTGACCGCCGGCCGGTTCGTCCCCGACCCCTACGGCCCGCCGGGCTCGCGGCTCTACCGCACCGGCGATCTGGGCAGGCGCCGCCCCGACGGGGCTCTGGAACACCTCGGACGCATCGACCAGCAGGTCAAGCTGCGCGGGCTGCGGATCGAGCCCGGTGAGATCGAGTCGGCCCTGCGCGCCCTGCCCCTCGTCATCGAGGCGGCCGTCGTCGTACGCGAGGACAGCCCGGGAGACAAGCGGCTCGCCGCCTACCTCGTCACCGCCGACCCGCAGGCCGAGCCCGATCCGCAGGAACTGCGCGCCGAACTCAAGCGGGTGCTGCCCGCCTCCATGGTGCCCGTCTCCTTCACCGTCCTGCCGGCCCTTCCCCTCACCCCCAACGGCAAGCTCGACCGGCGCGGTCTGCCCGCCCCGCGGATCCACCGGACGACCGGGGCGGCCGCCGCGCCCGAGACCCCGGCGGAGCGGGTGCTCGCCGGGATCTGGGCCGAGGTGCTCGGTCTCGACGAGGTCGGCGCCGAGGAGGACTTCTTCGACCTCGGCGGCCACTCGCTCCTCGCCACCCAGGTCGTGGCCCGCGCCCGCAGGCTGCTCCCGGAGGCAGGGGCCCGGCCGGTCAGCGTGATGGACCTGTTCACCTGCCGCACGGTCAGGGACCTGGCGGCGCTGGCGGAGCTCCCCGAGGAGGCCCGGGGCCCCCGCAGACTGCTGCACCGCCTCACCCCGCAGGCCCCGGCCGGGCGCCTGCGCGCCACCCTGGTCTGCGTCCCGTACGGCGGGGGCAGCGCGGTCGTCTACCAGCCCGTCGCCGACCTCCTGCCCGAGGGCTACGAGTTGTGGGCCGTGGCCATCCCGGGCCACGACGTCGGTGTGACCGAGGAGCACCTGCCCTTCGGGGAGCTCGCGGAGAGCCTGGCCGCCGAGATACGCGAACGGGTCCGGGGGCCGCTGATCGTGTACGGGCACTGCGGTGTCGGCACCGCGCTGGCCGTGGCGACCGCCCGCCTCCTGGAGGCGTCGGGCCGCGAGCTCGAAGCGGTGTACGCCGGTGCGCAGTTCCCCTTCGCCAAGCCGCGCGGGCGGGTGCTCGGCGCCCTGTCCGAGGTGGCGTCCCTGGAGGCGCTGCTCGGCAACCGCGTGTACGTCAACTGGCTCACCGGGATGGGCGTCGACACCTCCCAGCTCGACCGGGAGCAGACCGCGTTCATCGTGGGCAACATGCGCCGCGACAGCCAGGCCGCCGAGGAGTACTTCACCGGGGCGATCGCCGATGTCGAGGCGGGGGCACCCCGGCTGCGGGCGCCGCTGGTGTCGCTCGTCGGTGACCGCGACCCGGCCGCCGACTTCTACCAGGAGCGCTACCGGGAATGGCTGCTGCTCGCGGAGCGCTCGGCGGTCGCGGTGATCGACCAGGGCGGCCACTTCTTCGTGAAGTACCGGGCCGCCGAGGTCGCCGAAGCGGTGACGAGCGTCCACGAGGCCATCCGTGCGGGGAGCACCGACACCCTGCCCGCGCGCTCCCCGGACACGGCCTGGTGGTTCCACGCCGAGACCGGGCCACCCGGTGGCGCGGAGGAGGCGGCGGACCCGGCGGCGGGCGCCCCCGGAGACGGTGACGACGCACAGGCCACGGGCGCCCCCGCACCGGGTGCCGCGCGCTTCCTCGCCGTCGTGCTCGGGCAGCTGGGCTCGATCGTGGGCTCCGCGCTCACGGAGTTCGCCCTGCCCATCTGGATTCTGCTGGAGACCGGTTCACTCGCCCGGTTCGCGCTGTACTCGGTCGTGGCGATGCTGCCCGGCATCCTCGTCGGCCCGCTGGCCGGCGCGGTCGTGGACCGGTTCGACCGGCGCAAGGTCATGCTCGCCGGCGACCTCACGGCGGGGCTCAGCCAGGTGGCCATGCTGTGCCTGCTGCTGGGCGGCGTACTGGACACCTGGTACCTGTACCTGCTGCTCGGCAGCCTCTCCGTGGCCCTCACCTTCCAGCGACTGGCGTACAGCTCGGCCATCCCTCAGCTCGTCCCCAAGCGCTACCTCGGCCATGCCAACGGAGTCGTGCAACTCGCCTTCGGTGCGGCGCAGTTCGTCGTGCCCCTCATCGCGGTGGCGCTCATGGCGGGAATCGGTCTGCGCGGGATCCTGATCCTCGACATCGCGAGTTACGTGGTCGCGGTGGCCGTCCTGGTGTGCGTCAGGTTCCCCCGGACCCTGCCGTGGAGCCGCCGGGAACCGGTCGTCGAGGAGATCAAGCAGGGCTTCGCCTACACCTGGCGGCACCGGGGATTCCGGTCGATGCTCCTGTGGTTCGCCGCGCTCAACCTCTTCCTGTCCCCGCTCTTCCTGCTGGTGACGCCCCTGGTGCTGTCCTTCGACACCCTGGACGGGGCGGCGGCGGTCGCCACGGCGGGCGGTGCCGGTGCCCTCGCGGGCGGACTGATCATGGGGGTGTGGGGCGGGCCCCGCAGGCACCGGGTGCGCGGCATGCTGGCGCTGGCCGGGGTGTTCGCCCTGGCCGGTGCGGTGACCGGGCTGCGGGCCGACCTCTGGGTGATCGGCGCCGGCGCCTTCGGGATGTCCTGCGCCATCACCCTGGTGAACGGGGTGTACTCGACGATCGTCCAGGTCAAGGTCCCGCAACGCTTCCACGGCCGCGTCTTCGCCCTGAACACCATGGTGGCCTGGTCCACCCTTCCCATCGGCCACGGACTCGTCGCACCCCTGGGCGCCAGGCTGTTCGACCCGCTGCTGGCCGAGGACGGGGCGCTGGCGGACAGCGTGGGCCGGGTGCTGGGCACGGGGCCGGGGCGCGGCATCGGGCTGATGTACCTCCTGTGCTGCCTGGTCATGCTGGCGCTGGTGGCCCTGGCCCTGCGGCTGCCGGTACTCGCCCGCTTCGACCTCGACGTGCCGGACGCCGAGCCCGACGACCTCATCGGGCTGCGGGAACGCGCCGCCGCCCTCGCCGCGTCCGCGCAGCGCGCCGAGCCCCTTCCCGCAGGAGCGGAGCGGTGAGCCCCGCCGCACCCCCGCGCTCCCTGATCGAGCTGCTGGTCCACCGCGCCGCCCTCCACCCCGACCGCGCCGCCCTCCGCAACGGGCCGCACGCCCTGGACTTCGGCACCTGGCGACACCGTGCCGCCGCCCTCGCGCACGGCCTGCTCGCCCGTGGCCTGAGCCCCGGCGACCCGGTCGGGCTGCGCTACGGCAGTACGGAGTGGACCGATTACGCGGTCGCCTACTGCGGGGTGCAGTGGGCGGGCGGCATCGCCGTACCCCTGTCCGACCGGCTGGCCCCGGCCGCCGCCGCCCACATCCTTCACGACAGCGGGTGCGTGGGCGTCCTGCATGCCAAGGGCGGTCCACCGCCCCGGCTGCCCGCCGGGGTGTGGCAGGCGTCCGGCGAGGACGTCGAAACCGGGGACGGGACCGCCCTGCCCCTGCCCGGCCCCGCCGCCCCCGCGCAGTACCTCTACACCTCGGGTACCACCGGCCTGCCCAAGGGAGTCCGGGCCACCCACGCCAACCTCGCCCACGGCTGCACGCTCGACGAACGCCGCAGGCCCCTGCGCCACTCGCGCGCCTTCCTGCACAGCTTCCCGATCGGCACCAACGCCGGGCAGACGATGCTCGTCAACTGCCTGGACACGGCGGCCACCGGTGTCGCCGCCCCGCAGTTCACCCCGCTGCGGTTCGCCCGGCTGATCGAGGAGCACGCGGTCGGCAGCGTGTTCCTGGTGCCCGCCACCGCCATCGAACTCCTCGCGTCCACCGCCCTCGCCCGCCGCGACCTCGGCACGGTCAAGCTGGTCGGGTCGACGGCGGCGGCGCTCCCGCAGCCCGTCGCACTCCGGCTGTCGCAGGCGTTCCCCGGCGCCCAGATCGTCAACTACTACACCTCCACCGAGGCCGCGCCCGCCCAGATCACCCTGCTCTTCGACCCCGACCACCCCGACTCACCCGGCCGGCCCGCCTCCCTCGGCCAGTTGCGCGTCACCGACTCCGAGGGGAACTTGGCGGCCACCGGTGAACCCGGCGAGATCTGGCTGCGCTCACCCACCGCCCCCCGCTCCTACCTCGGCGCCCCCGACACGGACGCCGAGGTCTTCCGGGGCAGCTGGGTGCGCATGGGGGACATCGGGCGGCTCGACGAGGACGGCTACCTCCACCTGCTCGACCGGGAGCGCGACGTCATCAAGTCCGGCGCCCACAAGGTGTCCACGATCCAGGTCGAGAACGCGCTGCACGCCCACCCGGACGTCGCCGACGCCGCCGCCTTCGGCATTCCGCACCCGGTGCTGGGCAGCGTGGTGGCCGCCGTCGTCGTGCCCCGGCGCGACGAGCCGGACACCAGCCGGCTGCGGGCCTTCCTGCTCGAACGGCTCGCCGCGCACGAACTGCCGGCCCGCATCCTCTTCCGCGACACCCTGCCCCGCAACGAGGGCGGCAAGGTCCTCAAACGTGAACTGCACCGGCTCCTGGACGACGAGGCGACCTCATGACCCCTTCCGCAGCACCGGCCCCGCTCGACCCGGCCCAGCACGGGCTCTGGGTCACCGAGCAGACCCTCGACACCGCATCGGCCTACCACCTCAGCGTCACCCTCGACTTCAGGGGGCCGCTCGACCCGGCAGCCCTGGCGACGGCCTGGACCGACTTCGTGCGGGCCACCCCCGTGCTCGCCGCCCGCGTCGACCCGGCGGGGCCGGACCTGATCCCGGGGGAGGCGCCGCCGCTGCGGCTGGTCACCGCCGCCCCCGGCGAGCTCGGCAAGCTCCGCGACGAGGAGACCGCCGCACGGTTCGGGCCGGGCGAGGCCCTGGTCCGTCCGACGCTGTTCATCACCGCCCCGGACCGGCACCTGCTGCTCGTGGTCGCCCACCACCTCGTCTTCGACGGCGAGTCCAAGGACATCCTGGTCTCCGGACTGGCCCGGGCGTACCGGGCGGTGACGGGGGAGAGCGAACGGCCCGCTCCGGTTGAGGCGCCGATACCGACGCCCCCCACCCCGGCGGAGGCGGACGTCGACGCGGCCACCCGCTTCTGGGCCGGCCGCTGGCGCGAAAGCCCCGCCCCAGCGCTGCCCGGACTCACCGCCCACCACGCGGACCCCGTCACCCCGGCCCCCGGCAGTTCCTGCGGCTTCCGGCGCGACGGGGAGTGGCACGCGCGCCTGGTGGCCGCCGCCACGACACTCGGCGTCACCCGCTTCGAACTCCTCACGGCGGCCTGGCACGCCCTGCTGCTGCGTTACGGCAACACCGCCCCCGCCACCGCGATCGAACTCTCCACCCGCGCGCCCGGAGCGCCCCGGCAAGCCGGCCTGCACGTCAACGAACTGCCCCTCTTCACCGACCCGCGGCCGGAGCTCTCCTTCGCGGAATTCGCCCACGAGGTACGGGGCGAACTGCGCGCCCTCTACCACCACCGCACCGTCCCCCTCAGCCGCGCGGTGCGCGGACTCACCCCGCGTACCGCACTGTGCCCGCTCTCCCTCAGCTACCGTCGCCGCGACGCCTCCGGGTCGGTCGACTTCGGCCCCGCACTCGACGTGCGCACCGAGTGGATCGGCTTCGCGCACACCGCCCGCAACATCGGCCACCTCCAACTCGTCGACGCCCCAGACCGCCTCGAAGGCAGCCTCCAGTACCGCACCGCCGCCTTCGAGACCGACGCGCCCGCCCGCGTCCTGGCCCACTTCCTCACCCTGCTCGACGGGGCCGTGGCCGCCCCGCGGACCCCCCTGGGCCGCCTGCCGGTCCTGCCGCCGCGGGAACGCGCCACCCTGCTGGCCGACCCCACCCGCGCCCCCGGCAACGCCGGCACCACCCTGCCCGCGCTGTTCGCCGCCCAGGCCGCCGCCACCCCCGACACCGTCGCCGTCATCGAGGGCGACACCACCCTCACCTACGCGGAACTCGATGCGGCCGCCCGCCGCCACGCCCGCCGGCTCCGCGACCGGGGGGCCGGCCCCGGCACCCTCGTCGGCATCGCCCTGCCCCGCTCGGCCGCCCAGCTCGTCGCCGTACTCGGCACCCTCACCGCCGGCGCCGCCTACCTTCCGCTCGACCCCGACCACCCCGCGGAGCGCCTGGCGTTCATCCGCTCCGACGCCGGGCTCACCCTGGAGACCGTCACCGGCCCGGGGCCCGAGGACCTGGACCGGCTGCCCGCCGCCCCGCCGGCGCCGGAGCCGCCCGCGCTCACGGACCCCGCCTATGTGCTGTACACCTCCGGCTCCACCGGCGTGCCCAAGGGCGTCGAGGTGTCGCACGCCGCCCTCGCCAACCTCCTCGCGGCCCTCCGGGACATCACCGGCACCGGGCCCGGCAGCCGCTGGCTCGGGCTCACCTCCCTCTCCTTCGACATCTCCACCGTCGAACTCTTCCTCCCCCTGGTCACGGGAGGCACCGTCGTCCTCGTCCCCGAGGGCCGCCACCGCGACGGCTCGGTCCTCACCGCACTCGTCGAACGGCACCGCCTCACCCACGTACAGGCGACGCCGAGTGGCTGGCGCACCATGCTCGCCGCAGGACTCCACGCACCGGACCTCGTCGCCCTGACCGGGGGAGAGACACTGCCCGACGCCCTCGCCCGCGAACTGCGCACCGCCGTCGGCCGCCTGACCAACGTGTACGGGCCGACCGAGACGACGGTCTGGTCGACCGCCGCCGAGATCGGGCCGGAGGACAGCGTCACCATCGGCCGCCCGCTGGCCAACACCCGTACCTATGTGCTGGACGCGCTCCTCCAGCCGCTGCCGCGGGGACTGACCGGCGAGCTGTACATCGGGGGCGACGGCGTCGCCCACGGGTACCGGGGCCGTCCCGGACTCACCGCCTCCCGGTTCGTCCCGGACCCCTTCGGCCCGCCCGGTGCCCGCCTCTACCGCACGGGCGACCTCGCCCGGCTCACCGCCGACGGCCGGACCGTCTTCGCCGGCCGGTCCGACACCCAGGTGAAGGTGCGCGGTCACCGCGTCGAACTCGGCGAGATCGACGCCGCCCTCGGCGGCCACCCGCAGGTGGCGCAGGCGACGTCGGTGCTTCGGGAGACCCCGGACGGCGCACCGGGCCGGCTGGTGGCCTACGTGGTCCCCGCCCCGGCCGGCGTACCACCCACGCCCGAGTCCCTGCGCGACCACCTGGCCCGCACCCTGCCCGCCGCGGCCCTGCCCGACGCGTACGTGACACTCGACGCGATGCCGCTCACCCCCAACGGCAAACTCGACCGGGCCGCCCTGCCCGAACCGCCGCGCCTCCGGCCCGCCCCCGCCGGAGCGAATCCCGTCGAAAGCGGCGACCAGGCCATCACCGCCACCGTCCTGGCCATCTGGCGCGAGGTGCTCGACCTCGACGACCTCGGCCCCGACGAGGACCTGTTCGACCTCGGCGGCCACTCCCTCACGATCACCTCCATCGCGGGCCGCATCCGCAAGGAGTACGGCGTCTCCGTCCCCTTCGACGTCTTCTTCGACAGCCCCACCGTCCACGGCGTCGCCGCCCGCGTCGCCGAACTCATCGAGGAGAACCAGTGAACGCACCCGCAATCCGCTACCTGGTGGCGGTCAACGACGAGGAACAGCACGCCCTGTGGCCCGCGGACACCCCCTTGCCCGCCGGCTGGCGGCCGGAGGGGTTCAGCGGCACGGAGGACGAGTGCGTGGCCCACGTCGACCAGGTGTGGCCCGACATCAGGCCCCTGAGCCTGCGCCGCAGACTGGCCGGGAGGGAAGGAAGTTGAGCACCGCACAGGACCCGGCCACCCGGACACGCGCACGGCTGGCCGGACTGATCAGCGACGCCATGGACGGGCAGATCGCCGCAACCGAGATCCTCGACGCCCGGGGCACCCTCACGGAACTCGGCGTCAGCTCCCTGGCGTTGCTCCGGCTCGCCGACACCCTGGAGGAGGAGTACGGCATCGAACTCGACCTCGCCGACCCCGATTTCTACCAGGAGAGCGTCGACAGCCTGGCGGCCCGGCTGAGCGGCCGGCCCGATGAGTGACCTGGCCACGGCCCGTACCGTGCGCGTCCCGTTCGCCGGTAACAGGGCGGGCACCGCACCCCTCACCTGGGGCCAGCGGGCGATCTGGAACGCCATCCTGCGCACCGCGCCGAACGACATCTACTTCAACATCGGGCGCCTCCTCCCGCTCGGGGAGCGCGGACGGGTGACGGACCTGCCCCGGCTCAGCACCGCGCTGGCCGCCCTGCTGGAACGTCACGAGGCGTTGCGCACCCGGCTGTACGACATCGAGGAAGGCGAGCCCCGCCAGTCGCTCACCGACTGCGGAGCCCTGCCGGTCACCGTGGTGGAGGAGGCCGACCCCGACCGGGCCGAGGCCACCGCACGCGCCCTGCTCGACAAGCTGACGGCCACCCGCTTCGACTACGCGGCGGAGTGGCCGCTGCGCGTCGGCGCCGTCTGCCACCAGGGACGGGTGACGCACGCCGCGCTGGTCCTCTGCCATCTGGCGGCCGACGGCCACGCCGCCGAACAGGTGGTACGCGACCTGCGGCTGCTGGTGCGCCGGGGCTCGGCCGGGCGGGCCCCGCGCACCACCCCCCTCGACCTCGCCCGCGACCAGCACGGGCCGGCCGGTGTCCGTCGCAGCGAGCGGGCCCTCGCCCACTGGGAGGGCTTCTACCGGACCATGCCGCCCACGATGTTCCCCCGGCAGGCCGCCGAACCCCGCACGCCCCGTTTCTGGAGCGGCCAACTGGTCTCCGAGGCGCTGATGAGGGCGACCGACGCGCTGGCGGCCGCGCACCGGATCAGTGGGTCGACGGTCCTGATGACCGCCTTGGCCGCCCTGGTCGCCGCCGAGGGCGGACACAGGGCGGCGGCGATGATGCCCATCGTGGCCAACCGCGCGTCCGAGGACCGGCGGGACCTGGTGGCGATGCTCTCCCAGGACGCGCCGTTCCTGCTCGACACGACCGGCGCCGAACGCTTCACGGACCTGCTTCCGGTGGCGTGGCGCGCGGCCATGGCGGGCTACCGGGCGGCGTCCTACGACCCGGTCGCCTGGGAGGCCCTGCGCGAACGGATCGGCCGCGAGCGCGGTACACCGGTGCACCCGTACTGCTGCTACAACGACCAGCGGTTCTTCGTACGCCCGCCGGACGAAGGTCCACCGCCGGACCCCGCGGAACTGCGCGCGGCACAGGCCCGTACGGAGCTCGGCTTCCCCGCCACCGAGGACAAACTGGGCTGCCGGTACTGCGTCCACGTCACCGAGGAGCGGGGCGTCCTCGCCGTCATGCTCACCGCCGACACGGCCTACCTGCCACCGCCGAGGATCAGGGCGCACCTGTGGGCGCTGGAGGAGCTGGTCGTCGCGTCGGCGTGCGGCGAGGCCCCGGCGACGGCCGGCCTGCCCGCCCTGCTGGAGCGCGGGGAGGCCGCCGCCTGACGCATCGGCACCACGTCACGGCTGCCCCGGCCGGCGCCCGCCGTGTGCGGCGTTCACCGCGTCGGCCGGGCCGCCTCCGCGTCGTGCTCGGCCCGGACGACGCCACCTGGCCCCGGGGACGCGGCTGGGCTCTGGTCACCGGCCTGAAGACCCTCACCGCGTACCCGGCCGTCGCCCCGCGCATCGCCGCGCAGACGGCCCGTCAGGCCGGCGCGCCCCTCGCCGGCCGAACGACCGGGCGCGTTCGTGCCGGGGAGGTCGTGGATCCGGGCGGCCTCGCGGAACGCCGGCAGGCAGACTGTTCCCATGACGACACTGAGCAAGGGCGCCAACATGCCGGTGGCGGCATCCGCCGTCAGAGCCGTACTGGGCTGGTCGGCCGGACCGGGTGTGCCCGACGTGGACGCGTCGGCGCTCGTGCTGGCCGCCGACGGGCGGGTCCGCTCGGACGGCGACCTCGTCTTCTACAACCAGCCCCGGCACGCCTCCGGGGCCGTACGCCACCTCGGCAAACAGCCGGGCTCCGACGCGCTGGAGGCCGATCTCGCGACGTTGGGACCGGGCGTGGAACGGGTCGCGCTGTGCGCTTCGGCGGACGGGGGCACGTTCGGGCAGGTACCGGGGCTCCATCTGCGCCTGCTCGACGCCGGGTCCGGCGCGGAGCTGGCCCGGTTCGACATGGCGGCGGGCCCGGAAACGGCCTATGTGTGCGGCGAACTCTACCGGCGGGCGGGCGGCTGGAAGTTCCGGGCCGTGGGCCAGGGGTACGCGAGCGGGCTCGCCGGTCTGGCGACGGACTTCGGGATCAGCGTCGACGAGCCCCGTACGACCCCCGCCCAGGCCCGGCCCCCGGCCCCCGCCCCCGCGGCGCCGCCGCCTCCGTCGCACCAGCCCCTGGGCCCGGCGGCCGCGCAGCCCGCCGCGGGCCGGGGTGAGCCGTCGCCGAGGCTCACCAAGGGCGAGGAGCGGCTGCCGGTCGACATGCGCAAACGTCTGTCCCTGCGCAAGCAGCAGGTGGCCGTCAGCCTCGGCAAGCACGGCCTGTCACGGCTGACCGCCCGGGTGATCCTCGTCCTGGACGCCTCCGGGTCGATGAGCGGCCTCTACGCACGCGGCACCGTGGCGGGTGTCACCGAGCGGATGGCGGCCGTCGCCGCGCAACTCGACGACGACGGCGAGATGCAGGCGTGGACCTTCGCCTCGAACCCGGCTCGGCTGCCCGACCTCGCCATCGGCGAACTGCCCGAGTGGCTGCGGCTGCATGTGCGGGTGGGCCAGGTGAACCTCTTCGGGCGCAAGAAGCCCCAGAAGGGACTGGCCCCCGGCCAGGTCGACATGCGCGCGGTCGGCATCCAGAACGAGGAGCAGAAGGTCATCGCCGAGGTGCGGGACCACGTCCGCGCGAACCCGGCGCCCGACCCCACGCTCGTACTGTTCTTCTCGGACGGGGGTGTGTACCGCAACGACGAGATCGAGCGCGAGTTGTGCGCGGCGGTGGAGGAGCCGGTCTTCTGGCAGTTCATCGGGCTCGGCCGGTCGCAGTACGGCGTGCTGGAGCGGTTCGACACCATGCCCGGCCGCCGGGTCGACAACGTCGGTTTCTTCGCCGTCGACGACATCGAGAAGGTCTCCGACCAGGAGCTGTACGACCGCCTCCTGTCGGAGTTCCCGTCCTGGCTGCAGGCCGCCCGGCAGGCCGGCATCCTGCGCTGAGCCGTCGGGTACGGCACGCGCACGCGGGAGGAGCTTCTGCGCAAGGGGCCCGCCGCCGCCCCGCCCACCGGGGCCCCGATCGCGGACCCCGCGCCCGCATCGTCCCCACCTCGTACAAGGACGGCTCACCGCCGGCCGCTGAGACGGGAGGGCGGCCGTCCGGTGAAGGCCTGAGCCTTCACCGGACGGCCGCCTCTTTTCCGGACGCGGTTCAGCCGGCCGTCACGGGGTGTTGTTGGCCAGGGCCAGCAGCCGGGTGGCGTCACCGCTGAACCGGTCGCGGTCCACGGCTCCCGAAATGCCGCCCACCGAACCGGAGTCGGTGTACTGCCAGAAGGTCCAGTACGGGAAGCCCTTCGGGATGGTCGGGCTCGCCGCGGTCGTCCAGTGCGCGGCGAACAGCGGGCTGCGCGCGGACATGCCGCTCCAGCCGCCCGTGCAGGAGTTCCACCAGCTCGCGCTGGTGTAGATGACGACGTCACGGCCCGTCCTGGCCTTGTACGTGTTGTAGAAGTCCAGAATCCACGACTGCATGGACGCGGCCGTCTTGCCGTAGCAGCCGCCCTCCAGGTCGAGCATCCCGGGAAGCGTCAGGTTGTCCCGCGACCAGGCGCCGCCGTTGCTCGCGAAGTAGGCGGCCTGGGTCGCACCGCTGGACACGTTGGGACGCGCGAAGTGGTACGCGCCCCGGATCACCTTCGCGTTGTAGGCGTTGAGGTAGTTCGCGTTGAAGTTCGGGTCCTTGTACGTGGTGGACTCCGTGGCCTTGATGTACGCGAACCTGATGCCCGCTGCCTTCACCGAGGACCAGTTGATCGACCCCTGGTAGTGGGAGACGTCGATGCCGGGGAGCTGGGTGGCCTGGATCGAGGACGAGCTCTCCGGGGTGAGGTCGACCTCCCGGGTGTCCGGGGCGAACCTGGCGCCGTCGGCGAGGTAGCCGGCGCCCATGTATCCGTCGCCGAGGGGGATGGCGGAGCTCGACGAAGCGGTGGGCGCGGGCGAGGCCGACGCCGGCGTCGCCGAGACGGTGGGGATGACCACCATGCCGAGGCCGGCGGTTCCGAGGGCCACCAACTTGCGGAGTGCGGGTCTGCGGCTGCGGATGGATAACACGGGAGCCTCCTGGGGTGAGCGGCGCGAGCGGGGTCTACTCGCGTAGCATGGGGAGCGGTTCCGAGCATAGTGGTGTGTCCGGGGGACGGCCTGTCACGGGGTGCGGAGAAACCACTCCGTTGACGAGTGCACGTCACGAGTGACGCATGAACACCCCTGTGGCGTAAAGGGTTTCGGGCCGGCCTCTGTGGTCCAGTCCAGTGAAGAGGCCGCCGAGCTGCGGTGACTCCGTCACCCGGGTGAGAACTTTCATCCCGCTGAAACCCCGCCGCGCCGCCGCGCCGGGAGACGGGCGCCACGTCTCCCGGCCGCGAGGGCACCCAGGACGCCCGGCCGGTGGGCCCGGCAGGCCCCGGCCGGCGGCTGCTTCCCGCCCTAGTCGGCGCCGGCCGCGCGACCTGTCCGGGCCTCGCCCGGCGGACCGGCCGGCCGGCACCCGCCGTACGCCGACGGCTGGACGCCGCAGCCGGGTCCGACGCCCCCGATCGTCGTCAGCGTTCCGGGGCGGTGGCCGTCAGTTCGGGTTCCAGGCCCTCGGTCATCTCGCTGCGCCCGCGCCCGGAGTCGGCGCGCCACGCCTCGAACGCCCAGGCGGTCGACGCCACCACGGCCAGCCCGAGCAGCCAGCCGCCGACCACATCGCTGAACCAGTGCACACCCAGCGCGACCCTGGTGAAGCCCACCCCGAGTACCGAGAGCACCGCCACCGCCCAGCACACCACCCGGCCACGCCGCGGCACCAGCGGCAGCAGGACCAGCAGCAGCACCGCGAACGACGTCGTCGCGGTCATCGCGTGTCCCGACGGGAACGAGAAACCGGGCGCCCGCGCCACCGGGTCCGCGAGCGACGGCCTGGCCCGCTCGACGACCACCTTGACCAGCAGGCCCGTCAGGCCACCGGCCACCGCCGTGACGGCGCACCAGGCCGCCAGCCGCCACGCCCGCCGGTACAGCAGCCAGCCCGTCAGCAGCGCGACGGCACAGCGCAGCGTCAACGGGTCCCAGACCCAGTCGGACAGGAAGCGCAGCGCACTCGTCCAGGCCGGATGGTCCAGCGCGGTGCGGTGCAGACGCCCGGCCGCCCCCGAGTCCACCGCGCGCAGCGGCCGCCAGCGCCCCTCGACGAGAACCAGCACCAGCGCGAACGGCACCGCGGACAGCGCCGTGACGGCCGCGGCGCCGAGCAGACGCACGCCGAACGCGCGGTCCGCCGCCCGGCGCCGCCGCTCCCGCAGCAGCCGTGTGGTGGCTCGTGCAACCATTCATGCTCCCGGATCGGCTTGTATCGGACCGGGCCGGCGGGCGCGGGCAGCCTCCAGCTGCGCCGCGAAGGACAACCCGAGGAACAGGGCTATGGAGGTCAGGTAGGCCCACAGCAGGAGCGACATGAAGGCGCTCAGGGGCCCGTAGACCGTGTCGAAGGAGCCGCTGAGGGAGAGGTACTGGCTCAGCAGATAGGTCAGCGCCGTCCACAGCACCAGGTAGAGGGCCGCGCCGAACGCCAGCCAGGTGTAGCCGGGCTGATTGCGGCGCGGGGAGCGACGGAAGATCGCGCTCGCCGACAGCAGCGCCAGCAGCAGCCCGCACGGCCAGCGCAGCAGGTCCCAGGTGGTCCGCGCGGTGCCGCCGAGGTGGTAGACGGTCGCGGCGGCCGTGACGAGGTCGCCGCCGACGACCATCAGGATGAACCCGAGCCCCAGCGGAATGCCGGCCGTCAGCGACATCACCAGACCCCGGAAGTACTTCTGGTGGAAGGGGCGGTCGCGCTCGACCCCGTAGATCCGGTTGGCCCCGCGCTCTATCTGGCACATCGCCGTCGTCACGTTGACCAGCGAGAAGAGCAGCCCGAACCAGAGCGTGAGCTGGGAGCCCTCACCGGCGTGCCGCCGGCTGCGGTCGAGCGCGTCGTCCACCACGTCGGCGCTCGGCCCGGCCGCGATGCGATGGATCGTCAGTTCCGCGAGCCGGCCCACGTTCTCGGTGTGCAGCGAGGCCGAGAGACCGACGAAGGCGATCACCAGCGGGATCACCGCGAGGACCGTCTGCAGGGCCAGCGCCCGCGAGTGGCTGAAGCCGTCGGCGTAACGGAAGCGTACGAACGAGTCACGCACCAGCGGCCAGCGCCCGTAGCGGCGGAGCGATTCCAGTGCCTCGTCCGCACTCAGCTCGTCACCCGACATGTCGCGGGTCTGCGGGACCCGGGTCGCGGTGCCCATCACTCACCCCCCGACGGCAGGAGTACGGTGAGGGCCCCCGGACGCACCTCGGCCACGAGCCGGCGGCCCGTTCCCACCGGGTCGCCGTCGAGCTCCCGCGACTGTCCTGTGGCGAAGCGGAGTTCGGCGCGGCGGAAGGTGAAGTACTCCACGGGCGCGCCGACGCCTCCCGGACCGGAGCCGGACCGCCGGGGGCCACGCAGCACCGCGCCCACGGCACGCAGCCAGCCGCCCGGGCCGTGCGGGTCGAACACGGCCAGGTCGAGCAGCCCGTCGTCGGGCCGGGCGGACGGGACGAGGGTCGCCCCGCCCTGCACGGCCCCGATGTTGGCGAGCAGCACCATCCGCGCCGTGCGACGCAGCACCGGCCCGCCGTCCAGCCGGACCGACACCGACATGCGCGGCGCCCGCAGACTGCTCAGTCCGGCGACCACGTACGCGGGCCAGCCGAGCGCGGCCTTCGCCGCACTGCCGGTGTTCTCCAGCATCGCGGCATCCAGGCCCGCCCCGGACATCGCGGTGAAGTGGGTGGCCGGCAGGCCGTCGCCCTCGATCCGGCCGAGGTCGATCCGGCGCTCGGTGCCCGACAGCGCGGCGGCCAGCGCCTCGGCCGGCGCGACCGGCAGGCCCAGGTTCCGGGCCAGCAGGTTGCCCGTGCCGCAGGGGACCAGCGCCATCGGGACCCCCGTCCCGGCCAGCCGGTCGGCCGCCGCCCGTATCGTTCCGTCGCCCCCGCACACCACGACCAGTGCGGCGCCGTCGCGCACCGCTGCCGCCGCCTGCCCGCCGCCCGGGTCGTCGACGGTCGTGGGCACGAACTCCGCCGCATGATGCCCGTACTGCTCCAGGACGAGCCGCAACGTCTCGCGCCGCTCCTCGTCGGTCACCGTCGGATTGACCACGACGACGGTGCGGCCGGCGACCCGCTGCGCCCCTTCGGCGGCCATCTCCTGCGCGATCGCCATGGCGTTCTTGGGGGCCGGGGCCGGGCTCGTGCCCTCGGCCAGCAGCGTCCGGCCCGCCACCAGCAGGGACAGTGCTCCGTTCAGCATGCCGCCGAGGACATCGGTGGGGTGGTGCATCCCCCGGTAGAGCCTGGCCAGACCCACGAGCAGCGCAATGAGCAGCAGCAGCGCGGCGAGCACCTTGTGGCGTCGGCCGCGCCCGCCCGGAAGGAGCGCCAGCACGGCGAGACCCGCGTAGAGCGCGGTCGCGGCCCCGGTGTGCCCGGAGGTGTAACTCGCCGTCGGCGGCGACGCGTCGAGCCGGTCCACCTCGGGCCGGTCGCGGTCCACGCACACGGTGATCACCAGGAACACCAGGGACTGGAGCGAGACACCGACGGCGAGGAAGACGGCCTGCCGCCACCTCGGCAGCCGGGGAATCGCGACGAGGCCCAGGCAGACCAGGACGGTGATCACGATGATCGTGACGGTGTCGCCGGCCCCCGACGCGGCGAACGACACATCGGTCAGGGGGCCCGTCCGCAGGTGCTCGAACCCCTCGTTGACCCGGTCCTCGGCGCTGAGGGGCCAGACGCGTTGTCCGGGCCCCGTGATCAGCAGCCCGAGACCCACCATCAGCGCCGCCTGCCCGACGGTCAGCGCACTCAAGCGCAGCGCGGCCGTGCGCAGACCGGTCGTCAGGGCGGGGGAGCGGCCCGGCCCCGCGGGAGCACGGGGGTTTGTCGGTCGCACGGGTCTTTCCGGCTGGGTGGCGGACATGGGGTTCCCCCTCTTCGGCGGCGGGACGCTTCGGCTCGTCCGGTGACCCGCCGTCTGCCCCGTATTCCGCCCCGCAGGCATGCTGCGAACGGTCCTGCCGGGCGGCGCCGGCCACGGACCCGCCGGTGACCGGGTGTGACCGGCGGCGGCGTGGGTACGCGGAACGGCGTCCGGAGGAACGAGCAGCCGCGAACAGGAGGACGGTCATGGCGGTTCCGAAAACGGGTCTGCTGGTGCTGGACTGCGCCGAAGCGGAGGAACTGGCCGACTTCTACGCCGCGTTGCTCGGCGCCGAGGTCCGCCCCGGGCACGAGCCCGATCTCGTCGAGGTCGTGGGCGCGGCCGGCATCCACCTCGCCATCCGCAGGGACCACGGGTACGCGCCGCCGAGCTGGCCGAGGCCCGACGACTCGCAGCAGGCCCATCTGCGGATCCTGGTCGCCCGCGAGGACATCGACGAGGCGGAACGGGAGGCGGTCGGTCTCGGCGCGCGCCCCCTGGACACGAAGAACAACGGCGGCGCACGAGACGCCCGCCTCTACTCCGACCCCGCCGGACACCCCTTCACCCTGGCCACCCGCGCCTAGGGCCTGGCGGGTCCGGCAACCACTCATTCCCACCCACCCCAGGAGCTCTCATGTCCTCCTCTCTCGTCGAGACCGTCGATATCAAGGCCCCCGTCGCCGTCAGCTGGGCGCTGTGGAGCGACGTCGCGCGCTGGCCCGCCTTCCTGAGCCACGTCCGGCGCGTCGATCCCCTGGACGCGCGCCGGTTCGCCTGGCAGCTCTCCCTCCCCGGCACCGACAAGAGCTTCGTCGCCGAACTCACCGAGGTCATTCCGGAGAACCGGATCGCGTGGAGGACCACGGAAGGTGTCCACCACGCCGGGGTCGTCACCTTCCACCGGCTGGACGACGAGTCGAGCCGGGTGGCCCTGCAGATCGAGTACGACCCCCAGGGCTTCGTGGAGTACTTCGGTGCCCTCACCAACCTGGACTCGGTCCTGGCCAACTACGACCTCGGCGAGTTCCAGAAGCTGGCCGAACGGACCGCACGCGGTGACTTCTGACCGCACCTCCTGACCGGCGCCCGCCCCTGCTCCGGCGACGAGCCGCCCAGGACACCCGGGAAGTCCGGCCCGGGCGGGCGGCGCGTCACCGGGGCGCGGCGGTGCGAGGCGCTGAACCGGGCCGGTCTCGCCGGGCTTCTCGGCGGTCGCGACGTACATCGGACAGCCGAGCGCGTCGGTGAACCGGGCGAAGGCGATCACGGGGGGGGTGGCTCTCTGTCGGGCTCTCTCGCAGGGTCTGGCGGGGTGCCGCCCATGCCGAGGGACTGACCGGCGAGGTGGCGCGGGCCGACGTCACCTCGCCACGTGAGGGCGGCTCAGGCCATCTCGGGCTGTGGCTCCAGCGTCGGCGCGGGCGCCGTCTTCGGCTCCCACCGCCGGATGATCCGTGCGTAGCCGTAGATCACCGATCCCATGGCCGCGATGAGAAGCGGTCCGAACAGCCACGGATAGTGGGCCATCTCCAGCGACAGATAGCGGTACGACACCAGAAGCGCGGCGAAGACGGCGGTGCCGTAGGCGACCAGACCGACGGCAGGCCGGTCCCAGCCGCGTTCGAGCGCGCGCATGCCCGTCTCGATCGTCAGCGTGAACACCACACCGGCGACGAGGTCCGCGCCGTAGTGGTAGCCGAAGCCCAGCGTCGCGGCGAGCGTGGCGACCAGCCAGAAGGCGCCGGCGTACTGGAGGAACTTCGGGCCCTTGCGGGAGTGGATGAAGATCGCGGTGGCCCACGCGGTGTGGAGGCTGGGCATGCAGTTGCGCGGGGTGATCTCGTCGAACGGCATGTGGTGCGGGGTGCCGATGGGCACGGGGGTGTCGGGCCACATGTCGCCCACCGCCCAGTGCCCGCCGTCGGAGCCGAACGCGAAGATCGGGCCGACCACCGGGAAGATCATGTAGATGGCCGGGCCGAGGAGGCCGATCACCAGGAAGGTGCGCACCAGGTGGTGGCCGGGGAAGCGGCGGTCCGTCGCCACGTTACGCAGCTGGTACAGCGCGACGCAGACCGCGGCGACCGCCAGCTGCGTATAGACGGCGTCGAGGAAATGGGCGCCGGCAGGGCCGGTCGCCTCGATGAGCCGCCCCACCACCCAGGACGGGTTGCCGAGCGCGTGGTCGGCGTTGGCCATGTACTGGTCGAGCACCTCGGGGCGGGTCTTCGATGTGATGACCAGCCAGGTGTCACCGGTCTTCCGCCCCGCCACCAGGAGCAGCCCCAGACCGACGCCCTTCAGGAGCAGCATGCGTTCCTGACCCGTGCGGCGGGTGAGAGCGATGACCGTGACGCCCACCATCACCCACAGCGCACCGTTGCCGAAGGGGTGGCCCTCGGTGACCGGAGCGTCGGCCACCCATCGGATCAGGGCGATGACGATGTCGATGCCGGCCGCGACACCGACCGCGATGAAACGCTGCCGCCAGGTGAGGACGATCATCATCAGACCCATGCTGGCGTACAGCAAGAAGCCTGATTTGGGGGCGATCACCACTTCTTGGGCCTGAGTGGTGACCGGCCCCGGCAGGCCGTAATGGCGTGCGGCGATCTCCAGCGCGACGAGGAACGCGAGTGTCACCACCGCCGCCACCGTCCACAGGATCGCTCGCGGCCGGCGCCACGCGGCGAAGGGTATTCGGCGGTTTATTCGCGAAAACGCCCGCGATGCTATAGGTATCAATTCTCTGGCCGATGTCCTGGGTTTTGGTCAAATAGGTCGCTTTTCATGCCGTATGGCATGGTGTGCGGGCGATGAGGGTGGTCGCCGGGGCGGGATCATGCTAGCCGAGGGGTTTCGACGGGTATTCGCTGGTCGTGGAAGAGGCGGAAGAACTGTCCTGAATGAGAGGTAGCCCGCCACGGGGGCGGGCTACGGTGCTCCCTTTCCGGAGCGGATCGTGCGGACGAGGCGGTCAGGAGAGCGTGCAGCTCACGGTCGGTACGGCGCCGGCGGCCGGTGTGCCCTGGAAGCCGAAGCCGGTGTGCGCGCCGGCCGCGAGGCTGCCGTTGTGGTCGGTGTTGGTGACGGTGACGGCGGCGCCGGTCTGGGTGTATGCGGCGTTCCACATGTTCGTGATCTTCTGCCCGCTGCCGTAGGTCCAGGTCAGCTTCCACGCGGTGGCCGGTGCCGTACCCGTGTTGGTCACGGTGACGTCCACCCCGAACCCGCTGCCCCAGTCCCCGTTCACCGTGTACACCGCCTTGCAGCCGGTGTTCCCGCCGGAGCCGGTGGTGGTGGCGGTGACGGACGCGGAGGGAGCGGAGGTGTTGCCCGCGGCGTCGCGGGCGCGGACGGTGTACGTGTACGAGGTGCCGGCCGTCACACCGGTGTCCGTGTACGTGGTGCCGGTGGCGGTGCCGGCCTTGGTGGAGCCGCGGTAGACGTCGTAGCCGGTGACTCCGGTGTCATCGGAGGTGGCCTGCCAGGACAGGGAAACGGAGCCCGCGGTGGTCCCGGTGACGGTGAGGCCCGTCGGGGCCGTCGGGGCCCGGGTGTCGTCGCCGCCGGAGCCGCCGCCGTTGCCGAAACCGGGCGCCTTGATGCTCGCCAGGTAACCGTCCTTCACGGTGTCGACCGAGGTCCAGTCGTCCTTCAGGATGCCGCCGGTGTCACCGGAATTCGGGTTCCAGGACCAGAAGGTCCACGAGAAGCTGTCGGCCCCGTATCGGCTGGTCGGCCGCAGGTAGTCGGCCAGGGCCTTCAGCCACTTCTGGTCGGTGGTGGACTGGAGTGTGGTGCCGAACTCGCCCACCCACACCGGAGCGATGTTCTGCTTGAAGATGTAGCCCCAGTACTTGTCCCAGACGCCGGGCATGTTGTCGGGGAACGAGGCGTCGGCGAACCACGGCTGCTGGGCGACGCTGGTGGCGTAGTCGTGTGCCGAGTACACCACCCGGTGCGGCACGCTCAGCTCCACCGGGTACTGCCCGACGCCCATGAGGTTGCCGCCCCACCAGCCGGACACCCCGGCGAAGGTCTGCACGCCCTCCACGAAGATCAGCAGGTCCGGGTTGGCCGACAGGACGGCGTCGCCACCGCGCTCCGCCGCCAGCCGCCAGTCCTTCGCGGTGTCGCCGCAGCCCCAGCAGGCGGGGTCGTGGGGCTCGTTGTGCAGGTCGATGCCGACTACCGCGTCGTTGCCCGCGTACCGGGCGGCCAGTGTCCTGAGGTGGGCCAGCCAGGTGGACTCGGGGACGGCCGAGGTGTACCAGAGTGCCGACTGGCCGGCCGAGTCGGGCCGGTGCCGGTCCAGGATGACCTTCATGCCGACACTGCCCGCGTGATCCACGATGCGGTCCATCACCTGGAGCGAGTCGAGCCCCTCCAGATCGGTGTTCATCCCGCCGGAATAGTTGATGCTCGCGGGCTCGGTCCCGGCGAAGATGTCGTCGCTGTACGGCAGTCTGATGGTGTTGTAACCCAGCGACCGCATCTGGTCGATCATGCTCTTGTAGTCGCGGGACCACAGGCCGTGAGGCACGTAGTTGGCGGTCTCGAAGCCGAACCAGTTGATTCCGGCGATGCGGACCGGCTGGTTGTCGGCGTCCAGGATCTGCCGCCCGCTGGTGTGCCAGTAGCCGGACCCGGCAGCGGGCTCGGCAGCCTGTGCCGTGACCGTACCGGCGAGGGGCAGAAGCAGGGCCGCCGCGCTGAAGGCGGCGATCCTGGCGGCTCTTCGGAGAGTGCGGAGAGGGTGGAGCACGGTGCTGGTTCCTCTCTCGGCGACGCGGAGTCACGGCCCGCAAAGGGATGGGAGCGCTCCCATTACGCGCCGTGCGCCGCGCCGCCCGGGGCAGGGGGACGGGGGTGCGGGGCCGGCGGTCACCCCCTCGATGCCGGGATGAAGTCCCGTTGCCCGGCGGGCGAGGCGGATGGTCGCGGCCCGGCGCCATAAAAGCGATAGAGCCATGGGCATGTCAATGGGGTGTGCCGTGTTCATGTGTTGAAGGCGGTGCGGCCCGCCGCGGCCCTAGGTGCGCGGTCTTACTCCAGGCGGTCCTACTCCATGTCCCACTCTTCCAGCAGGCCGAAGAGGTGCCGGTCGCCTTCGAGCTTCAGGGAGTCCAGTGGAACGCGGCCGTAGAAGGCCAGGACCAGGTCGCTCGCCGTACCCTTGACGGAGGCGTCGGCCGACTCCGACTCCTCGCCGGCTGCGGGGCCGGATTCGGGCAGACGGAAGGCTCGCGAACCATTGGCGGAGAGCGATTGGCGCCAGGAGTCGCCCTCGGTGACCTGATAGTCGACGACGGCGGGCTTGTGCGGCCAAGCGACCGTCGTGGTGCAGCAGGTGAACAGGAAGTCCTCGACGCCATCAAGCGCCACCTCCTCCGGTAGCGACTCCGGGGCGCCCACGGTGAGCTGGGCGTCATAGGTGTGCATCGCGATCTCCTGGAGCTGGTGCCGGGCGACGGCGCCGCAGGTCCGCGGCGACTGCGACGAGCTCCACCATGTCCAGCAACCGCGCTCCGGGCCGGCCTCCCGCAACGCGTCCAGCATCTGCTGCGTCGACTCGGCCAGCCAGGCGAGCAGGGCCTCGCGCTCCTGCGGTGCGGCCAGGCCCTCTCCCGCCGACTTGCCCGAGGCGTTCGGCCCAGCCGCGACCGTAGCGGCCCAGGCGCGACGCCCCCCGCCCAGGTGGTGCACCAGGTCGAGCAGCGTCCACTCGGGGCAGGTCGGCACCTGCACGTCGAGGCTGGGCGCGGAGGCGATCGCGGCCCGGAAGGCGGCCGACCGCTCGTCGATCAAGCGCAGCAGTTCAGGGAAGTCCAAGGTCTTGGTCACCCGGGTTTCCTATCACTGTGCGCGGCGACGTCACAACGATTTTCGCGGGCCGGTCTCCGCCTTCGCGGCGCAATGATCCAGATCAAGGGCCTTACCGGAGCTGCTGCTTGGGCACGGCCGAATGCACGCCCTGGCAGTCGCAGCCTGTCGCGTAGAACGCGAGGAAGAGGCTCGTCCCGGCGCCCAGCGCGAGGAGGGCGGTCGTGGTGGCGGCGACGCCTCGTCGCCGGGGGTGCTGTGAAGGTGCGCGGAGCATGGTCCACGCGCCGTGGATGAAGGCGAGGCCCGCGAGAACGCTGCCCGCCACGGTCAGGCGGGGGCTGGCTGACCAGCTGAGGTGCGCCGCCCATATCAGGGCGCCGAGCAGTATGCAGGCGAGCGCGGTGAGTGCCAGCTCGCCGACGGCCTCCACGGTCTGCTCCCGAAGGTGCTCCCCGACGCGCTTCGCGGTTCTTCCGATGCCCATGATGCTTCTTTCTTCGGCGTGTTGACCTGTCCGCAGAGGGAGACCCGAAGGGGGTGATGTGGGTTGCCGGCGAGTCGGGGAGGGGGTGGACGTTCCGGCTTGACGGTGCAAGGATATGTGGAATGTCGAATAAAAATGCATCGATGCGAGCGGACGACGCTCTGCCCTGGCCCACCGGTTTCCTCGCGTACACCGGCCACGGCGGGCTGCGTGAACACGGCGACGACATCTCGATCGTCGCCTCGGACCGGCCGGCGGTCAGCGCTGCCGTCTTCACCCGGAGCCTCTTCGCCGGGCCGGCCGTGGTGCTCAGTCGCAGGCACGCCGCAGGGCAGCGCCTGCGCGCCGTGACCACCCTGGCGCAGAACGCCAATGTCGCCACCGGGCGCCGGGGTGAGGAGAACGCTGCCGAGGTCGTCCGCCGGGTCGCCGGGATTCTCGGCGTCCCCGAAGGTGAGGTGCTCATCGGCTCCACGGGGGTCATCGGCAGGCCCCTGCCGATGACCACCATCCTCCCGCACTTCGACAGGACCGCCGAGCGTGGCATCGCGGCGTTCACGGCCGGGCCCCAGGACGTGGCCCGCGCGATGATGACCACCGACACCCGCCCGAAGACCGCCGCCCGGACCGTCGGGCCGGCCCGCCTCGTGGGCGTCGCCAAGGGGGTCGGCATGCTGGAGCCCGACATGGCCACCATGCTGGCCTATGTGGTCACCGACGCCGAGCTCTCCCCGGCCGACCTGGACACCGCGCTGCGCGGGGCGGTGGACCGTACGTTCAACTGTCTGAGCGTCGACACCGACACCTCGACCTCCGACACCGTGGCCGTCATCGCCAACGGGGCGGCCGGAGCGGTCGATCCGGTGCTGTTCGCCGAGGCGCTCGCGGACCTGTGCCTGGATCTCACCCTGCAGCTGGCGAGCGACGGCGAAGGGGCCACCAGGCTTCTGCGCGTCACCGTGGGCGGCGCCCGCGACCACGCGCAGGCCAAGCGCGTCGCCAAGAGCGTGGTGAACTCGCCGCTGGTCAAGACCGCCGTCCACGGCGCGGACCCCAACTGGGGGCGGGTCCTCATGGCCATCGGCAAGAACACCGATGACACCGATATCGTCCCGGACGCCGTCACCGTCGAGTTCGGTGACATCGAGGTGTATCCGGAGGAGCCCGAGGCGGACACCCTGGGCAGACTCGTGGATCTGATGGGCCGGGACGAGGTGGACATCGCGATCACGCTCGGTCTCGGCGACGCCGAAGCGACCGTGTACGGCTGCGACTTGTCCGCCGGATACATCCGCGTCAACGCCGACTACACGACCTGACCGCCGGCCCGTCGTCGCGGGGCATCGCGCGCCGCGGCGACGGGCCGCGCTACACCCGTACGAAGCACCCCACCAGCACCGCGAGCGAGACCGCGAGCATGCCGAGACAGTTGACCCAGAACGTGGTGTTCAGCGCCCGCGCGCGGATGTGCGCGACGGCGGCCGCGAGGAAGTAGACCACGATCGCCGCGGTCGTCGTCATGGCGACACCGGGCACCCGGAAGCCGACGACGAGGCCGACGACCGAGGCGGCCTTGGCGGTGGTCAGCACCCACCACCACTCGCGCGGCAGCCGGACGCCCTCGAGGCAGTCGACGATGAACCCCGGCGGGCGCAGCATCATCGCCGCGTCACCGGCCTGGATGACGAGCAGGACCACCACCGGCCATACGGGGGAGGGGAGTTCGGAGAGCGACATGGGTCAGTTCCCTTCCTGCGCGGTGACGAAGGCGGCGATGGTCCTGATCCGCGCCGCCGTCTGCCGGTGGTCGGTCGATCCGGCGGCGAGCAGCATCAGTTCCCCCAGGTAGCCGGCGAACATCACCTGCGCCCCGAGCCGGGCCCGCGCCTCGGGCATGCCGGCGTTCACCATCGCGGCCGTGAGGTTGTCCTCGGAGAGGGCGCGGAGCGCGCCCAGGGCGGCGTTCTCCGGCCTGCCCCTCGCCAGCGTCCGGAAGTACGCGCGGGCGAGGTCCTCGTTCTCGGCGAACAGGGCCAGGAACGGGTCGAAGTAATGCGCCAGGTACGCGACGGCGGGCGGCGCGGGCGCCGCCTCCGCCGGAGCGGGCGGGGCGGGGATCCGGTCGGCGATGGCCCGGTCGTACACCAGGCTCAGCAGTGACTCCTTGTCCCCGACCGCCATGACCGCGCCCACCGAAACACCGGCCTCCGCCGCGATCTGACGCACCGTCGTGCTCTGGAAGCCCCGCTCCGCGAAGAGCCGGGCCGCGGCCTCCACGATGCGGGTGGCGGTCCGTCGCTTCTGCGCCGCACGCGTTGACTGAACATGTTCACCGAACATGTTCATAAGGTACGGGCGTGCGCGCGCCCGTACAAGAGCCCGGCCCGCGCAGTCGCGGACCGGGCTTGCGGGCATGGAGCGGGGCCCGTCGTCTACAGCTCGTCGCCGAAGGCGTCGGCGAGCTCGCGGTACTCGGCCAGCGGGAGCCCCGTCCTGCCCTGGCCCGCCGTGACCACCTGGAGTGCCACGTGGTCCGCGCCCGCCTCGATG
Source organism: Streptomyces sp. NPDC019224 (assembly GCF_040632605.1). Classification (NCBI taxonomy): domain Bacteria; kingdom Bacillati; phylum Actinomycetota; class Actinomycetes; order Kitasatosporales; family Streptomycetaceae; genus Streptomyces; species Streptomyces sp. NPDC019224. The sequence continues at coordinate 69,457 of NZ_JBEYCF010000008.1, read as the reverse complement.
TACTCGCGCGTCCGCGCCTTCACCCGCTCGGCGTCGCCCAACGCGAAGAGGGCGTCCAGGAGGCGTGTGCTGCCCCCGCCGTCGAAGTCGCTCTCGGTGAACCCGAGGCGCAGCAGATTGCCGGTGTAGTTGGGCAGTTGGAGGTACATCGCCAGCATCGCGCGCGCCGTGTCGCGCGCCCGGTCGAGGTCGGTGTCGAGCACGACGGACAGTTCGGGCGCGAGCAGCGCGTCGGATCCGAGAGCTTCGCGTGCCTCCGCCGTGTGCGCGGCGGTGACGAGGTAGGGGTGTGCGCCCAGCGCCCGGTCCGACGCCAGCTTCAGCATCTTCGGGCCGAGCGCCGCCAGCACCCGGTGCCGGGGGCCCACGGCCGGGTCGGCGGCGTCCAGGGCATCGAGGTAGCCCACCATCGCGCTGTACGGCTTCGCGTACTGGGGTACCAGCGCGTCGTGGCTGACGCCCAGGCCGAGGACGAAGCGTCCCCGCGCGCTCGCGTCGATCGCGGCGACGCGGGCGGCCACCTCCTCGGCGGTGTGGTTCCAGATGCTCAGGATGCCGGTGGCGACGGTGACGGTCCGGGTGGCGTCGACGATGGCGGCGGCGTCCTCGGGCGAGGGGCTGCCGCCGAGCCACAGCGTCCCGTAGCCCAGCGCCTCGATCTCCGCGACCGCGTCCGCGATCTCCTTCCTCCCGTCGTCGTCCACCCGCGACTGGTGCAGCGCGCCGCTCCAGATGCCGATCCGGCCGAACGTCTCACGTGTCTCAGAAGTCATGTCGGGGACAACAGCGCCCGGCTTCCGCTATTCCCGGCGCTGCTGCGAACGGGTCGGTCCGCACCGAGACGCCGGCCCCGGACCGTGCGCGCAACCCGTGTGGCGGAGTCGCCGCGTGTGCGGCGGCGGCCCCGGGGCAACTGGCGGATATTGGATGCTCTGCGCTTCGCGGGACGCACCCGCCCGGACGAGGAGGTAGCTGCCGTGACGACCCCCGCCGCATCGGAGGGACACGAAGACAGGGAACAACGCCCACGGGGGAGAGGCGGCCGGGAGCGCGATCCGCGCGACGAGGCGGCGGCTCCCGGCGACTCCGGGATCGGCACCGTCACCACGGCCGTCCCGGCCAGGCTGGACCGGCTGCCGTGGTCGCGCTGGCACTGGATGATCGTCATCGGCCTCGGCACGGTGTGGATCCTCGACGGCCTCGAAGTGACGACGGTCGGCAACATCGCGAGCCGTCTCTCGGAGGACGGTTCCGGCCTCGACATCACGTCCTCCCAGGTCACCGGAGTCGCCGCCGCTCTCTATGTGGCGGGGGCCTGTGCGGGGGCACTGTTCTTCGGCTGGCTCACCGACCGCTACGGCCGCAAGAAGCTCTTCATGGTGACGCTCGCGGTCTACCTCGCGGCGACCGCCATGACCGGACTGTCGTTCAGCGCCTGGTGGTTCTTCCTCTTCCGTTTCCTCACCGGCTTCGGCATCGGCGGCGAGTACGCGGCGATCAACTCGGCCATCGACGAACTGATCCCGTCGAAGTACCGGGGCCGGGTCGACCTCATCATCAACGGCAGTTACTGGTTGGGCGCGGTCGGCGGTGCGCTGCTGTCGATCGTCATGCTGAACACGGACTACTTCCCCAAGGACCTCGGCTGGCGGCTCACCTTCGCCCTCGGCGTCGTCCTGGGTCTCGTGATCCTGCTCGTACGCCGGAACGTGCCGGAGAGCCCGCGCTGGCAGTTCATCCACGGGCACGGTGAGCAGGCCGACGAGCTGGTCGGGGCCGTCGAGCGGGAGATCGAGGAGGAGAAGCACGAGAAGCTGCCGCCCCCGGCCGGAGAGATCACGATCCACGAGCGCAAGAGCATCGGCTTCGGGCTCATCGCCAGGACCGTCTTCCGCAGCTATCCCAAGCGCGCGGTGCTCGGCCTCTCCCTCTTCATCGGGCAGGCGTTCCTCTACAACGCGATCACCTTCGGTTTCGGCGCGATCCTGACGACGTTCTACGACGTGGACAGCGGCCACACCGGCTACTACTTCGCCGTGATCGCGGCGGGCAACTTCGTCGGGCCGCTCGTGCTCGGCAAGCTCTTCGACACGATCGGGCGGCGCATCATGATCGCCGCCACCTACATCCTGCCGGGCATCCTGCTGTTCATCACGGCCTGGCTCTTCGACCGGGGCTCGCTGACCGCCAACACGCTCACCGCCTGCTGGTGCGTGGTGCTGTTCTTCGCCTCGGCCGGCGCGAGCAGCGCGTATCTCACGGTCTCCGAGGTGTTCCCCATGGAGACCAGGGCCATGGCCATCGCCTTCTTCTACGCGATCGGTACCGCGGCCGGCGGGATCAGCGGCCCCCTGATCTTCGCCGACCTCACCGAGTCGGGCGTTCCGGGCGACACCGCCCTCGCCTTCTCCATCGGCGCGGCCCTGATGTGCGCGGCGGGTCTCGTCGCGGCCTTCCTCGCGGTCGACGCGGAGCAGCGCTCCCTGGAGGACATCGCCAAGCCCCTGTCCCAGACCACGTAGCGCGCCCGGACGCACCCCTCAGGCCGGACCCGGAGTCGCGGAAGCGCGCCGACCACCCCGTGGGCGCCGCGCAGGGCGCGTCGATGGCCCTGGAGGACGCCCTCGCGCTCGCCCGGTCACTGGGCGCGGAGCCCTCCGTTCCGGCCGCCCTCGCGGCGTACGATGCCGCCCGCTCTGACCGGCTCGCCAGGATGGTCAGGTCGGCGGCGGGCAACCGCGACTCCAAGACGGCGGGTCCGCTCGGCCGGTGAGTGCGCGACCTGATGATGCCGGTCGGCATCCGCCTTTTCTACGAGAAGGCCACGGCCTGGCCCTACGCGTACGACTGCGGCGAACTCCCGGTCGCGCGGACGGACTTCGGCCCCGAGACCCGGAAACCGGGTGCGGGCCGCCCTCGCGGCGGGGGATCGGGGACATGACGAGCGCACTCGCCCCGCCGGACGCCGACCGGCTGGGAGCGGTGGCGGACGCGCTGCGGGACCGGCCGGAGGAACTCGACGGGCCCGGCCCGGTGCGGCTCACCACCGCCGCCGGGGTCACGGCCGGGCGATCACCCGGAGCGCGGCGGCCGCGCTCCGGCAGCCGGGCCCGCCGAGCGCGCTGGTCCGCATCCCGGCCTCCATCGCCGGGGGCCTTCGCGCACCTGTCGGCGGGCTTCGAGCGGTGCCCCGAGGTCCTCGACCGGCACCGGGGCGCCTGACACGGCCTCCGCTCGCTGATCATGGACGGCGCGGTCCGGGGCACACGGCAGGTGATGACGTCCGCGACCTGCCCGAGGAGACACCGTGCCGATACGCAGAACGAGCAGCGCCACGCCCCGCCCCCGCGCCACGGCCCCACTGCGGAGCCCTCTGCTCACCCTCGCCCTGGCCGGTGCCCTGATCGGCGCCGCGGCCCTGCTCTTCGTCCGCTTCGGGCACTGGGCCGGAGCCCATCCCGTCACCGCCGTGCTGCTGGCGCTGCTCGCCCTGCCGGTGCTCTACGTCCTGTTCCGGGCCATGCCCCGCGCCCGTGAGCTGCGCCGGGCGGCCCGCTCCGGCATGACCCCGCCCGCCGGCGAAGAGGCCGTCCCCGAAGCGTCCCCCGCCGCCCAGGCCCTGCCGGCCCCCACCGACGCGCACGACGGGCTCACCGCCGTACTCCCGCCGCCCGCCCCCGACTTCACCGCCCTCGACCCCGACGGCTTCGAGGCGGCCGTGGCCGCGCTGTGCGAGCGGGACGGCTGCCGGCAGGTCGAGGTGGTCGGCGGGGCCGGCGACCTGGGCGCCGACGTCCTCGCGACCGCTCCCGACGGCCGCCGCGTCGTCGTGCAGTGCAAGCAGTACGGCCCCGAGCACAAAGTGGGCTCCCAGGACCTCCAGCGCTTCGGCGGCACCTGCTGGACGGTCCACGGCGCGCAGCTCGCCGCCGTGGTGACGACCAGCGAATTCACCGCGCCGGCACTGGAGTACGCGGAGGCGTGCGGGATCCGGTGCGTGGACGGCGCCTCGCTCACGGCCTGGGCGGAGGGCTCGGGCGCGGCCCCCTGGGGCCCGGCGATGCTGGACACGGCCTGAGACGCCCCGCCGCAACCCGGACGCCGGGCGGCTGAACCCCTGTTGAGCGGTCGAGGGAGGCTACGGCAACACGGTCGGTGCTTCCGGTCCGGTCTCGTCGTCCCTCTCGTCCCCCTCGGCCGCCTCCCGTTCGCCCACGCTGATCAGCCCCGTCTCGTACGCGACGACGACCGCCTGAACCCGGTCCCGCAGACCCCAGCTCGGCGAGGATGCGGGCGCATCCCCGATTCCGTCCTCGCGGTCCGCTCCTCGGCCGGGGTGCTCCCGCTCGTCCTCGGCGGCCTCGTGATCGCCACCTGGGCATCCTGCTGCCCGCGGGCTGGGCCGCCAGGACCCGTACGGCGGTGGCTTCGCGGACCGAATGGACGCGGGACGGGCGCGTGCGGGAGGCTCCGGAGGTGATCGAGCGAGAAGAGGCGGTGCGCCTCGTCGAGGAGCAGTTGGAGCGCGAACACCGCGAGTGGCTGGCCAAGGGCGTGGAGCAGCCGGCCCTCGCCGTGGCCGACGTCGAGGAACACGAGCTGGTGTGGATCGTCTCCTGGCAGTCCGTGGAGTACCTGCGGACCGGGGCCTTCAGGGACATGCTGCTGGGCATCGGACCGTATCTGGTCGACCGCGTCGACGGGAGCCTGCACCGCATCGGCGCCGTCTCGGCGATGTCCGGAGCGTGGATGGACGACTACCGCGGCCGGATCCGGGGACTGCCCGTCCGGACCGCGGTGGACGACCTCCACGACACCGTACGGGCGGCCGCCGCCGAGCACGGGCGGCTGCAGGCGGTGCGGTTGCTGCGCCGGAAGCTGCCGGGCATGTCGCCCTCGGCGGCCGCCGATTACGCGCGCACCCTGCTGGACGGCGAGCCGTCCGCGCACTTCGTGGCCGCCGCGACGGCGGAGCTGGTGGAGCCCATCCACCCGGTCGAAATGGTGGAGACGGTCCGGCCGGGCCGCGCACCCTAGGGGCTGTCCAGGCGCCGGATGACCGGGGTCGCCGTCGCGCCGTGCAGGAGCACGGAGACCAGGACCGTGAACGCCGTCACCACCCACAGCTCGTCCGCGTACCGCGTGAAGGGACCTTCTCCGAGCGCGTACGCCAGGTAGAAGAGCGAACCGATGCCCCGGATGCCGAACAGGGCTGTGACCGCCCGCTCGCGCCGCCCGGCCGGGAAGCCCAACTGGGCGGCGGCGCCGGCCGCCGGGCGGATCACCAGGACGAGGGCGAGGGCGAGGAGCGCCCCCTGCCACGGGAGGTCCCTCAGTCCGTCGGCGACCAGGTAGCCGCCCAGCAGGAACAGGAGCACGGCGGTCAGCAGCCGCTCGATCTGTTCGCTGAAACCGTGCAGCACCTGGTGGTAGCCGTGGCTGCGCTCGGCGCCCCGGATGGTGCACGCCGCGACGAACACCGCGAGGAATCCGTATCCGTGGAGCAACTCGGTCAGCCCGTACGCGGTGAACGTGGCCCCGAGCGCGGTGAAACCCTCCATCTGCCGCGAGAGGCGGAAGTGCCCCGAGCGGAAGAACAGCCGGCCGAGCAGTCGCCCCACGGCCACCCCCGCGACCAGTCCGACCGCCACCCGCACCAGCACATCGGCCAGCAGCCAGTGGCCGACCCACCCCGCCGACCAGCCGTCGCCCGCGGTCGCCGCCAGTGCCACGGCGGCCAGCACGAACGGCATCGCGAGCCCGTCGTTGAGACCGGCCTCGGAGGTGAGCGTGAACCGCACCTCCTCCTCGTCCTCCTCGTCGTCCCCGCTCGTCGGCTCCCCGACCCGCACCTCCGCCGCCAGCACCGGATCGGTGGGCGCCAGCGCACCGGCCAGCAGCAGGGCCACCGCCGGGGGCCAGTCCATGAGCCACACGCCGAGCAGAGCCACACCGGCGACGGTGAGCGGCAGGGCAAGCCCCAGGAAGCGCCACGCCCCCGCCCAGGTGCGCCATCCGAAAGGCCGGTCGATCGCGAGCCCGGCCCCCATCAGCGAGACGATCACGCAGATTTCCGTCACATGCTCGACCCACACCCGGCCCCGTACGGGGTCCACGACGGGCACGCCGAGCGGCAGCAGGGCGATCGCCGCACCCGCCACGAGGAACACCATGGGCATCGAGAAGGGACGCCGACGGACGAGCGGGGGAAGGACGGCGGCCATCAGGATGCCGATCCCCGCAGCCGCGTATATGCCGTGCACCAAGGTCATCCTGTACCGCGTCCTCCATCGGGTCGGCCGCGGCCGACCACGCCGGTCTCGTATGCGGCGGGAGGAATCCCGGGTACCCGGCGGCCCGGCTCCCATACCCACGGGTGCAGGGGCGCGGGCGCACCTGGATCCGGAGGCGGAGACACGTCGGCCGCCGCGCGGCCCGGATCTCCCGGGCGCCGGCGGCCGCTGCCACCCGCCGCGCGGCCCTCAGACGGGGACGGCCCCCGAGTGGGCGGCCCGGTCGGCCTCCGTGGCCGGGGCGCCGCGGCTCAGCAGGGCGTCGGCGGTGCTCAGGGCCTCGCGCACGTCACTGACGCCCGTCATGACGCACAGGGTGTACGCGGTGTCCTCCCGTTGCCGGATGGTCTCCGGGGTGGAACGGCGCTCGTCCTCGATCACCGCGTCGGCATAACGGGACAGCGCGGCACGCAGATCCGCGGGCGTGGGAAGCAGCACAGCCAACTCCTCCTACTGAACTGGCCCTCCCGAGCCGATGGGGCGGCCGGGGCAGGGGCGTCGCTCACGACGATCATCGGATTCCCCGTCATACGCAGACCATTCCAACCGTTTTCGGCCGAAGAAGAATTCCCGCGTCACCGGTGACAACGCCGCTATGGGGCACACGTGCCCCATGACCGGGGTGGCCGCCCTGCGGATGTGGACAGCCAACCCCGCACGGCAGGCCCCCCGGTCATCCGTCCTTCCCCGCCGGTACCGTCGCGCCCGACGACCCGGTGAGTGCCGCGCTCCGGCCCTCGTACGGGAAGCCGAAACGTGCCAGGCAGTGCCACACCTTCTTGACCGCCTGAGGATCGAAACGCCCCGTGAGCGCCGCGTCCCCGACGATACGGGGGTCGAGGACGCCGTCCACGGCGATGGCCGCGCCCAGGTCCACGTACTCCTGCCCCCGGTAGCCGGGATGCCGGCGCAGCTCGTCCGCCGTGAGCCGGAACCCGGGGTGCCACTCCACCGGACAGTCCAGGCGCCCGGCTGCCGCCTCCACGTCGGTGCCCCGGTAGCAGGGGTCCAGGACCAGGGCCTCCACATGGCGGTCCGGGCGGACCGGCCCGTGGACCTGCGCTTCGATGTAGTCGTCGAGCACGTCCTGCTCATCGGCCAGCGCGAGGGTGATCAGGCCCATGCTCGCGGCGACCCCGAAGTCCGTGGGTTCGAGGAAACTGTCCGGATAGCAGAAGGTCGTACGCTCCAACACCCCGGCGCCCAGCCGGAAGTGCGCGGAGCCGAACCTCGGCGCCCCGCCGGCCGCGTACCGGCGGAAGTTCAACGCCCCGTAGACGGGCCGCTCCCCGGCCGGTGCGCCGTCGTACGCGCCACCGAAGATCCTGCTCTCCCAGCGCCACCGGTCACCGCCCGGATGGGCCGTCAGGCCGCCGTTGCTCGTGCCGGTCACGAACTGCGAGGAGTAGACACCGGTCGCGGCCATCGCCTCCAGTATCGGCCTGCCATCCAGCAGCCGGTCCGGGTGGAAGTTGAGGGTCACGCGTACGTCCGGGGCCACCGCGGGCCCCGAGGACAGCGACGCGACATGGGCGAGGGCACGCCGCTGGGGCGTGGGGAGGGAAGGTGAGCTCATCGGCACAGTGTTCCCGCAAGCGGCCGACGGGCGCACGGAGATATACACCGCTGAGCGGGCGGCGGGGGGCCGGGCCGCTATGGTTTCTCCGCCGTGCAACACGACCGACCGGGGGCCTTCGTGAGTCTGACCGCACAGATACTGCCGCTCGCGGGCGTCGCCCTGGGCGCCGTCACCTCGTTCCTGGTGACCAGCGCCAACGAGCGTACGAGATGGCGCAGGCAGCAATCCGTCCGGTGGGACGAGCACCGCCTGACGGCCTACGCCGAGTACGCCCACGCGGTCAAGGAGTTGGCGGCGCGCTACCAGATGCTCGCGGCCGGCCGGGGACTCACGACCGGTCCCGTTCCTGTGGAGGCGACACCCGAAGTAATCGCTGAGGTGAGCCAGTTGGAGGCGCGTCGCTCCGCACTGTCGGAAACCCTCGGTCTGCTCGGCGACACGGAGGCCAACACCGCGTCCAAGTCCGTGGACCAGTGCCTGTGGCGGTTGGAAGGGCTGGCCAGGGGCGTCGACCCGTCGGCCGAACAGGACTGGGGCCAGGCGTATCTGCAGTTCCGGCAGGCGCGGGACCGTTACGTCGAGCACGCACGGGCCAGCCTCGGCGTGCCGGGGGCCGTCTCCCGCGCCGTGCCCCGGCCGGACGACCGGCGTCCCGCCTCCGGGCCGCCGGCGACGCCGTGATGCCGCGGACCGGGCCGGCCCTCAGCCCGGTTCGAGGCCGGGCCGGTCCACCGGGGCAGGGCTACGAGTCCACCGTGCCCGCGCACGTGGGCGATGGGGTCGCTCACCTTCATGCGGGTGGTGGCGTTGCGACCGTGCCCGCGCACGTGGGCGATGGGGGCCTCGACCCCGGGGCGACAAGCCCGCCCGACCCGCCGTGCGCTACCTTCCCGGGATATGGACGACGACGCCCAGGCGCCCTTCATCGACCCGGAGTCGGACTACCCGTGTTGCTGGTTCTGCCCCGCACTGCGGTTTCCGCGCGCCGGCTTCCTCGTCGCGGACCGGCCCAGCAGGGACTGGCCGTTCGACGCGGCGGACGGGTTCCGGTACACCGTCGACACCCGGACCCCGGTCTGCGTCCACCCCGGCCGCGTCGGCCTGGAACCGGAGCGCACCGCCCGGACCTACGGGGACCCGCCGCTGCCGGACCTTGAGCCGGGCGGCCCCGGGACGCCGGGACGGCTGCGCCGGTGGTGGCCGCGACGGCCCGGTCGGCCGGGCATGCCGGCGCATCGGTAGCCTGGGGCGCCATGACGCGTGCCTGGCTGCTTCCGGTCCTGTTCCTCGCCTCCGGTGCGGCCCTCGCGGTCGTGCCGCTCGTCCGGGGGAGCACCCGCGAGGCGGTCGTTCTCCTGTCGGCCTTCGCGCTGGTCGCGGTCCTGAACTCGCCCCTGGCCTTCCCCCGGTCGATCAGTGCGGCGGAGGCCCGCCGCCGCAGCGCGGTCGACGGCCGCCCGATCGTGTTCTGGCGGCCGGGCTGCGCTTACTGCCTGCGGCTGCGATTCCGGTTGCGCCGACGCGCCCGCAGGCTGCACTGGGTCGACATCTGGCGTGACCCGGAGGCCGCCGCCGAGGTGCGGGCGGCCAACGACGGCAACGAGACCGTTCCGACGGTCGTCGTGGCGGGCAGGCCCCACACCAACCCGGACCCGGCCTGGGTACGCGAACAGCTCGCCCCCACCGCGCGCCGCGGCTGACGGGCCGCAGGCCCGTACCGTACGGCCACGCCGCGGAGACCGGCCCGGCCGGGGCGGTCAAGGCCCTCGCCGTCATGCCCCCGGCGCGTCCCGGCCGGCCGCGTCCTCGACGCGCAGTCCCAGCCGCTCCGCCACCGTCCCCAGGGCCGGCCCGAGCGGGAGCCCGATGCGGGTGACGGCCTGGCCGTCACCCCGGGTCGGCTCCCGGTTGACGATGAGCACCGGCTTTCCGGCCTGGGCCGCCTGCCGGACGAACCGGAGCCCGGACATCACCGTCAGCGAGGACCCGAGAACCAGGAGCGAGGTCGCCGCGCGCACCAGCTCGCGGCAGTGCTCGACCCGCGCCGGGGGCACGCTCTCGCCGAAGAACACCACGTCCGGCTTGAGGACGCCGCCGCAGATCTCGCACGGCACCACCCGGAAGTCCCCGACCTGCTCGTCGGTGAGATCGGCGTCGCCGTCCGGATTCACCCCGGCCGCCACCGGCTGGAACCCGGGATTGGCCTCCTCCAGCCGCCGGGCGACCTCGGCCCGCGCGACGAAGGTGCCGCAGGTCAGGCAGACGACCCGGTCCAGGCCCCCGTGGAGTTCCACGACGCCCTCGCTGCCGGCGGCCTGGTGCAGACCGTCGACGTTCTGGGTGATTACCCCGGCGAGCGCACCGCCGCGCCCGAACGCGGCCACCGCCCGGTGACCGGCGTTCGGGCGGGCGCGCCGGAACGTCTTCCAGCCGAGGTGGCTGCGCGCCCAGTACCGGCGCCGGGCCCGGGCACCGGAGGTGAAGTCCTGGTACGTCATCGGGGTGTGCCGGCTGAGGCTTCCGCCCTCGCCCCGGTAGTCGGGGATGCCGGAGTCCGTCGAGATGCCGGCCCCGCTCAGCACCAGCACCCCGCCGGTGCCGAGCGCGTCGACGACGGGCTCCAGATCAGTGGTGGCCGGGGGCAGCCCTTCGGTGGGAGTCCAGCTCAGAGTGGGGCGCATACGCATGCCTCCAGAGTACGGAACGGGCCTCCCACCGCTCGCCGTCACGACAACAGCTCCACGTACCCGTCGGTGCCGTGCAGGCGGATGCGCTGCCCGTCCCGGATCAGCCGGGTCGCCCGGTCCACGCCCACCACGGCCGGCAGGCCGTACTCCCGGGCGATCACCGCGCCATGCGTCATCAGGCCGCCCACCTCCGTCACCAGCCCCGCGATCCCGACGAACAACGGCGACCAGCTGGGGTCCGTGAAGGTGGTGACCAGGATGTCGCCCTCCTCCAGATCGGCCTCGGACACATCGAGGACGACGCGGGCCCTTCCCTCGACGGTCCCGGCGGAAACCGGCAGGCCGTTCAGCGCCCCGTCCGGCGCGTCGTCGCGCCGGTACGCCCCGTTCACCGCCTCACCGTCCGACGTGAGCACCCGGGGCGGGGTGAGCGCGCGGTACGCCCGGAACGCCTCCCTGCGCCGCCGGATCAGCCCCTCGTCCACCTCGTTCGTGCGCACCGCCTCACGGAACTCCTCGAAGGTGAGGTGGAAGACGTCCTCCCGGTCGGCGAGCGCCCCGGCGTCCACCAGGCGGTCGGCCTCCCGCATGAGGGCCTGCTTGTAGACGAAGTAGCGGCGGACGATGCCGTACTTCGGGTACTCCCGGTACCCGATGAACGTCCGGACCCGGTCGATCATTCGTTTGGTCTCGTCGGCCTTCCGGTCCCCGTCCGGTAGGGCCCGCAGGCGGGTGAGCACGTCCCGCTCCTTCGCCAGGGCCTTTTGCCGCCCTTCCTCGAAGCGCTGCGCGGCGGCCCCGGGTCCGAAGAGCCGCACGTTGTCGAGGATCACCGGCACGAGCGTGGTGGGGCGTTCGCTCCAGCGCGGCCGCGTGATGTCGATCTCGCCGACGCACCGCATGCCGTACCGGGCGAGGTACGCCTCGATGGCGTCGCGCGCCTCCGCGCCGCCCGCGACCTTCGCCAGGCCGTCCAGGAACCCTTCGTCGTCCCCGACGTCCCGCAGGTACGCCACCGCTTCCGGATGCGGGCGGATCGCGTCCGCGACGTCGAGCAGTGCGAGGCCCATCTCCGAGGTCACGTTGCCGGGGGCGGACAGGGTGAGCGTGTCGGCCGCGTTCTTCTCGCCCAGCCACTCCCACAGCATGTCGTTGAGCCACCAGGTGGCCTCCATGCCGGCCATGATCGCCTGCATGCTCACGGGGTCGCCGAGCACGCGTTTGTGCTCGTCGAAGGCGGCTGCCAGGAAGTCGAACAGCGCCGGCCCGGACCGCGTCCGGATATCGCGCTCCAGCGCGGCGACGGATGCCTCGCTGCGCGCGATCAGCCCGCGGACGACGGCCGGATCGGTCTTGACCGGGGCGGGTCCACCGGTGACCGGCGGCGCGGCGGGCGCCGGGTCCGGCTCGGGGAGCGAGGGCACGAAGCCGGGACGGTCGAGGACGGTCTCCAGGGCGTCCCTGACCAGCGGGTCGCCCTTGCCCATCAGGTCCAGGAGGCCGGCCCGGACCGAGGGCGAGGCCAGGCGCCGGGTGACGTCGACGAACAGCCTCCCGCCGGCCTCCAGCATCGGAGCCATGGCCGTGAGCCGCCACATCGACAGCCCCAGGGCCTTCATCGCGTCGGTCATCATCTGCTGATGCCCGACGGAGACGTAGACGTGGTTCTCGTCGTCCTTTGCCTCGGGGACGGGGAACAGCGTCGTGATCGGCCTGCTCTGGACGATCCGGAACCCGTCGTCGACGAGGCACCACTCGATGTCCTGCGGGCGGCCGAAGCGCTCCTCGATCCGCCGCCCGATCCGCACGAGCCGCAGGACCTGCTCGTCCGTCAGCGCGGGCCGCTCCTGCCGCCGCGCGTCGACCGGCACTGTCCGCGTGCCACCGCCTTCCAGCGCCTCGATCGCTCGCTGCTTGGCGGCGATCGCCCTGCCGACGACCTCGCCGTCGCGCACCGTGAAGACATCCGGGTTCACCAGACCGGACACCAGGGCCTCGCCGAGCCCGAAACCGGCGTCCACCGTGGCGTTCTTCCGGTCGCCCGTCACGGGATCGGCCGTGAAGAGGATGCCCGACGCCTGCGGGAAGACCATCCGCTGCACGACCACGGCCATGTGGACCGCACGGTCGTCGATGCCGCCGCGCCGGCGGTACGTCACGGCCCGCTCGGTGAACAACGAGGCCCAGCACCGGCTGATGTGGCGGAGAACCGCGTCCGGACCCACGACGTTCAGATACGAGTCCTGCTGGCCGGCGAAGGAGGCCGTCGGCAGATCCTCCGCCGTCGCGCTGGACCGCACGGCGTACGCCGCCTCCCCGCCGTGCCGCGCCAGCGCCCCGGCGACCGCCGCCACCAGCTCGTCCGGCAGGGGCAGGCCCTCGATGATCCGGCGGATCCCGGCGCTCAGGGCGCGAACCGCCTCCCGGTCGTCAGGATCCACCCGCGCCAGCCGGCCGAGGCTCTCCTCGACCGCCGGCGCCGCGGTCACGACGCGCCGGAAGGCGTCCGTCGTGACGCAGAAGCCGTCCGGCACCCGGACGCCCCCGATCCGTGACAGCGCGCCCAGGTGCGCGCCCTTGCCCCCGACGACCGCGAGCTGCGACTCGTCGGCCTCGTCCAGATCCCACACGTACCGCTCACGCACGCAGCGTCCTCATTTCCGCAGGTCGGGGTGGTCAGGCCGATGATTGTGCGGCACCCCCCGGCCCTTGCCGCAAGCCCCCCGGTGGGCTATAGGTTGGGTACGGCGGGGAGAGAGTTCTCCCCGCTTCTGCTTTTGTACGCCGCGCCGGGCGGGCCGTACGCGAGCGGCACGCGTACCCGGTCACCCCGTCGGCTACGAAACCGGCCCGGCCCTCCGCAGGAGCACCGGCCGCAGTCGGCTGTATCCGCGTACCGACACCGGACGCAGCGGCCTCAGCGCGTACGCCGCCGTCCCCGCCAGCTCGCCGGCGAGCGCGGTGTTCACCAGCACGGACGCGGGGCGGGCCACCGCCGTGAGCCGGGCCGCGAGGTTGACCGCCGCGCCGTAGACGTCACCGAAGCGGCCGATGACAGGGCCGTGGGCCAGCCCGGTGCGCACCTGCGGCAGTCTCGGGTCCGCAGTGGCACGGTCCGTCAGCTCCAGACCGATCTCGGCGGCCCCGGCCGCGGACTCGCAGACGAAGAGCACCTCGTCCCCGATGGTCTTCACCACCTGCCCCCGGCCCTCGGCCACCACATCGCCGGTCATGGTCTCGAACCGGTCGAGCACGCACACCAGTTCGGCGCCGTCCAGGCCCCGGGTCATCCGGGTGTAGCCCACCATGTCGGTGAACCCGACCGCCCTGTCCCGGACATGCGTACCGTCGCCGGCCGCACCCGGCGCCGCACCGTCCTCCCGGCCCTCGGCCCGCGCCTGTCCGGCGTACGCCACCAGGTGCCGGCGCCAGACGTGGCGCTGGACACGTTCGATCTCCGGCAGCAGCGCCGCCATGTGGTCCAGCAGGGCGTCCCGGCCGGGCGAAGGGCCCTCGTCGCGGCCCGTCCAGTCCCGCAGGGTGTGCACCTGCCAGTCCGCGAGCCGGGAGAGGTGGTGGCCGAGGGCGCGGGCCATCATCGTCTCCCCGTGCTCGGTGACGAGCCCGGCCGCGATGAGGCGTTCCCCCGCGCGCAGGGCCTCCACGTCGGCCTCGGTGAACACCCTGGCGTCGTCGTCGACCGCCGGGAACCCGAGTGCGCGCCACACCCGTACGGCGCGCTCGAACTCCACCCCGGCCCGCTCGGCGACCTCGCGCCTCGTCCAGATCCGGTCCCCGCCCAGCAGCGCCTCCTCGACGGACCCGGGCCCCGCGCCGTCCGGCCCGGCGCTCACGTGGTGTGCACGATCAGCACGTCGAGGCCGGCCTTCCTGGCGACGTCGGCGGGCACGGAGCCGAGGAGACGTCCCGCCAGCGAACGCAGCCCGCGGTTCCCGACCACCAGGAGGTCGGCCGAGCACTTCCGGGCGGTCCGTACGAGTACGGGAACCGGCTCACCCTCCACGGCGACCGAACGCACCTCGGCCGCCCCCTGCAGACGGGCCCGGTCCTTGGCGGTCCGCAAGGTCTCCTCGGCCGGCGCCGAGCCCACCACCTGGTACGCCTCCGGGCCCAACTGATCCTTCGCGAGCGCGAGTTCGGGGCCCCGCAGGGGTGCGTAAGCGCAGGTGATCACGAGCTCGGCCCCGCACACCGCGGCGAGCCGCGCGGCGGCCTCGACCGCCGCGAACGACGATTCCGACCCGTCCGTGCCGACCAGCAGAGTCCGATAGGCGGTCAAGGCAAACTCCTTACTCCGAAGTAAGCTTACTAGAGGGTAAGGTAAGGGTCCGCGCGAACCCGGGCAAGAGCGGGGCGGGCCCGCCCCGGAGTGATTTCCGGAGCGGGCCCGCCCGTGTGCGAGAACCCGGCGACTCAGCTCGTGAGGTCGGGGCGCTGGGTCACCCTGATCGAGTTGACCAACGTCTTGCCGGTGACCGCCTTGAACCCGAGGTTCAACTGGCCGTCCGTCACCTTGACCGTGAACTTCTTGAACAGAGCGGTGCGGGCGGCGCCCGACTCCAGGCGCACGTCCACGTTCGGCACCTTCTCCACCCCTTCGCCGAGCACGTCGAACACGCGCGCGCCCGGCTTCGTCCCGGCCACCTCGGCGAAGCCCAGCTCCACCTGGTAGACCCCGGAGGGGACGTTGTCGAACCGGTACTCGGTGATACCTTCGCGGCCCGAACGCAGCAGCTGCTGCGCCTGGGAGCTGCCGGCACCCGCGATGTCCTTACCGGTGTAGATCAGCGCGCTGTTGTCGCCCGTGAAGCCGAACTCGCCCGTGGCGTACGAGCGGTCGGAGCCCCACGTGTCGCCGAGCGCGTCCACCGAGGCGACGTCCGCACCGGTGTCGACCCCCTGCTGATAGGCCGGGACCACCAGCTTCAGCGGGAGCGAGAGCGTCGGGGCGCGGGCGCTCTGCGAGGTGAGCACCAGCGTGCCGTTGTACACGGTCCCCGGCTTCGCCGCCGACGTGTCGAACGTCAGCGTCACCCCCCGCTGCGCGCCGGCCGCGAGGGTGCCGGAGGCGGAGGAGATCTTCAGCCAGGAGGCCCCGGACTTCTCCGCGACGGTGTACTGGGCGGACGAGCCGTCGTTGGTGAGCGTCAGCGTGCGCTCGCGCTGCTGACCGACGGGGACGGTGAGCTGCCAGCCCTCCTTGTTGTCCGCCCGCACCGCACCGGTGGTCAGCGCCGACTCGGTGCGCAGCGCGGACAGGCTCCCCAGTTCGGCGGTACGGCTCGCGGTCGCGTAGTTCGGTGCCGTGACCGTGACCTTGTGATCAGCGGTGGACCCCACCGGAACCTGCGTCAGGTAGGCGCCGTCGGCCCGGGTGGTGGCGGTCCCGACGGTGGCGCCGTCACGGGTGACCGTGACGGCGGCGCCGACGACCGGCTTGCCGTCGTTCGCGTCGGTCACCGTGCCGGAGACCACCGCGTGGCCCTCCGGCCGGAACCGGATCGCCATGCCGTCGCGTACCGACAGCTCGTTGTACGAGTACTGCAGCGCGTCGGTGCCGTCGTGGTTCTCGGCGCCGATGGTCGCGTCGGTGGCCTGCTCGAGTCCCTTCTCGCTGGGCTCGATGCCCTTGTAGTGGAAGGTGTACGTGCCGTCCTCACTCAGCACGGCGGCGAAGCCGATGCGCTTCGAGGTGTCCCGGGCGATCATCATGTCCCGCCACTCGACGACGTACTCCCGGTGCGGGGCGGTGCCGCGGACCGCCGTGTAGATGCCCGAGGAGGCGTCCATGGCGAGATAGTCCCAGAACGGCGAGAGCGCACCGTTGGCAGGCGCCTTGGTCGGCAACGGGCCGTTGTCGAACATCGAGAGGTAGCCGAAGATCAGCTGACCGTCACGGGTGATCCAGCCCTTGTCGTAGGTGTGCCCGTACAGGGCCACCGGGAAGGGCGGGGTGACGGCCGAATAGGACTTCTCCGACGGCCCGATGGCGAGCTTGCTCTCACCGGTCGGGAACTCCTCGGCCACCTGCCGGCAGGTGGTACCGAAGGCGTCGCCGCGCGAGGCGAGCGCGATGTCCTTGGTGGTCGAGCCCGTGGACACGTCGGCGACGATGCCGATGGCGGCCGCACAGTGGTTGAGCGGTGTCAGCCGGATCCGGTAATTGCCCACGGGCAGCGTCAGCTTGTAGGTGCCGTCGGCCGCGGTCCTGGCCCGCACCGGGGTGCCCTGCACCTTGAACGCGACATCCGCCTCGGTGCCGGAGTCGCTGCGCACGGTGCCGGTCAGGGTGCCGGTGGGGGCGTCGGCGAGCGCCGCGTCGTGCACGCCGGACACACCGTCCGCGACGGTGAACGGGGCCGACTCGGTGACGTAGCCGAACTTGGTCACGGTCACCGTGTAGTCGCCCGACACCAGCCGAGGGAAGGCGTAGGTGCCGTCCTTCTTCGTGGTCAGCATCGCCCGGGTTGGACCGGTCAGCGAGACCTCGGCGTCGGCGACCGGGTCACCGGCGGCCGTCACCGTGCCGGTGAGGGCACCGACGTGATCGCGCGGCGCCGCCTCGACGGCCTTGTACGCGTCGAGCCGGCCCTCGCCGTAGACGTTGTTGAAGGCCGCGGTGCCGCCGCAGGTGGTGTCGTCGACATCGATCGCGGACTTGTTCAGCACCGCCTCGGTCGCGGTGACGTCACCGCGCAGTGCCGGGGCGGCCGACCAGAGGAGGGCGACCGTGGCGGCGGTGTGCGGCGAGGCCATCGACGTACCCGACTTGGCGGCGTAGCCCCCGCCGGGCGCGGCCGAGCGGATGTTCACACCGGGGGCGGAGATGTTCGGCTTCATCGTGCCGTCGACGCCGGGGCCGCGGGACGAGAAGGACGCGATCTTGTTGTTGCTGTCGAAGGCGCCCGAGGCGTACGAGTTGGGGTAGGCGCCGGGTGTACCAGCCGTGTCGCAGGCCGGTCCGTTGTTGCCGTTCGACATGGCCGGGAAGATGCCTGCGTCCCGCCAGGACTGGACCATCGCCTGGTACCAGGTGTCCAGACTGAAGGCGCCCCAGGAGTTGTTGATGACGTCGGGTGCGAGGTCGGGCCGCGGGTTCTCCCCGTCGGCGTCGGTCGGCGCGAGCATCCACTGCCCGGCGGCGAGCAGCGCATCCCGGGGGCAGTCCTGGGTGGTGCACGCCTTCGCGGCGATCCAGCGGGCGCCGGGCGCCACACCGATCGCGTTGCTCGTACCGTCCTCGCCGACCATGGTGCCCACCGTGTGGGTGCCGTGGCCCTGGTCGTCGCACGGCGCGACCTTGCCGCAGGTGCGGGTCGCGTCGAACCAGTCGTACGAGTGGTCGTACGTGCCGTCGGCCTTCAGACCCCGGTACGCCGCGGCGAGAGCCGGGTGCTGGTAGTCGACGCCGGTGTCGATGCTGGCGATGACCACACCGTCGCCGCGCACCCCGTACTCGTTCCAGACCTTGGGGGCGTTGATGCGGTCGATGTTCCACTCGATGCCGTTGGTCCCGGCCTCGTCGGTGCCCACCGTCGTCGGCGGAAGCGGCACCGGGTCGTCGGCCTGGATCGACG
This sequence comes from Streptomyces sp. NPDC019224, assembly GCF_040632605.1. Classification (NCBI taxonomy): domain Bacteria; kingdom Bacillati; phylum Actinomycetota; class Actinomycetes; order Kitasatosporales; family Streptomycetaceae; genus Streptomyces; species Streptomyces sp. NPDC019224. Next base: position 51,300 of record NZ_JBEYCF010000008.1, on the reverse strand, counting down.
CCACGTCGGAGCGGGCCGCGATCTTCGCGGCCAGGTCCTCGCTGCCGGTCACCTTGACGGTGTTGCTGATCCAGTACGACTCGTACGAGGCGCCGGCCTGCTTCAGCAGCGACTGGAGGCCCCGCTGGGAGCTCTTGGCGTGCGCGGTCTTCGCCTTCAGGACCGCGCGGCCCCGGCCCGCCTTGGTGGCCGCCTTGCCCGCGGCCGAGGTGTCGGCCTGCGAGTCGAGCTGCACCCAGAACGAGACCTTGTCGCGCTGCGCGAAGTCCTTGATCAGGGCACCGTCCGCCTTGCTCAGCAAGGCGGCCGGCGCGTGCGGCTCCGGGTCGGCGGCGACGGCCGGGAGCGCGCCCAGGAAGGGTGCTCCCAGCGCTGTGGCCAGTGCGGTGGCGAGCAGCCCCCGCCACCGGGATCTGTGTCGGTTCACGTCTGAACTCCTCATGTGGTCAGCTGCTCAGGTCGGGTCGCTGGGTGACGCGGACGGCGTTGACCAGGGTCTTCTCCGCGCCGGTGGCGACCAGCCGGAGATTCAGCTGACCGTCGGTGACCCTGACCGTGAAGGACTTGGCCAGGGCCCGGTAACTGCCGCCGGTCGTGCCGGCGATGTCGAGGTCGGGCAGCTGCACGGTGCCTTCCGCCAGTACGTCGGTGAGGCGCTTTCCGGCGGCCACCTTGCCCAGCTCCGCGAAGTCGAGCTCGATCTGGTAGACGCCGTTCGGGACGTTGTCGAAGCGGTACTCGACGGCGCCTTCACGAGCGGTGCGGTAGAGCTTGTCGTCGGTGGTGTCCTCGATGGCGTTGGTGGTGCTCATCTTCGTGGACTGGCCGATGAACCCGTACGAGCCCGCCGTGTACTTGAGGTCCGGCGACCAGACCTCCCCGGCGGTGTCGGTGTACACCTTGGCCGCGCCGCTGTCGATCGCCGTCCGGTAGCCGGGCACGGAAACGGTCAGCGGGATCTTGATCTCGGGGGAGCGGCCGCTGTCGGACGCGATGACGAGGGTGCCCTTGAGGACGGTGCCGGGCGCCACGCCGTGCGTGTCGAAGGTCAGGACGACTTCCTGTTCACCGCCCGTGGTGAGCCGGCCCTCGGCGGGAGCGGCTCCGAACCAGTCGGCGCCACCCGCCTCGGTGACCGTGTACGCGGTGTCCGCACCGGAGTTGGCGAGGGTCAGGGTGCGCTGCCGGCTCTCGTCGGCGGGGACGACGACGGTCGTCGCGGTGGCCGGGGTGACGGAGACCTTGCCGGTGGCCAGGGCCGTCGAGAGCTGCTCCGCGGAGCCGGTCGCCAGCGAGATGGTGCGCCGGTACGCCGTGTAGTGCGGGGCGTCGACCGTGACCTCGTAGTCGGCCTTGTCCTTGGCCGCCGGCGCCTGCACCAGGTAGGTGCCGTTCGGCAGGGTCGTCCCGGTGGCGACGGTCTTGCCGTCACGGGCGACGGTGACGGTGGCGCCGGCGAGCGCCTTGCCGTCGTTGGTGTCGGTGACCGCTCCGGACAGGGCGGCGCTGCGGGTGGGCAGGAACTCCACGGCCAGGCCGTCCCGCACGGACTCCTCGTTGTACGAGTACATCAGGGCGTCGGTGCCGTCCGCGGACTCGGCGCCGATCGTGGCCCCCGCACCGTGGCTGTAGCCGGTGCCGGTGATGCCCGCGTAGTGGAACGAGTACGTGCCGTCCTCGCTGATCACCGCGGAGAAGTCGAGCCGCTGGGTGCGGTCGGCGCTGGGCACCATGTTCCGCCACTCGACGACCACTTCGCGGTGCGGGGCGGTGCCCCGGGTCGACCAGAACATGTCGCCGTCGGCGTTGGCCAGCTGGAGGTTGTCCCAGAACGGGAAGAGCGAGCCGTTGGGAAGGCCCGAGAAGGGCAGGGTCCGGTTGGCGTTGACGCCGACGGACTGCTCGAAGCTGAGGTAGCCCTCGATGTTCGCGCTGGCCTTCGTGTACGTCTTGCCGTACAGCGCCACCGGGAACGGGAAGTTGATCGCGGCCGAACCGTCGTAGTCGCTGCTGGTGCTCAGCCGGGTCGTACCGGTCGGGAACGCGGTGTCCTGGGTGGTGCGGCAGACGGTGCCGAACCGGTCGCTGCGGTTGGGCAGCACGATGTCCTTGTGTATCCCCTCCGGGGACACCTGCATGCTGAACGTCCCGGCCGTCGCGCACTGGGCGACGGGGGTGATCGTCAGCTGGTAGGCACCGGCGGGCAGTTCCAGCCGGTAGCTGCCGTCGGTCCCCGTCTTCGTGGTGGTGCTCGCGGGGGCGCCCGCCACCTCGATCTTCGCGCCGGACTCGGGGCCGGACAGCGTGCTCACGGTCCCGGAGAGCGTGCCCGTGGGTGCGAGGGCGAGGTTCAGGTCACGGGTGGCGGTGGTGCCCTCGGTGACCGTGGCGGTGGACTCGGCGGAGACGTAGCCGTACTTGGTGACCTTGACCTCGTAGTCGCCGACCATGAGCTTGGGCAGGCTGTACGTGCCGTCGGCGCGGGTCTCGGCCAGGGCGTTCATCGGCCCGTCGAGTTCCACCGTGGCGCCGGAGAGAGGTGCGTCGGCGGAGGTGACGGTGCCGGTGAGACCACCGAGCGGCCCGCGCGGCACGGATGCGACGGCCTCGTAGGCGTCGAGCCGTCCTTCGCCGTAGACGTTGTTGTTCTCCGGGGTGCCGCCGCACGTGGTGTCGTCCGCGTCGTGGGCGGTGCGGTCGAGGAGACGCTCGGTGGCCGCGACGTCGCCGCGGATCGCCGGGGACGCCGCCCACATCAGCGCCACGGTGGCGGTGGTGTGCGGTGAGGCCATCGACGTACCCGACATGACGGCGAAGCCGCCACCGGGCGCGGCCGAGCGGATGTCGACACCGGGCGCGGAGATGTCCGGCTTGACCGCCCCCTCCTCACCGGCGCCCCGGGAGGAGAAGTACGCGATGTCGCCCTGGTTGTCGTAGGCGCCGGTGGCATAGGCGTTGTTGTACGCACCGGGGGAGCCGGCGGTGACGCAGTCGGGGCCCGCGTTGCCGTTGGAGAAGGCGGGGAAGATCCCGGCGTCGCGCCACGCCTGGACCATGTCCTTGTACCAGGTGTCGATGATGTCGCCACCCCACGAGTTGTTGACGACATCGGGGGCGAGGTCCGGGCGCGGGTCGCTGCCGAAGCGGTCGGTGGGCGCGAGGATCCACTGGCCGGCGGCCATCAGGGCGTCCTGGGAACAGCCGACCGGGGTGCACGCCTTCGCGGCGATCCACTTGGCGCCGGGCGCCACACCGATCGTGTTGCCGTCCCGGTCGTTGCCGACCATGGTGCCCATGGTGTGGGTGCCGTGCCCGTAGTCGTCGCACGGGGCGTCACCCGGGCAACTCGCGGTGGCGTCGAACCAGTTGTAGTCGTGCGCGTAGGTTCCGTCGGTCTTCAGACCGCGGTAGTTGCCCATGAGGGTGGAGTGCTGGTAGTCCACGCCGGTGTCGATGTTGGCGATGACCATGCCGTCACCGCGCACACCCAGCTCGTCCCAGACCTTCGGCGCGTTGATGCTGTCCAGGTTCCACTCGACGCCGTTGACCCGGGGCTGCTGCTCGGCGGGGAACTCGTCGGGCAGCTGGAAGAGCCGGTCGGGCTCGATGGCGGCGACCTCGGGACGGGCCGCGATCTTCTGCGCCAGGGCCTTGTCGCCGGTGACCTTGACGGTGTTGCTGATCCAGTACGACGTGGAGTGCGCACCCGCCTTCTTCACCAGCGCCTCGACGCCGGCCTGGGTGCTCGCCGCGTGCTTCTTCTTGGCGGCGATCAGGGCCTTGTCCCGGCCCGTCCTCGTCTTCTGCTTCTTCGCGCCCGAGGTGTCCGCCTGGGAGTCCAGCCGTACCCAGAAAGTCGCGGTGTCCTTCTTGTCGAGCTGCCGCACGACGTCGGCGTCGGCCTTGCTCCGCAGGTCGCTCGCCGGGGGCGGCGGGGGAGCCGCTGCGGAGGGCCCCGCCGCGAGGAGCGGCGCCCCCAGGGCCATGGTGAGCGCGGCGGCCAGCAGGCCGTGCCGTCGCGCGAGTGTCTGTCTCACGTACGAGCTCTCTTTCCGAAGGGTGTTGAGCAGAGGTGGGTGCGGACCGGACCGGTGGCCGGCCCGCACCATGTCGGAGGGTTCGGGGTCAGCCCAGGTCGGGCCGGTGGGTGACGCGCAGGGCGTTGACGATCGGCTGGTCGGCCGGACTCGCGAACCGCAGGTTGAGCTGTCCGTCGTCGACGCGCACCGTGAACGTCCTGTTCATGGCGTGGTAGGTGCCGCCCGCCTCCAGGGCCACATCGACGTCGGGCAGTTCCTGGACGCCTTCGGCGAGCACGTCGAACACCCGCTTGCCGGGCTGGGTGCTGCTCAGTTCGGCGAAGCCGAGCTCCACCTGGTACACGCCGTCCGGCAGGCCGTCGAAGCGGTACTCGTAGGCGCCCTTGGCGGCGCTGGAGAACAGCTTCTGCTCGTCGGTCCCGACGATGGTCCGGCGGGTCGTGAGGGTGCCGTTGCGGCCGAGGTAGCCGTACGAGCCCTCCGCGTACGCCCGGTCCGGGGCCCACAGGTCGCCGGCCGAGTCGGTCACCGCGGCGGCGGACCCGGCGTCGATCGCGGTGCGGTACGCGGGCACGGCCACGATCACGGGGATGTCGAGGACCGGAGCGCGGCCGCTCTCGGACGCCACCCGCAGGGTGCCGCGCAGGACGGAGCCCGGTGCGGCGGCCGACGCGTCGAAGGTGATCTCCACCTCCTGCGTGGCGCCGGTGGCCAGCCGGCCTGTCGCCGGGGCGGCTGTCAGCCAGCCGGCGCCGTCCTTCTCCCCGACGGTGTAGTCGGTGGCCGCGCCGTCGTTGGCGAGGGTGAGGGTACGGGTGCGGCTCTCACCCGCCGGGACGACCAGCCGCCACCCGTCGTCGGGCGACGCCGTCACCCGGCCGGTGCGCAGGGCGCTGTCGGCGCGCGAGACGTCACCGCCGCCGAGGGCCGCCGAACGCGTCGTGGTCTCGTAGTGGGGTGCGCCGACCCGTACCTCGTACGCACCCTGGTCCTCGGCCGGGACCTGCACCAGGTACTGGCCGTCGGGCCCCGAGGTGCCGGTGCCGACCGTCTCCCCGTCACGGCTCACGGTCACCCGGGCGCCGGAGAGGGCCTTGCCGTCGTTGGCGTCGGTGACGGTGCCGGCGAGGGACGCGGTCTTCGCGGGCCGGAACGCGATGCTTATGCCGTCGCGCAGGGCGATCTCGTTGCAGGAGTACTGGAAGGCGTCGGTGCCGTCGTGGTTCTCGGCGCCGACCGTGGCGCTGGAGCCCCGTTCGGCGGCGCCGGCCTCGATGTCCTTGTAGTGGAAGGTGTAGCCGCCGTCCTCACCCATCACGGCGGCGAAGCTCACACGCTGCGGCTTGTTGTCGCTGAGCAGCATGTTGCGCCACTCCACGACGAACTCGCGGTGCGGGGCGGTGCCCCGGAAGGCGGTGTAGACGCCGGACGACGCGTCCATCAGGAAGTTGTCCCAGAACGGGTAGAGCGCGCCGTTCGGAGCACCGGTGAACGGCAGCTCCTCGTTGATGTTGGTCGTGCTGCTGGGTCCGAACGCGAGGGCCCCCTCGACGGTGACGTTCGCGGAGGTGTACGTGTGGCCGTACAGGGCCACCGGGAACGGCAGGTCCACGAGGGTGCTTCCGGATGCCCCCGTCAGCGGCAGCCTGGTCCCGCCGGTCGGGTACGGGGCGCCGGCGGCGACCTGGCAGGTGGTGCCGTAGCCGTCCGTGCGCACCGGCAGGTCGAGATCCGTGACGGCGGGGTCCGCGGCGACCGTGAGCGGGAAGGCCACCGCCTTGGCGCACTTGTCACCGGGGGTGACGGCCAGCTGGTAGCCCCCGAGGGGGAGTTCCAGCGAGTAGCGGCCGTCGGCGCCCGTGGTCACGGAGACGGGTGTGCCGGAGACCTCCAGCACGGCGCCCGCCTCGGGGCCGCCCTTGACGCGCACGGTGCCGCTCACCGTCCCGGTGGGGGCCGGCTTCAGATCGGCGTTCCGGGTCACGGTCCCGTTCGCGACGACGGTGACCGCGGCCTTGTCGGTGAGGTAGCCGTACTGCGAGACGGACACCGTGTAGTCACCGGCCATCGCCTTGTTCAGCGCGTACGTGCCGTCCTCGGCGGTGCGCACGCTCGCCTGCATGGGCCCGTCCAGCCGCACGGTCGCCCCGGAGAGGGGCTTGCCGTCGGCGGTGACGGTGCCGGTCAGCGCGCCGAGCGGGCCGCGCGGCGTGGCCATCACGGCGGCGTAGGCGTCGAGCTTGCCCTCGCCCCAGACGTTGTTGTTGGCCGCGGTGCCGCCGCAGCTGGGGTCGAAGGTGTCGGCCGCGGTGGTGTCGAGCAGGCGCTCGGTCTCCACGACGTCGCCCCGGATCTCGGGCGAGGCCGACCACATCAGGGCGACGGTGGCGGCGGTGTGCGGCGCGGCCATCGACGTGCCGTTGAGGGACTGGTAGCCGCCGCCCGGCCAGGCGGAGCGGATGTCGACGCCGGGTGCGGCGAGGTCGGGCTTGATGCCGCTGCCCTCGCCCGCGCCCCGCGACGAGAAGTCGGCGATGTCGCCGTTGCTGTCGAAGGCGCCGGTGGAGTAGGCGTTGTCGTAGCCGCCCGGCGCACCGGTCGTCACACAGTTCGGACCGGTGTTGCCGTTGGAGAAGGAGGCGAAGATGCCCGCGTCCCGCCACGCCTGGACCGTGGCCTTGTACCAGAGGTCGAGGGTGCTGGAGCCCCAGGAGTTGTTGACGATGTCCGGTGCCAGGTCCGGTCGCGGGTTGGCGCCGGTCAGGTCGGTCGGAGCGAGGATCCACTGGCCGGCGGCCAGCAGCGCGTCACGCGGGCACCCGTTGTTCTCGCATGCCTTCGCCGCCATCCAGGTCACCCCCGGTGCGACCCCGACGGCGTTGCCGGTGCCGTCGTCGCCGGCCATGGTGCCCATGGTGTGGGTGCCGTGCCCGTCGTTGTCGCACGGGCTGTCACCGGTGCAGTCGTCGGAAGGGTCGAACCAGTTGTAGTTGTGGTCGGCCGTGCCGTCCGCCCGGTGGCCACGGTAGTTTCCGGCCAGGGCGGGGTGGCGGTAGTCGACCCCGGAGTCGATGTTGGCGACGACGACACCCTCGCCGTGCTTGCCGAGACCGTCCCAGACCTTGGGGGCGCCGATGCGGTCGACGTTCCACTCGACGCCCTCGACCGTGTTCACCCGGCCGCCGGCCGTGGAGTGCGGCAGGACGAGCGGTTCGTCCTCCTCGATCGCGGCGACCTCGGACCGGGCGGCGATCTTCCGGGCGAGGTCCCGGTCGCCGGTCACCTTGAGCGTGTTGGCGATCCAGTACGACGTGTAGGGCGCGCCCGCCTTCTTGAGCAGCGAGACGAGACCCGCCTGGCTCCGGCCGGCCTCCGACTTCTTGGCCGCGATGACGGCGCGGCCCCGGTCGGCCTTCCTCGCCTTCCCGCGGGCGGCGGAGGTGTCCGCCTGCTCGCCGAGCTGCACCCAGAAGGTGACCCGGTCCTTGGCGTCGAGCTGCTCGCGCACCGCGCTGTCCGTCTTCTGCGCGTACAGGCTCGGCTCCGGCGGGGCGGCGGCCGAGGCGGGCAGCACTCCTATCAATGGCAGGCTCATGACACCGGAGAGCAGGGCTGCGACGACGGTGCGCCGTCGTGGGGGGACTTGCCTCAACACGCACTCTCCTTCACAAGAAGCCCGCCCAGGGGCCGTGGGACGTTCACGAAGCGGTGACCACACAGCAGTATGGGAGCGGTACACCCCGTCACCAGGGGCGGAGCCCTGGCGAGTTGGTGACATGGCGCCCACTCGCCAACCGACCGTCCGGACGGTTGGCGCGACGCCCCGGAACGCCGAGTGCCCCCGGACGCGGGTCGCGTCCGGGGGCACTCGGCATACCTCACTTGATGGCGTACGCCCGGGTGATGGTCTGCTGTACGGAGTTGCCGTCGGCGTCCTTCGCGCCGATCCGCAGCGACACGAATCCGGCCCCCTCCGGGTGGCGGGCGGAAACGGTGAACCGCCCGTCTGCGCCGGCGGACACCGATGCCTTGCTCCAGGACGCGCCGTCGTCGTACGACACGTCGGCGGTCAGCGTCCGTGCCCGCACCGGGCCCACCGTGCCGGGCTCCTCGGTGCGTACCGAGAAGCTGAACTTCCGTCCTGCGGGCGCCCGGTTGAGCAGGTCGAGCGGCAGGTCGTAGTAGAGCTGGAGCAGCGGGAGCGGTGCGGTCCCGGACTCCGGACGGGCCGAGGTGAAGCGCCACTCGGAGTGGGTGCGCGTGGACATCTTCCAGTAGTCCGCGTCCCGTGCGCTGTCCATGGTCAGGGTGTACTCGGTCGGCTCGGCGTACGGCGCCGGGAACGACCCGACGGCCGTGATGCGCTTCGCCAGCACCTGGCCGTGCGCGGAGAGCTGCGTGGAGAAGGTGTCGGTGGCGTACGAGTACACCCCGTCGTGGCTCGCCTCGGAATCGGTCCAAGGGGTGATGGCCAGGTTCATCGTGGCGGGACCCCGCACCGGGATGTACTCGGGATCGTTCTCCGGAACGGCGGGGCGTGCCACCTGCTTGAGCCAGTCCTCCTTGACGACCTGGCCGGGCGTGTAGTCGGTCATCGGCCCGCTGTAGTGGCTGCCCCACTCCTTGTCCAGGTAGACGAGGTGACGCCACGTCACCCCGTTCGCCGAGACCCACTCGGTACGGTGGATCGGAGCCGGCAACGGGCGTGGCGTGCTCCAGGAAGTGGCGGACGCCGCGCCCGGCCGGTAGCCCCAGCGCAGGTCCTGCGCGTAGGGGTGCTCCGTCTGGGAGTGGTAGTCGGCCTCGACGCGGGCGGTGGTGGTGCTGTCGACCTTCAGCGTGGTGTCCTCGGGCACCTGGCCGTCCCACGGGAACAGCAGGTCGTACGCGTACCGGCTGTTGGCCTCCGCCGTGATCAGCAGGTACTGGTGTCCGGAAGCGGCCTGCCGGGCGAGCTGCTGCCCGGGGCCGGCGTCGAGGGTCAGTGCGGGGATCGGCAGGGCCGTGGTGCCGGCGGAGGCGAGGAAGCGGCCGGGCGCGGTGGTGTAGAGGAGCGCGGCCTTCGCTCCCGCCTTCGCCGCCGCCGCGACCTGGTCGGTGAGGGCGGTCCCCGCCTCGGCGCGGATCAGCGCGATCCGGCCGGACAGATCCACTCCGTCGAGGTCGGCCGGCGAGGCGGTGCCGACCGGGACGGTCCTGCGCAGCGAGACACCGTCGAGCTTCGGCGAGCCGACGACGTACTCCGGACTGCTCACCCGGCCGCTGCCGACAGCGTCGATCCGGATCTCCGGGGTGTACATCACCCACTGCGTGAACAGGGTGAAGCGGTCACGCGTGGTCTTCTCGGTCGGCAGCGCGTAGATGCGGTCCACGTACTGGTCGAGCTGCGCGATCTGGGTCACCGAACGCGATCCGCTGGAGCGTTCGTACCCCATCAACAGCCCGCGGTGCTCGGCCGTGGTCGGGGTCTTGACCTTGACCTCCTTCGCGGCCGTGCCGTCCAGGGTGACGGTGCGGTCGCTGTCGAGGACCAGCTGCGGATCGCCCGCCACGGTGAAGTCGACGACCTGCTTGCCCGCCTCGTCGAAGCCGGCGAGGAAGCCCATCAGGCTGTACGTGCCCGGCTTCACGCGGAACCTCGCGTTGCCCAGGGCGTTGAAGGGGATGGTGGCTAGCGCGCCGGTGTCCAGGTTGTAGAGGCTCGCGTGGCTGTTGCGGTAGGCGGGCTGCCCCGCATGGTTGACGGCATGCACGGTGAGGGCGATCACCTGGTCCTCCTTGACCAGGCCGAACTCCGTGTGCACGCTGCCCGAACCGTCGCGCGCCGAGGCGGTGAGCGTCCCGCTGATACGTCCGCTCGGACCGGTGCCCGGGTCGGCGGTCAGACGCACCTCGGCGGTGCCGTGCGCGGGCACGGTCACCGAGTCGGCGGACGCCGTCACCATGCCGTCGGGCAGGGACGTACCGAGCCCGTTGTCCCCGCGCACGGTCAGGTCGAGCGTCCGCGGGGTGTCCCCGTCGTTGCGGTACTCCACGGTACGGCCGACCGGCTCGTTCTCCACGCCGTACTTGAAGAAGCCGAAGCCGACGGACCCGGTCGCGAAGAGCGTCCGGGCGGTCGTCCGGCCGATGTCCACCCGCCCGGCGCCCTGCTCGTAACCCGTGGCTCCCGCGACGGACTCGGAGGTGGACATCAGCGCGTCCTTCAGACGGCGCGGCGACCAGTCGGGGTGCTGCTGGGCGAGGATGGCCGCAGCCCCCGAGACGTGCGGGGTCGCCATGGAGGTGCCGCTGAGTGCCGTGTAGTGCGCGTCGACGACCTGACCCCGGGAGGTTCCGGTCGCACGGGCGGCGACGATGCCGACGCCGGGCGCGGCGATGTCGGGCTTGAGGGTGCCGTTGGCGAGGGGGCCTCGGCTGGAGAACGATGCCGTGGCATCGTTGTGGTCCACGGCGGCGACGGCGAGTGCCGAGGGCGCGGCGGCCGGGTTGGCGACGGTGTTCGGCGTGGGTCCGTCGTTGCCCGCCGCGATGACGAACAGGGCCCCGGTCTCCTCGGTCAGCTTCTCGACGGCGAGGCTGGACGGGTCGTCCCCGTTGCCGGGGCCGCTGCCCAGGCTCATGCTGATCACCTTGGCACCGCTGTGCGCGGCCCACTCCATCGCGCCGATGACAGCGGACGTGCTGCCCTCGCCGTTCTTGTTGAGCACCTTGCCGATGACCAGCTGAGCACCGGGCGCCACACCCTTGTACTTCCCGCCGGACGCGGCACCGCTGCCCACGACGGTGTCGGCGACATGGGTGCCGTGGCCGTTGTTGTCGGCCACCGACCCGGCGTCGCCCTCGGTCGTGAAGTTCTTCGACTCGACGACCTTGCCGCTCAGATCCGGGTGGGTCGCGTCGATGCCGCTGTCGAGCACGGCGACCTTCACCCCGCTGCCGTCGTAGCCGGCCTTCCAGGCGACCGGCGCACCGATCTGCGGGACGCTGCGGTCGAGCGAAGCGGTGACCTTGGCATCGAGCCAGATCCGGGTCATGCCCCCGTCGAGCGCGGCCTTGCGGTTCTCGGCCCCGGGACGCACGGCCTCGTCCCAGAACGCGCGGGCCTGCTTCTTGTGCGTACGCAACGCGGCGGCGCCCAGGCTGCTCAGCGTGCGGGTACGGGCGGCGCCGTCGGGCACCGCGGCCCGTGCCGCGCGGGCTCCGGAGCCGTAGGAGACGATCAGCGGCAGGTCGGCGGTGCGCGCGTCGTCGTACCCCTGCTCCACCAGGGCGCTGACGTTGAACAGCCGCACGTCGATCTTTCCGGCGTCGACCAGGTCGCGGGCCTGCTCCGGGATGACGAACAGGCCTTCGGACGACTCGGTGATGTACGCGTTGTGGCGGAGGGTGCCGTCCTCGGGGACGAGCATCGCCGAGCGGCGGCCGTCCGGCCACTGCGTCAGCCGCACCACATCACCGGTCACGAGGGTGACCTGATGTTCCTTCGCCTCCTGCGTACCGGGGCTGTCGGAAGGTAACGGGGCCGCGACGCCGGGCACCTGGCCGAGGCCGCTGAGGCCGAGGGCGAGTGCGGCGGCCGCCGCGAGGAGGGAATACCGTCTGGATCCGGGCACGCGGGAAACTCCTTGTCGACCGGGGAAGTGCAGGGAGATCCCACGGATCGTGGCGGAGCCCCGCACACGGCGACAAGGCGTTTCCGCTGGCGAGTGTGCGACAGCGCGCGGAATGACGCCGCCCCGCCAGCCCGGACGCGCCGGCCGGTCAGATCCAGTTGTTGCGCATCGCGTACCAGCCCAGCTGGAGCCGGGACGTCACGGACGCCAGGTCCATCAGTGCCCGCAGCCTGCGCTGCACCGTGCGCGGTGAGGTGCCCAGCTGCTTCGCGGTCGCCGCGTCCGTCAGACCGGAGAGCATCAGCTGCAGGATCTGCCGGTCGACCGGGGTCAGTTCGGCGACCTCGCGCAGATACGGACGCGAGTGCCGCCACGCCGTGGCGAACAGTTCGGCGACGAGCGCCGTGAGCGGCTGACGTATCAGCACCGCCCGCTCCGGGCTGAGCTGGACCATCGCGACCTCGCCGTCGGCGACGGCCAGTTTCAGCAGCGGACTGTCGACCACCCGCACCTGCTCACCGCGCCGCACCCGTTCTTCCAGGGCCGCCACCGCGGCCGGTTCGGCGAGAAAGTCGCGGTCGACGAGCAGCTGGTAGACGACCCCGGGCGGCGCGCTGGGCCGCGCCTCCTCGTCGGCGGGAGCGCCCGCTCCGGAGGCGAGGGTCTTCGGGACCGGGGTGACCCGGTTGAGACCCGTCAAGAACGCCTGGAACGTGTGGCGTGCGCCGGTCTCCAGTTCCAGAACGCGCCGTGCCTGGGCGGCCGCGCCGTCCACGGTCTCCACGCGCACCGGACCCTCGTCCGGCGGCTGCGCGCGGACGAGGGCGGCCATGGCCGCCTCGGCGCGGCGCAGATCGTCCTCCAACCGGTGGAAAACGGCACGCACCTGCTCGTGCGAGGCCTCGGCGGAGGCAGGACACGCGGACCCACGGACACTCCGGGACGCGCCCTGCTTCGCGGCCCCGATGGTCCTCTTCGGTCGTCCAAGATCGGGCATGGGTGTCAGTCTTGTCGACGCCACCCCGCCTGTCGCGACCCGTGGAACCGCCGCACGGCCGCATGGCAGGGCCCTTTCGCCGCTTCATTACTGGCCCGGGAGGCACCGGCCGGACATCGGAGGGGGCGGTGGCGAAGATACGTCATGTCGTAACCTCGCCACCCCGTCCAGGTGTCCGACGGGCCGGTCCCCGAAAGGGCGGACCGGCCCGTCGGACCGTCAGGAACCTTTACTGCGCTACGAGTTGACTCCAAAGGCGCGGGTCACCGTCTGCTTCACCGTGCTGCCGTCACTGGCTGTGACCGTGGCGCGCAGCGTCGCGTACGACGCGTGCAGCGGGGCGATCAGGGTCGCGTGCGCGGGGGTGCCGTGCAGCCCCTCGGTGACCTTCACCGCCTTCCAGGTGACACCGTCGTCCCAGCTGACCTCCAGCGCGGCGGGGCCGACCTCGGCCTTCGCGGCGCCGGGCGCCCGCTGCACCTGCACGTCCACCCGTGTCAGGGCGAGGCTCCGGGCGTTCCCGGAGTCGTCGAGACCGTGCGGGGTGAAGCGGACGGCCATGAGCGGCAGAATCGTGCCGGCACCGTCATCGGTGTCCGAGTCGAAGGACCACTGCGACTGGACCCGGGTGGACAGCGTGGCGTAGGCCTGCTCACGCGTGACATCCGCGTTCAGCGTGTACCGGCCGGGGTCGGCCGGAACCTTGAGGGACTTCCCGCTGCCCGTGGCACTCCACGACCCCAGTTCCTGGCCGTCCTTGGCCAGGGTGAGAGTGCCGGCCGCACCCCAGTCGGAACCGCCCCGGGTACCGTCGCCGTCGACGAACCAGGGCGTCCCGGCCCAGACCACGGAGTTGTTGAGCCGGTACGCGGGCGCCGCCGGGAAGGAGGGCCCGACCACCGCGGCCGCGAAGTCCAGCCGCTCCACAGGGCGCGTGCCGAACGTCTCGGTCGAGGTCGCGATGGACTGACGGCCGGCGATCGTGGCCCGGTCGAGCCACTCCCCGGGCGTCCGGTAGTCATGCACGACGGAGGGGAAGCGGACCGACTGGTCGATGAAGAGGGGCATCAGCACGTCGTCGTCCGGAGTGGCCCCCGTGGTGCCCGCGGCCGGTGTGCCCTGGGCGTTGAGGTGCAGGCGCACGTCCGTCAGGTCGCGGCGCTGGACCGAGAACGCGGGCTGGGCCGGGACACCGTCCTTCCAGGTGCGTGCCACGTGGTAGAAGAACGGGCTGGGGGTCTGAGTGGACGCACCCTCGGCCGCGAACACCGCGAACGTACGGTACTTGGCGTCCGCGTCGGCGAACGGCGTCGCGTACAGGGTCTCCCCGGCGCGCGGGCCGTTGGTGACCACGCTCAGGGTGTACGTCCCCGTGCCGGCGGGCAGGGCGAGTGCGGCCTGCACGGCTGTCGCACGCGCGGCCCGGTCGTTGACGTCGGCACGGACCGGAACGGCGGTGCGGGCGTCCAGGTCGACGGCGGTGTCCGCGAGCGGGGTCACCGACGTGGCGGCCATGGTGGTGGTGCGGCTGTCACCCGTGCCGCTCGTGATCGTCATGCCGATCCAGTACTGCGCCTCGGGCACGCTCACCGAACCGGTGCCCGACGTGATACGGACCGGGTAGCGGTCGCCGGTCCAGCGGTTGACCATCATCGCGGTCCCGGTCGCCGGAGTGCCGTCGCGCTGCTCGGCGTGGAGCGTCACCTTGTGGCTGGGCAGGGGGCTGTTGATCCCGAGGATCGTCCGGGTGACGGGCTTGCCGTCCTCCGAGGCGGTGAGGGTCGCGGACCACGGGCCGTGCGGCAGCAGGGCGGCGCGGGTGGTGACCGTGGCGGTCGCGGTGCCGTGCGCGGGCACGGTCACCTTGTCCCGGTCCACGGAGAACTGCGCGGCGTTGCCGGGCTGGGCGGTGGGCGACATCGGCTTCTCGATGGCCAGGTCGAGCGTCGTGTCGCTGTCACCGGAGTTGGTGAAGGTGACGGTGTGCTCGGTATCCTTGCCGGCCCCCTCGGACCAGCCGGCGGTGGTCGTCAGGTTCGCCGGGGAGGCGAGGACCGTCTGCCGCTCGGCGCGGGCCACGTCCACCCGGCCGGTGCCCTGCTGGTACGCGGAACGCTTCGCGTTCGGCACCGCGGTGTTCATGAGCGCGGTCTTGATCTGCTCACCGCTCCAGTCGGGGTGCGCCTGGGCGACCAGCGCGGCGGAGCCCGCCACGTGCGGGGTCGCCATCGACGTACCGCTCTTGGCGGTGTGGCCGCCGCCCATCTTCGCCGCCACGATGGCGACGCCGGGCGCGGTGATGTCGGGCTTCACCGCGTTGTCGCTCGGGCGCGGGCCCCGGCTCGAGAACGGGGCGAGCTCCTCCTCGGAGTCGACGGCGCCCACGGCCAGCGCGGCGTTCGCGATGGCGGGCGCGCCGACGGTGCCGGTGCCGTACTCGCCCTCGTTGCCCGCGGCGACGACGAAGAGCGTGCCGGTGCTCGCCGACAGGTCGTTGATGACCGCGATCGCGGGGTCGGTCTCGTCCGCCGCGCCGCCGAGGCTCAGGTTGACGACCTTGGCGTGCACGGTGTTGACGGCCCAGTCGATCCCCGCCAGCAGCGCGGAGGTCGGGCAGGACCCGGTGCTGTCGCAGACCTTGCCCACGGCGAGCGAGGCGTCCGGGGCGACACCGCGGTACGTGCTGTCGACGCCGGCGATCGTGGAGGCCACGTGCGTACCGTGACCCAGGTCGTCCTCCGCGCTGTCGCCGCCGAGGAAGTTGGCCGAGGCGGTCACCCGGCCGGCCAGGTCCGGATGATCGCTGTCGTAGCCGCTGTCGAGCACGGCGACCGTGACGCCCTTGCCGGTGTACCCGTCGGCCCATGCCTGCGGGGCGTTGATCTGCGGCACGCTCTTGTCCAGGGCGACGTGCATCCGCCCGTCCAGCCAGAGCTTGGTCGCGCCGCCCGCCAGCGAACGCCCGTTGCCCTTGGTCAGCCGCTTCCAGGTGGTGGCCGCGTCCGCCCGGTCCTCCGGGTCGAGCGCGGTCAGACCGAGCCGGGCGATGGCCCGTCCGGGCCGTGCCGCGCCGCCCACGGCGTCCCGCGCCCTGCTCGCGGCGGTCTTGCCCTTGCCGTGCTGGACGATCACGCCCAGCGCGCCCCGGGCGGTGGTCCCCTTGACGCCGTACCCCGCGTCCAGCAGGGCGCCGACCTCGAAGAGGCGGGGGTCGACGCGTCCGGCGGCGAGCAGCGGCCCGGCGTCCTCCGGTACGACGCTGAGGTCCCCGTCGCCCAGGGAGCTGGTGGTGAACGAGACGCCCTCACGGCCGGCGGCCGGGGTGACCGTCGCCGAACGGAGATCGTGGCCGGCGCGTTCGACGGTCACCGAGTCGCCGGTGGGCAACGGGACGGTGAGCGTGGTGACGGCGGCGGTATGGGCCGCGGTGACCGGGGCGGCCGGCCCCGCCGCCTGTGCGGCGCTGACGGGTATGAGCGCCGCCACCAGGCCGGCGGCAGCCGCGATGGATCTGACCTGCACGGAGAGAACCCCCAAGGATCACAGAAGTGAGAACGCCCTGATCCTGGCAGCGCATTCACTTCCAACGGTCTCCTTGAGGTGGCGACTTGACGACGCGTCGCAGACCCGCCACGCTCGCGGTCACCCGTGGAGCGGGCGCGCTCCCGGGCTGTCGCCCGTGAAGCGCTGTCCGGCGGCTATCCCGTCGCCCACCACCGACCACACCGTCTTTTCGTCCGGGGCGAGGGCGTACACCTTGCCGGAGCCGGAGCCGGAGCCGGAGCCGGAGCCGGGGGCGGGGGCGGGGGCGGGGGCGAGCGCGAGCGCGAGGTGGGCGCCCCACTCTGTCCCCCGCGAGGGGCGGGAAAGCGGCGCCGAGCAGGGACCCGGGCCGCTTCTCGCCGAAGACGTCGGCGAGTCGGGCACGGGTGGCGTCGAAGAGCACGGGACGACTCCGGACGCGGTGGGGCACACGGACGAAGGGCGACGACGGCAGCAGGGCGTACGACCGAAGGCGACTTTGGCTTCGTCCCGGTCCGGCCGTGCCCGAGCCGCGGTGGGATAGGGTCCCCGACCATGACCGAAGCCGATTTCCTTCCGTGGCCACCCGCCCCGATAAGTACCGGGCGGCTCGTGCTGCGGGAGTCGGAGAGCCGGGACCGCGCGGCCTTCGTCGAGCTGCTCTCCTCACCGGAGGTGCACACCTACCTGGGCGGCCCCCGTCCACGGGACGAGTGCGAGCGAGGCCTGCCCGATACGCCGGGGAAGGGCCCCGGCCACTTCGTGATCGAGCGCGACGGAGCGATGATCGGCACCGTCGAGCTCAAGCGGCGCGATCTGGAGCGCCCGGACACGGTCCGCCCGGACGCCGGGAAAGCCGAGCTGGGCTACCTGTTCCTGCCGGAGGCGTGGGGGCACGGGTACGCCGCCGAGGCCTGCGCGGCGGTGCTGGACTGGTTCACCGCCGCATGCCCCGGCGAGCCCGTGGTCCTCTTCACCCAGACCGCCAACGCCCGCTCGATGCGCCTCGCGACGAAGCTGGGCTTCACCGAGATCCACCGCTTCGAGGCGTGGGACGCCGCGCAGTGGATGGGCGTACGGCCTCCGGCCACGTAACCCGCTTTTCTTCCGCCGCCGCACCGATCGTGCCCCGCTCAGACGGTCACCGTCGGCTCCTCCGCGCTCATGTAGTGGACGGCGCTCTCGGCG
Organism: Streptomyces sp. NPDC019224; assembly: GCF_040632605.1. NCBI lineage: Bacteria > Bacillati > Actinomycetota > Actinomycetes > Kitasatosporales > Streptomycetaceae > Streptomyces > Streptomyces sp. NPDC019224. Next base: position 33,937 of record NZ_JBEYCF010000008.1, on the reverse strand, counting down.
CAGTGGGCGTCGAGCAGGTTCCGCAGCTCCTTTGCCGCGGTCCGGAGGAGATCGCCGTCGCGGGCCGCCTGCACGGTTTCGAGGACGAAGGCGACCCGGGCGGAGTGCTCGGTGACGCGGGTGCGATGGGCGTCGCGGTGGTTCCAGTGCCGGGTGAGCACGTCCGTGCCGTCCGTGTAGACGATCTCACCGGGCTTGGGGTGTTCGACGGTGTCGGGCTCCCCGAGCGGCGTGAACGTCTCGTCCCCGTCGGCGTAGCGGATGTCGACGTCACCGGTGACATGGTCGAGATCGAACGCGCCGGCGGGCAGCCCGTGATGGACGGAGACGGCGTTGTAGGTGTCGACGGCCGGGTTGATCCGGGGCAGGGCGCCCTTCTTGGCGAGGCGGCGGCCGAGTGCGTCGACGCTGGGCCGGATGCGGCGCGGGTTGGTCCCGAAGGAACGGTAGGCGGTGTGCCATGCCTCGATGCGCGGGTCGCTCTCGTCGGCGGGCTGCCAGGTGCCGTCGGCGAGCCGCTGCTCCAGGGCCTCGACTGCGGCCGTGGTGGCGGGCCAGGGTTCGAGGCCGCGCAGGCCGGTGGCGGTGACGACGGCGACGAGGCTCTCCGGGAAGGCGTCGGCGACGGCGGGGCTGATGCGGAAGGTGGTCATACGTACCCTTACTATCAATGGAACGACTTCACCGTACAACGCACCGACCGGGTGGTGTCAATCGACCGACCGTACGGTGCAGCACGCCGACCCCCTGGCTGGAGGGACGACACGATGGCCGAGACCGAGGCGGCACTGCGGACACTCGCGCACAACGTCCGCGCGGCCCGCACCCGCGCCGGACTGTCCCTGGACGAACTGGGCCGCCGCGCCAAGGTCAGCAAGGGCGCCCTGGTCGCCCTGGAGAAGGCCCAGGGCAACCCGAACTTCGCCACTCTCGTCCGCCTCGCCGACACTCTCGGCATCTCCGTGTCCGCCCTGATGGAAGGGCGTTCGGAGGAGCGGGTCCGGGTGATCGGCGCCGACGCCGTCATGCCCCTGTGGAAGGGCGAGCGGGGCGGCGAGGCGCGGCTCATGCTGACCACCGGCGGCCCAGCGGCCACCGAGGTCTGGCGCTGGAAACTGGAACCCGGCGAGGAGTACTCCAGCCACCCGCACCAGCCCGGCGTCGTGGAAACGGTCAGCGTCACCTCCGGACGGATGACGCTCGTCGTCGACGGCACCGAACACCCGGTGACCATCGGCCAGACCGCCACGTTCGACGGCGCCGTGAGCCATGCCTACCGCGGTACGGGAACCGAGACCTGCCATCTGATCATGACGGTTCACCTGCCGCCCGGCCCTTAGGGGCCCCGGCCCGAATCCGCTCAGCCCGCCGCCCACCTCGGTCCGCCCGGCCGGTGGGCGCGGAACGCCGGATCGGTGTAGGCGCCCTCCGCGTGGCCCGGCGAGGTGTACATGAGCCCTGGCTCCGTCACCGAGCGCCTGCACTTCTTCGCGGGCCCCTGCACCCCGGCCGATCTGACGGGGGACGGGGGCGGACTGGAGGAGGAGGGCGAGGACATCGAGGTTCTGGAAGTGCCCTTCGATGTGGCCCTCGCCATGACCGGGGACGGCCGCATCGCCGACGGCAAGACCATCCTGCTCCTGCAACGGGCGGCCCTGGAGGGCCCGTTCGCCCTGGAGACGGTCGCCCGCTGAAACCAGCCGTCGCCCTCCGGGCGCGCCCACCGGGTGGCACCGCTGTGCCGGGCGCGCACCACCGCCGTACGTACCGGTTGGGCGACCATCGCCGGCGCCGGGGTGTCCTGGCCCGAACGCTCCCTACACTCGCCGCATGAGCAACCTCACGTGCACCCACTGCGGAACCGCCGGCCTGGAGGAGGGTTTCATCGAGGACGCCGGCGACCACTCGCGCGGGTACGCGCGCTGGATCGAGGGTGCGCTGGAGCGGGGGATCTTCGGCGGTGCCAAGCGCATGGGCCGGCCGCGCCGGCAGATCGAGGCGTTCCGCTGTCCCCGATGCGGGCACCTCGAACTGTTCGCCACCGGCCAGGTGTAGCCGGCCCGGCCGGCCGTTTTCGATACGCCGACGATATCCACCTCCTCGCGGTATGGGCCGCATGCGCGTGCTGAGCGTCCAGGACGAACCGTTCATGGCGGAAGCCGTCCGGGACCGGGGCTCACGCGTAGGCGGCCAGAAAGGTGCGGATGCCGCCGTGCGCGTAACGGTCGAGATCGGCGTCGGTGTGCTGGGCACTGCCATGGAACATGGCCTGGTTCACCGGAATCCACAGCAGCAGCCCGGCGAAGTGGTGGGCGGCCAGTACCGGGTCGGTGGCCTTGAGGAGTCCCTGATCGGTGAGGCGCCGGAAGGTGTCCGCCAGCGTGGTCAGAACCCGCTCGAACCCCTGCTCGTACCAGGCCGCGCCCAGCTCCGGGAAGGTGTCGGCGTTGGCGATGATCAGGCGCCGCAACTGGATCACCTGGGGCTGGGTGAGGGCCGTGAGGAACTGGCGGGCGAGCCGGGTCAGGTGCGCGTCGAGGGTTTCCGCGTCGGCGGGGATGTCGGCCACCAGGTCGACCATGGCGTCGATGCGGTCCGTGGTGGCGAGCACGATCTCGGCGAACAGCTTCTCCTTGTCCGCGAAGTGCTTGTAGACGGTCTGCTTGGAGACCGCGGCCAGCTTCGCGATGTCGTCCATGCTCGTCCCCGCGTACCCCTTGTTCAGGAACACGGTGGTCGCCGCCTCCAGGATCGCCTGGTGCTTGCGCGCTGACCGGCTGTCCATCCCAGCCACCTCTCTTCGTCCACGTCTGTCCGCCACCGAGAACAGTACTGGACTGATCAGTACTCATGTGGGTACTGTACCGTCCAGTTCCCGTTCGCGGCACTCCGCTGCGGTCCGGGACCCGTCTCAGTGGCACATCCATGGGGGTTGACGCATGAGCAGGACAGTGGGCAAGGCCGTCTCGGCGGACGGAACGGCCATCGCCTTCGAGAGTCAGGGGGCGGGCCCCGCCGTGGTGCTCGTCGGTGGCGCCTTCATGACCGGCGCCGCCTCCGCCGAGCTCGCCGGTCTGCTGGCCGGGGACTTCACGGTGATCACGTACGACCGCCGCGGCCGGGGCGACAGCGGGGACAGCCCCGCGTACGAGGTGCGGCGCGAGATCGAGGACATCGACGCGCTCATCGAGGGCCCGGGCGGCGGGTCCTCGATGCTCTTCGGGATGTCCTCGGGCGCCGTGCTCGCCCTGGAGGCCACGGCGCGGGGCAGTGCCGTCTCGCGCCTCGCGCTGTACGAGCCGCCGTTCATCACCGATGACAGCCGGCCGCCGCTGCCCACCGATTACGTGGAGCGCCTGACGGAGCTGGTGGGCCGCGGGGCGTACGGGGACGCCGCCGCCTACTTCATGACGGCGGCGATCGGCATGCCCGGCGAGGCCGTCGCGGGCATGCGGCAGGCCCCGTTCTGGGCGGGCATGGAAGCCGTCGCCCGCACCCTCCCGTACGACGGCCGGATCATGGGGGACACGATGTCCGGCCGCCCCCTGCCGGTCGAGCGCTGGGCGTCCGTGACCGTACCCGTCCTCGTCGGCAGTGGCGACGCGGGCGCCCCGCACATGCTGACCGGCGCAAGGGAACTCGCCGCGACGGGTGACAACTTCACCCTGCGGATCTTCGCGGGCGAGGAGCACACCATCGAACCGAAGGTCCTGGCACCGGCCCTTGCCGACTTCTTCAGCGGTGAGCGCACGCCGTGACCGGCCCGGACCGCATTCACCCACCTCCCCTGGAAAGAGGCATCGGCATGACCGCACAGGCGAAGGGACCCGCCAGCTACTTCCCCTCCATCGAGAAGAAGTACGGCCGCCCCATCGGCGAATGGAAGGAAATGCTCCGCGCGTCCGGCCTGACCAAGCACATGGAGCTCGTCAACTGGCTCAAGGCAGAACACGGTTTGGGCCATGGTCACGCCAACGCGCTGGTCGCGCACACACTGGCCGAACCGGGCGGGTGAGCCCGCCTCCGGCCGGGGGAGCCCGTCACGCCGCCCGGTTCGGCGCTGTTCCCCTCTGCCGGAGCGGACGGGCGGGCGCGGCAGCGGCGAAGGGCCCGCCTCTGCCGCACCCGCCCGCAGAGCAGCCGCGGGCCGGGCGGGTGCCGGCTGCGGGCGATGCGGTGCCCATGAGCCACGTCCTCCTGTGCCGCAACCCCGGCGCCGGCGGCCGGCCCCGCCGCGTCATGACGTTCTCCGGACGCGCGCCTCCCCTCGCGCCGGGCGGCGCCGGACCAGGGAAAAGCGACACCCGCACGCTCGCTGGAGCAGGTGATTCCGGCTTGGGCGCGTTCCACGCTCACGTGTCATGGGCAATTTCCGATCAGCGGTCCTCGCCGTCGAGAGGGACACCCACATGACGAGCCACGCAACCGAAGTCGACCTCGAAAGCCTTCTCCGCCGAGCCCTGGAAGCCACCCGCACGGCCGCGCGCTGGACGACCGGAACCGACGAGACGTGGTGCCGCGTCGCCCCGCGGTCGGGGACCCGGCGCGACCAGGGCTGGAAGCTGCACCTGTCGGCGACGGCCGCCTCCGCCCCGACGGTCCTCGTGAGAGCCCTGGACGTACTGCTGCCGGACACATCGGCGTTCAAGTTCGCGCGCTCGATCGACCGGGTGAGCACCCTCAACTCCCGCGCCACGCCTCGGGGAAGCTCCGGGAAGTTCCTCACCGTCTACCCGCGCTCGGACGCCGACGCCGTCCGGCTCGCCCGGGAGCTGCACGCCGCGACGGCCGGACTGGCGGGCCCGCGCATCCTCTCCGACCAGCCCTACGCACCCCACAGCCTGGTGCACTACCGCTACGGCGCCTTCACCGGCCGGCGGCGGCTGTCGGAGCAGGGCCTGCTGATCTGGTACATCGAGGACCCCGACGGCAACCCCGTGGAGGACGAGCGCACCGGCCGCTACTCCCCGCCCTCCTGGGCCGTCTGCCCGTTCCCCGCCACGGTGCCGCTCCCGCCGCCCGAGGCGGACGCGGCACGCGGCCCGGTACTGCTCGGCGGCCGCTTCGCGGTACGGGAGGCGATCCGGCACACCAACAAGGGCGGTGTCTACCGAGGCACCGACACGGACACCGGCGCCCCCGTGGTCATCAAGGAGACCCGGCCCCACGTGGAGGCCGACGCCTCCGGCCGCGATGTCCGCGACTGGCTGCGCGCCGAGGCCCGGATGCTGGACAAGCTGAAGGGAACGGAGCTCGCCCCGGAAGCCCTGGCCCTGTTCGAACACGGTCAGCACCTCTTCCTGGCCCAGAGCGAAGTCCCCGGCGTCAGCCTGCGTACCTGGGTCGCCGAGCGCTTCCGCGACCTGGGCGGCGAGCACTACCGCCGCGAGGCCCTGGCCCTGGTCGCACGCCTCGTCGACCTCGTCACGGCGGCCCACGCCCACGGTTGCGTCCTGCGCGACCTCACACCCGGCAACGTCATGGTCCGCCCGGACGGCGAACTGCGCCTCATCGACCTGGAACTCGCCGCCGACGACACGGGCCCCTGTATGCCGACCCGCGTGGGCACACCCGGGTTCAGCGCCCCCGAACGCCTGACGGACGCGCCCGTGTCCGTGACGGCCGACTACTACAGCCTCGGCGCCACCACGTGCTTCGTCCTGACCGGGAAGGTGCCCAACCTCCTGCCCGAGGACCCCGCCACCAGGACCGGCGAGGAACGGCTCGCCGCCTGGCTGAACGCCTGCACCGGACCCGCGAAGCCCCCGGACGGCGTGGCGGACATGATCGTCGGACTGATGAAGGACGATCCCGCCGCACGCTGGGACACCCACCGGGCGCGCGAAGCCCTCCGCGGACCGGACAGGACCGGCCCCACACGTGAGGCCCGGGCCGTGCCGGCACGGGGCGACGCCCTGCACGAGGCCGTCACCGGCCTGGTCAACCACCTCGTCGACTCGATGACCCCGGCGGACGACCGGCGCCTGTGGCCCGTGTCCACCGCGGCCGGCGAGGCCGACCCCTGCACCGTGCAGCAGGGGGCGGCCGGCCCCCTGGCCGTACTGACACGCTACTTCGAACTGACCGCGGACCCCCGCCTGCCCGAGCTGCTCTCGACAGCGGGCCACTGGATCGCGGACCGCACCCACCCACGCCCCACACGCCCCGGCCTGCACTTCGGGGACCGGGGCACCGCCTGGGCGCTGTACGAAGCCGGCCGGGCCGTCGACGACCGGGCGCTCGTCGACCACGCGCTCGCACTGGCACTGGCACCGCAGGAGCCCACGCTCCACCACGACATCACCCACGGCACCGCCGGCAGCGGCATGGCCGCCCTCCACCTGTGGCACCGCACCGGTGACCCGCGCTTCGCCGAACTGGCCGTCGACGCCGCCGACCGGCTGGCGTCCGCCGCACAGCGCGGCCCGTCGGCGGTGAGCTGGGCGGTCCCCGCCGAAGCACTCTCCGGCGAGGCCGGCAAACGGTACCTGGGCTTCGCCCACGGCTCCGCCGGCATCGGCTGCTTCCTCCTCTCCAGCGCGGTCGCCTCCGGCCGCCGGGACCACCTGCGGCTCGCGGTGGAGGTCGGCGAACACCTGCGGCGCAGCTCCGTACGGATCGGCGAGGCGTGCCAGTGGCCCGCCCAGGCCGACGACGAACCCACCGCCCCCTACTGGTGCCACGGCGCGGCCGGCATCGGCACCTTCCTCGTACGGCTCTGGCAGGTCACCGGCGACGACGGATTCGGCGACCTCGCCCGCCGCAGCGCCCTGGCCGTCACGGAACGCGCCGCACGCGCCCCGCTCTCCCAATGCCACGGACTGGCCGGCAACGGCGACTTCCTGCTCGACCTGAGCGCCGCGACGGGAGACGACGCCTACCGCGCGATGGCGGCCGAGATGGGCCGCCTCGCCCTCACCGAGGGAGCCCGCCGCCACGGGCACCTGGTCTTCCCCAACGAGTACGGAGACGTCTCGACCAGCTGGAGCGACGGGTCGGCCGGGATCCTGGCCTTCCTCCTGCGGCTCCGCCACACAGACCCCCGGCACTGGCTGGCCCAGCCGCCGGGCTGAGCGGCAGAAAACCCTGCCGCCCCCCACAAGAAGAAGGAGAGAACCATGGAAACCCAGACCCAGGACCTCGAACTCCTCGCCCACCTCCACGCCCTGCCCGAGACCGACCCCGTCGGCGCCGACGGGGCGGCGTTCTCCGCCACCTGCGAGTGCGTCGGCCTGCTGACGGTCCTCAACACGGTCTGCATCGGCATCAGCTGCGCCTAGGACCGGAACACCGTCCGGCCGGGGGGGGGGGGGGGGGGGGCCCCCCCCCCCCCCCCCCCCCCCAACACCCCCCCTTACTATTTTTCTTTTTTTGTGTTTGTTTTTCCGCGGTGTCACCTCCCCAACCCCCCCCCCCGGGCGGCCCCCCCCCCGCGGGCCCCCCGGGCCTCGTGGACGGCTTCGGAGAGGCGGGTCGCGGCGTCGCCGAGGTTCCGCAGGGCGTGCGGGAGTCCCGGCCACTGGGCCGCGGTGGCGCGGGCGGTCTCCAGCGTGGCCTTGACGCCGTCCACGAAGCCGGGTTCCGGTGCGATTCCGGCGTCCTCGGCCAGGCCGGCGAGGCACAGGTGCCGGAACCTGTGCGCCGCGCCGTCCCGGGCCGCGACGGCCTTCTCCCGTCGCTCGGCGTCCTGGCTGCTGGTGGCTCTCCGTTCTCCGATACGGCCTTCCAGGTCCACGAGGAGACGGTTCGCCCGCCGGGCGTCGTCCCGGCAGCGGTCTCGTTCGGCGCGGGCCTCCGCGACGCGGGCGAGGATCTGCCGGTAGTCCTCTCCGACGGTCGCCTCCACCGCTTTCAGGCGCGCCGTCATGCCGACGGCCTTCGCCTCGGCGAGGGCCGCCTCGGCGGCGCTCGCGTCCGCGGTGCGCCGGGAGCGGTCCGCCCTCTCGGCCGTCTGCCGAGCCCGCTCGGCGGCGGCAGCCGCCGCGAGGCGGGCGTCGACCCAGCTGTCGGCGAGGTCGCGGAACCTCTCGATGTCGTCGGAGAGGGCCCGCAACCGGTCGCGGTCGGTGGGCAGGCCGTGTTCCGCCGCCCGGCGGCTCAGCCTGCGCAGCGCGTCCGCCACGCCGGTCTCGCACCGGGCGAGGTGCGTGGTGGCGTCGCGCACCACCTCGTCCCGGGCGGCCACCACCTCCTCGGCCCGGTCCCAGTCCCGTCGGCGCGCGTCGAGTTCCCGGTGGTCGGGCCGGGCGGCCCGGTCGGCCTCCAGCCGGGCTGCCCGGGCGTCGAGCTCGCGCAGCCGGCCGTCGAGGGCGGCGAGGGCGGCGTCCGTCTCCTCGATCCTGCCGGTCAGTTCGGCGATCCCGCGTTGCCGGGCCCGCTGCCGGGCGACAGCACCGATGAAGGCGGGTTCCGGCTTGCTCCAGGTCCCGGTGGCCGGCGCGAGGCGCCAGGCTCCTTCGGCGGAGACGGCAGCGGAGTGGCCGCTGGGCAGGGTGGTGCCGTACGCGATGCCGGCGAGGATCCGGGTCACGGTCCCGGCCGGAACGGGGATGTCTTCCTCCGGGCGCAGCACGTCGAGCAGGCTGGGCCCCGGGGCGGCCGCGGCCAGGGCGGCCTCGACCCGGGTGTCGTGGCCCGGCAGCGTGATGCCGTCCGAGGGACTGACCCACGCGTCCAGGAGACCCGAAGCCTCCAGCGCGGCTTCCACCGCGGCCTGGACGGCGACCGGAACGCCTTCGTGGAAGCCCACCAGCCGCCACAGCGGTGCTCCCGCCGCCGTGGTGCGGACGGTCGTACGGGTGAGCGGAGCCGGCGGTGGAAGGTCGGTCTCGCCGCTCAGCCGTCGCACCTCCTCGTCGAGCCTGTTCCGCTCCTCCCCCAGGCCCCGGCGCGTGGCTCGTGCACCGACTCGCGCCGTGGCGATCTCCTGCTCCAGCGGTCGCGCGGCGGCATCGGCCAACGCGCGCACCTCTGCTTCGACCGCCGCACCGGCTGCCAGTGCGCCGAGGTCGGCGATGCTCAGCTCCGCGCAGTCCGCGGCCCAGGCCAGCAACCGTTCCGCCTGGCCGGCGACGGCGTCGTCCCAGGCTCCGGCGGCCTCGTCCCTGTGGACGATCGCCTTTCCCAGCCTGGTGCGTGCCTCGTCCAGCAGGCCCTCGGCCGTGGCTCGGTCGCGTACCGCGCGGTCGTGTTCCTCGAGCGCCTCTGTGAGGTGGGTGACCTGCTCGCGTCGGGCGGTGACCGCGCCCCGGAGCAGTCGGCGGGCCCGGCGGGCCGCGTCCTCTCCCGGCGTGCGGGCCCCGGTGGGGGAATCCCCGGGTCGTCGGCCACCCGTCCCGTTCCCCGGTCCGTCGCCGAGAGGCGCCGCCGGCAGCACGTCGAGAACGGCCCCCGCCTCGTGGTGAACGGACTCCATGCCCGAGGCGCGGGCCGACCGGCGTGCCTCGTCCGCGGCTTCACGCGCGTGTTCGTCGAAGGTGCGGGCGTGCGCCGTGCTCCCCTCGGCGAGCACCCGGTCCTCCTCCGCTCCGGTCCCGGCGGACTGGGCGGCGGTCCGCCGCTCCTCGGCGGCTGCGACCAGGTCTGCGGTGTCGCGGCGGAGCCGGTCGAGCTCCTCCCCCTTCTGGTAGGCGTCGCTCTCACGCAGGCCCTCGACGGTTTCGTCCAGGGCGTGTGCCCGCAGTTCCCGTTCGTCGCGCAGGATCCGGGTCGAGTCGCGTTCCGCGAGCGCCTCGTCGAGTTCCTCGGCGCTCCGGCGGGCGGCCCGGGTGAGGTCGTCCATGTCGGTCGTCGCGGAGATCAGTCCGGCCGCGCCGGCGCGCAGGACCCGGCGCGCGTAGGCGCGCTGCCGGGATGCGACGGTTTCGGCCGCTGCCACTTCGGCGTCGAGCCGGTCGAGGTGGTCGCGTTGCCGGTCCAGGCGTTCGAAGCCCTCGGCCAGCTCGGTGATCTCTCCCTCGCCGAGCGGGGGCAGGGCGCGGGAGAGCAGGGTGGACAGCAGGGAAGGGTCGAGCCGTTCGGAGAGCTTGGGCTGGCGCAGTTGGAGGAGCGCGGAGAGCAGCGATTCGTACCGCTGTTCCGTCATGCCCGGGAAGAGCGTGCGCCGGACAGTGGTGCGGTAGTCGGTGGCTGACGGGTGCGCCTCGCCCCGGTCGCCGAGGGCTTCGGCGAGGGCGGACCTGGTCAGGGGCTGCCCCGCCTCGTTGACGAGGGGCACGCCGTCGGGGTGGGCGACCCGGGAGCCGGTGGTGAAGTACTCGGCGTGTGCCGTACTGGTGTGGACGCTCGCGTGGAGGCGGGCACCGCAGCCGAACCACTGTTCGCCGCCGTCGTCGCCGGTGCGGCGGAACTCCATCCACACGTACCCCACCCGTGTCTTGCCGGAAGATCCCGCACCCATCATGTTCCAGTGCATGGTCCGTTCCGAACCGCCGAACGTGGAGAGGCGGTTGGGGCGGAGGCTGGCGTCGAGGAGGAAGGGGAGCAGCAGCTCCAGGGCCTTGGACTTGCCGGAGCCGTTCTGGCCGCGCAGCAGCAGACGCCCCTGGTGGAAGGTGAAGGTCTCGTCGTAGTAGCGCCAGACGTTGAGGATGCCCGCGCGGTGGGGCTGCCAGCGGCTGCGGGCGGCGTCCGGTTCCCGGACGGGCGGCAGCCCGGCGCTCTCCTCCGGCCGTCGGTGGAGGGGGAGCTCTGTCACGTTCAATGCGTCTCTCCTTCCGCGGCGGGGCCGCGGGAAGCGGTGGTGCCTTCCGGGCCGCTCTTCGGGCCCGGGCTCGTGGTGTCCGTCAAGCGGTAGCGGTACGCGGCCGGTCGCGCGACGACGCGGCCCCGGGCCCTGCCTGCCAAGCCGGCACCGAGCAGGACGCCAAGGGCGTCGTCGGCCAGCCGTGCCGGGCCGTCCTCGGACTGGTAGGCCTTGGCCCAGCTCGGGAAGCGGCGCAGCTGCTCGGCTCCGGCCTCGGCCAGCTGCTCGGGCAGCATCCCGGCGGGGGCCGCGCAGAGCGGTTCGAGGAGGAGCAGCGCGGCGACACGGGCGGTGGAGGTGTCGTCGGGGAAGCGGACGTCGGTGGCGATGCCGTCCGGATCGACGAGGAGAAAGCCCTCGGCCCGCTCCTCCAGGAGGAAGCCGGCCTGTTCGGCCGAGCGGCGCATGATCTGACGTCCGGTCAGGGAGGTGGCGTACGCGAGCTCGTCGTCGGTGAGGTCGGCCCGGTAGAGCACGGGGTCGTCGAAGAGGCGGCGCAGCACCGAGTGCCGCAGCCGCAGGTTGCGCTGGGCGTCCGTGGTGGCGCCCTCGCCGTGCGTGTCGTCGGCCGTCTCCTCGTCGGCCGCGCCGCCGTAGCGTCGCTCCCTGACGAGACCGGTGAGGAGGTCCTCGAACCGCGCGGGCACCTCGTCCGCGGGCACAGCGAGCCGGGAGGCGCCGACGGGCGCGGCCGGCAGTCGCATCAGCAGCGTGCTGTCCACGCGGTAGAGCACCTTCGCCTCCGCGGAGTCGACGAACGCCTCGGTCGCCCCGTCCACGGCGCGCAGCACGTCGTACGCCTCCAGCAGCTTCAGGACGTCGACGAACGCCATCCGCTCCGGCCGGTGCACCGGGTCGAACCCCGGCAGGGCGCGGTCGGCCGCCGTTGCCTGGACCACGCGGTCGGCGAGCATGCCGATGGTCGTCATCGGCATCGACAGCAGCTCGGCCGCGGTCACGCAGAGCAGGACGTAACGCCGGCGGTCGAAGGGGGCGCGGCCGGACCGTGCCCTTCGCGCCGGGCGGGAACCGTCGGGGTACGCCCGGATCTTGGCGAGCCGGGCGTACCCGCGGCGGGGCTCCACGAGCAGGCTCCAGCCGCACGTGTAGTCGAACCAACGGGTCAGCGGGTCACGCCGGCGGCGTACCAGTTCGAAACCGGTCGGGTCGGCGGCCTCGGTGAGCAGCGGACGGGCCAGCAGGAGACGAATGGCGCGGGCGACCTCCTCCCGCTCCGCGGAGGCCAGTTGGTTGGCGAGCTTGCTCATCCGGCCGCCTCCTGTCCCGTGGCGGCGCGGACCGCGGGGAAAGCGGCGGCTCCGCCCGCGGTCGTGATGTGGACGACGTAGTCCGGTCCCGCCAGCGCCCCCCTCGTGGTGTGCACCACGGCGGTACGCGCGTCGGGAGGCGGCGCCAGCGCGACCTCCACCCTGCCGTCCCCGGTGGTGGCCCGCCGCAGGCCGCTCGCGTCCGCCGCGGCTGCCAGGGCCCGGCCGAGCAGGTCCAGCAGATGGTCGAAGACCGCCGGGTCCAGGGTGCCGAAGGAGGAGAGCCGCACGGGGCCGCCCGTCTCCAGCGCCTGCCAGGCCCGCGCGAGTTCCGCCCGCTCCGCCCGTGCCCGTTCGGCGCGCTCGGCCCTCACGGCCGCGACGTCCCTCACTCTGCCGGTACGGGTGAAGCGCTCCGTCCGCCCACTGGTCCGCAGCAGCGCCGACACCTCCACCGGGGGCGCCTCGGACCAGGAACGGGCCGAAGGGATCAACTCCGGGTCCGGGTGGGCGAGATGGGCGTGGCGTGCCGATCCGAGCCCGAAGGCCGTCGACCACAGCCGGTGCAGGTCGTCCTCCTCGGGAGCCGCGGCGAACCAGCGCGCCAGCTCACGGAAGTCGTGCACGGCGCTGGAGGAACGGCGCCGGGACTCGTTGATCCGCTCCAGGACCTGCAGCAGGGAGACGATGGCGCGCCGGGCGATGTCGTGCAACTGCTCGATCCGGGGGCGCGTCCCGTCGTCGGGCAGAAACCAGGCCCGCAGACCCGACCAGCGCGCCCGCCGGCTCTCCAGCCAGCCGGCCGCCGGGTCCTCCCCCGGCACCGGTGGCAGTTCCGCGCCCCGAAGGGCCCGCTCACGCAGCACCGCGATGCCCCGCTCCTCCACCCGGGCCACAGCGGCGGCGACCGTCCCGCCCCGGCGATCGAGGTTGACCAGGAACTCCTGGAGATAGGCGACGGTGGCGGCCTTGACCTCACGGAACACGTCCAGGTCCACGCCCTCGGAACGCAGGAGGCGCTGCAACTGGCCGTTGAAGGCCTTGGTGTTCTCCACGAGGGCCTCCAGATGGCCCTCCAGCTCCCGAAGCGTGCTGAAGATCCGGCGGTCGAACGCGGCGGGTTCACCGGACAGCACGGTCAGCTCGTCGAGCCGGTCGGTGATCGCCTCCAGCACCGCGGTCTGCAGCGCTCCCGTCGAGGCCAGCACCTCCAGGGCGTGCCGCAGCCCGGCCAGCGCGGCCTCACCCCGGCGGGTCAGCGAATAGTGCAGGTTGCGCCGCTCGTACTCCTCGGCCGTGCGGTAGTTCTCGGCGTGGTTGTGAACCACGTCGAGAAGCTCCCACCCCACGAGCCGTTTCAGCACCTCGTGCAACTCCTCGTCCCCGAGGTCCGCGATCCAGCCCACCGCCCGCAGCCGCTCGCGTACGCCGTCGAGCCCGAGCGCGGTCTCCAGGTGTTCGCCGGCCAGCCCGAAGGCCTCGAGCACGGCCGCGTTCAGGTCGGCCTTCTCCCCGGTGGTGAACCGGAACATCTCCGGCGGAACCCTGCGCATCCTCGTACATCCCCTCCTCCGCCACCCCTGCGGCATTCCGCCCCTTACGGTACGGGGCGGCCGGGGAGGAGCGCTCCCTCCAGGCGGGAGTGACGCCGACGGTGCCCGGACCGTAGGCGCCGGCTCGTTCACGACGAGAGGACCGGCCGTCTCAGAGGACCACGTGGCCCGTCCCGGGGCCGGCGACCACGTGGCGCGGCGCGACGCTTTCGTATCGGATTCCCCTGCCGGGACCGAGGCTACGAGAGTTCCTTACGCATCCACGTGCACATCGTTTCGTAGCGGCGCAGCGATCCGTCCGGGGCTTGCTCGTCCCACGAGTCGGGCCGACGGTCGTATGCGGCATAGCCCAGTCGTTCGTACAGCGCCCGAGCCCGGGGGTTGTTCTCCTCCACGCCGAGTTCGGCCTGCCGCAGACCGCGGTTCATGATCCGAAGCTCTGCGGATTCGACGAGGAAGGTACCGATCCCGCACGACTGCAATGCCGGGTGGACAGCCAGCTGCCACAGAGTGCCCACACCCTCCTTGACCCGGTAGTCGACCCCACCCTTCGCCACGGGAATGTCCGTTGCGGAGCAGACCGCGAGATAGTCGACCTCGCCGAGCCGGGCACGCTCCAGCTGCCTCGCGACGCCGGCCAGGTGGAGTTCGGACCCCGCCCACCCGCACGACGCGAGGTCCGCATGCACGAAATCGCGTGCTGACAGCTTCACCACAACGTCGGTCATCCTCACCGCCTCCGACCGGCCAGCATTCATTCCCGCCGCGCGAGACGCAACGCCATTTCGCGTCCGGGCTCCTGACAGGCCGCGCCCCGGGCCCGCCGGCATGCGTCTCCGCGGCTACCGGAGGACGCATCACGCATCCCTGTCAGGCCATCGGAGAGGCCACAACCCCGCGCCGATTCTCCACCACATGCCCGTACTCACGGTGGCACTTCGATGCGAGGAGACAGACCTATGCGCGCACTCGTCGTAGACCACAGCGCGGCAGCGCACCTCTCGCTGGCCGAGACACCCGATCCGGCACCTGCGCCGGACGAATCACTGGTGCGGGCAGAAGCGGTTTCGCTGAACTACGGCGAGGTCAGGGGTGCCGCCGGCCCGCAGACGCCGGAGGGCTCCGTGATCGACTGGGACGCGGCGGGTGTGGTGGTCAAGGCGGCAGCCGACGGATCGGGGACGGCCGAGGGGACCCGCGTCGTCACCCTGGGCGAGGCGGGCTGGGCGGAACTGCGCGCGGTCCCGGCGAACCTGCTCGGCGTCGTGCCGGAGGACACCGGCCTCGGTGCCGTCAGCACCGTCCCGGTCGCCGGGCTGAGCGCCCTGCACGTGGTGCGCCGCTCGGGCCCGTTCCTCGGCCGCCGGGTGATGATCACCGGCGCCTCTGGAGGGGTTGGCCGCTACGCAGTCCGGCTCGCCGCCCGCGCGGGAGCGGAATTAGTGGCGATCAGCCGGAATTCCGCCCAGGCGGATGGTCTGCGCTCGCTGGCCGCGCACGAGGTCCACACCGATCCGGCCGCCGTGGAGCAGCCCGTATCCGCGGTACTGGACAACGTCGGCGGGCAGCAACTGGTGGACGCCTTCGCCGCTCTGCAGGCCCACGGCGTACTGGTGAACGTGGGCCGGTCGTCCGAGGCCGGCGCTGTCTTCCCGCCCGGTGCGTTGCGGGGCGACGAAGGGCGGCACGACAGGTCGATCCGCACGTTCTTCCTCTTCGCCGGCCCTGCCACCGACTTCTCCGCGGACCTGGCCTGGCCGGCCGCCGAGGTCGCCGCGGGCCGCCTCGACCCGGGAATCCGTTGGCGTGGGCCGTGGACCCGATACCAGGAGGCGGCGCAGGCTCTGCTCGGCCGCCGCTTGCGCGGCAAGGCGGTATGGGACATTGGCTGACCCGCCGGCCGTCGGGGGCGACTGAGAGACCGGGGCGGGGGCGGCCCTCCTGTCGGGAATGGACTGGTCGGGCCCTGGCATCCTGTTCGGCCTCCTCGGCGTGATCACCGGATAGCCGATCCGCCGGTTCGCTCCGATGAGGCCGCCACCAAGGACGGTCAGCGGCAGCGCTGTGCCCGCCACGGTGAGGGCGAGGATCGCCGCACGTCAGCGCCCTCTCGGGCAGTGACTCCCTCAGTTCCAGTCCAGCAGTCGCGCCGGATTGCCGCTCAGGACATGCTCGACGTCCTCGGGGTCGGGCAGCAGGTCGTGCAGGGTCGCGAGGAGCTTGTCGTAGGAGCGGCCCGCCTCGTGCTGGGTCCACGGCCAGTCACTGCCCCACAACAGCCGGCCCGTTCCGGCCTGTTCGCGGATTGCGGTGGCGGTGGCCTCTGCCGCGCCCTCGGGGCTGCGGTAGAAGCCGGACAGCTTCGTCCAGATGTGGGGCTGGGCGGCGAGGTCGAGGATTGCCGCCCTGTCGGCCGCGAGCGGCGAGGCGGGCAGGCCGACGTGGTCGAGTACGACGGCCGACGGCCAGGAGGTGAGGGCTCCGGTCAGCCGCGTCCATTGCTGCTCGCGGGCCTGCACTTCCAGGTGCCAGCCGTACTCCGCCATGCATTCCCCCAGCAGCCGCCAGTCGGCCGCGTGCAGCGGCGGGACCCCGGTTCCGACGAGGTTCAGCCGGATGCCACGCGCCCCCGCGCGATGCCACCGCGGCACCCGCGCGGCGGCCGCGCGGGGGTCGGCGGCGTCGACCACCAAGACCGCGCGGAACCGGTCGGGGCGGGCACGCACCGCATCCAGCACGTAGCCGTTGTCGGTGCCCAGGAAGCTGGGCTGGACCAGGAGGGCCCGTGCGATGCCGTGCGCGTCCAGCACGGAGAGGTAGGTGTCCACCGTGGCGTCGTGGCGCGGGGTGTAGCGACGACCGGGCGCCATGGGCAGGCCGCGGTGGAAGACGTGGGCGTGGGCATCGACTCGGTTCACCGCGACATCGTAACGAGAAAGAACTCTAAAGCTCTAGACATTTAGAGCAATGCTCTGCACGATGTGAGCCATGACATCGACGCCACCGCCGCCGTCGCCTCAGTCGGGCCGAGCCGCGCTCGAAGCGACGGACGACCGGCTCCCCCTCCACGTACGCCTGCGCGAGCTGCTGCTCGACCGCATCCGTACGGGCGAGTGGACACCGGCCACGCCGCTACCCGGTGAGATCGCGCTCGCCGACGACTACGGCGTCTCCAAGGGAACGCTGCGCCGGGTGCTCGGCGAACTCGTGGACCAGGGGCTGCTCGAGCGCCGCAGGGGCGACGGCACATACGTGCGGCGGGCCCGGCTCGACCACTCCCTGCACCGGTTCTTCCGCCACGGCAGCGCCGACGACACCCTGCCGGGCAGCCGGATCCTGCGGTGGGAGACCGCTCCGGCAGACGCCGAGGTCGCCGGACGTTTGGAACTCGGCCCGGGCGACGAGGTACTGACGCTGCGCAGGCTGCGAACCCGTGACGAATCACCCGTACTCGTCGAGGACATCTGGCTGCCGCTCCCGCGCTTCGCACCCCTCGCCGAGGCGGGCCCCGACGCGCTCGGCCCCCTGCTGTACCCGGCGTACGAGAAGCTGGCCGGCCAGGTCGTCGGCGGCGCGTCGGAGGACCTGACCATCCGGGCCTGCGACCAGGCGGACGCCACACTGCTGGGATGCGGCGCGGGCGAGCCGGTCGTGGTCATCGACCGGCTCGCCCGCGCCCACGACGGCAGCCCGCTGGAACTCCGGGTGAGCCGGGGCCGGGCCGACACCTTCCGCTACCGGATCGAACTCACCTGACACGGGCTGGAGTTCGGGGACGCCCCACCTCCCACGCCACCACACCGGCGGGCCTCCGCCCGCCCACCCGTACCCCGGCATGCCCGCATGCCCGCACGCCACCGCAGGAAGTGATCCATGTCCGCCGATCTGCTCGCGACGCTCGTTCTGGTCGCGATATTCGCCATCGGGGTCTGGCGCCCCGTCAACATGGGCGCCGTCGCCCTTGTCGCCGCCTTCCTGCTCGGCACCCTCTACTTCGGCCTCGACAGCGACACCATCATCAGCGGATTCCCCGGCTCGCTCTTCGTCACCCTGGTCGGCGTCACCCTGCTGTTCGCGCTGGCCCGCGCCAACGGCACCGTCGACTGGATCGTCGGCGCCGCCGTCGCCTCGGTACGCGGGCGGGTCGTCCTCGTCCCCTGGGTGCTGTTCGCCCTCGCCGCCCTGATCACCGGCATCGGCGCCATCACCGCCGCCACGAACGCCATCCTCATCCCCATCGGTCTGGCCTTCGCCCAGCGCTACCGCATCCACCCCATGCTGGTCGGCCTGTCCATCCTCAACGGCGCCAACGCGGGCGGTTTCTCCCCCATCGCCGTGTATTATACGATCGTCGACGGCGCCCTGGACAAGGGCGGCATCCACGTCGGAGCGGGTGGTATCTTCCTCGCCACCTTCCTGTTCAGCCTGGCCCTCAACCTCGTCGCCTTCACCCTGTTCGGCGGATGGAAACTGCTCGGCCGCCGGGAAACCGCCACGCCTCCGGGCGGCGCCGCGGCCACGGACGACAAGTCCGGTGCCCCGGGCCCATCCACCACGGCTACCGGCACCGCCGTCATCACCGCGCCCGCCCCGGCAGCCACCCCCGCTACCGGACGCGCTCACCTCACGCCCCAGGTCGCCCTCACCCTCGTACTGCTGGCCGGGCTCATCGTCGCCGCCGTCGGCTTCGGCCTCGACGTCGGCTTCCTCGCCCTGACCGCCGCGGTCCTCCTGTGCGTGGTCTTCCCCGGCCACGCGAAGGAGGCCGCGAACGGCATCGCCTGGAATGTCGTCCTGCTCATCGGCGGGATCGTCACCTACGTCGCGCTGCTGGAGAAGGCCGGTGTCATCGCCAGCCTCGGCGACGGTGTGGCCGGCATCGGCCAGCCCCTCCTCGCCGGCTTCCTCCTCCTCCTCGTCGGCGCCCTCGTCTCCGCCTTCGCCTCCACCAACGCCATGTTCGGCGTCCTGATACCCCTCGCCCTCCCCCTGGTGACAGCAGGACACTTCGGCGCCTTCGGCATCACCGCCGCCCTGTGCGTGGCCGCGTCCGCCGTGGACTCCAGCCCCTTCTCCACCGGCGGCGCCCTCGTCGTCGCCAACGCGGCGGAGGAACAGCGCGACAAGACGTTCCGCTCGCTCACCGTCTGGGGCATGTCGATGATCGGCGTCGCACCGGTCGCCGCGGCCGTCGCCTTCCTGCTGCCCTCGATGTAGCCGCCAGGAGGAGCAGGGCCGCGGGTGGCCGACCGCCACCGCGTCGACCCCCCGCCGTCACATCGGCTGCCACCCCCTGTCGGACGACGAACGCCGGCCGCAGATCAGTCCTTCGCTTCGCGGACATCCTTCCCTGCTCGGCGAAGGCCTTGAAGTCCTCCATGTGCTGCAGCGACTGCTTGCGGAAGACACCGGGCATGAGACGCCCACAAGACGCATGGGCAAACTGCTGAACCGGTACTCGTTCCCGCTCTTCCAGAGCGTCGTCCCCGGGGAGACCTCGGTCAGCCGGTCGCGCACGGCGCTCCACATGCCGCCGCCGACGATCTCGCGCTCGAAATGAACGACGCTCGTCTTCGGGTTCCCGCGCAGGTCCGCGGATTCCCGGGGTGTGATGGTCTCGGTGTGTTCCATCTTCCCCTTACCCGTCTGCGCCACCACCCGCGACGTGGGGCCGACCTGCCCGTGCTCGCCACTGATCGGTTCGTGCAGTAGCAGGCCCCGGAGCCGCTTCGGCATGTGTGCCGGGTCGGCGAGCAGCACCCACACGATCCCGCAGGCCATCGCGGGCAGCACCCGTGCCCGCCGACGCACCTCGCCGGGGCCGGCACCGCCTGGCGCGCTGCCGGCCGGGCGCTGTCGTAGCGGGGCCGCCCGCCCGCGCCGGAGCCTTCCCTCCCCGCCCGGCCGTGGACCGGGGCGGATCACCGGCCTCAGCCCTCGCGATGAGCAGAAGGCCTCCCAACCGGCTCCGCCACCAGCACAGGTGCGCGTACGTCACCGGTCACGCGCAGCGTGACGGCACGCGGCCGCGTGCCCCGGGGGAACCCGCGTGCCTGCGAAACGCCGTGCCACCCCACCGGCCGACGGCACCCGCCCGGCGTCTTCGGAGAGGACCCGGTCATGGCCCCTCCCAGGACCACGGCACTGCGGCGCGCACTCGGCATGAGGCCGCTGCACCACCTGCGCTCCGCCGGTCCCTGCGTGATCCGCGTCGGCGGCGGAGCCGTCATGGCCGTGCCCGGCGCGGACAAGCCGGAGGACGGCCCCGCGGGGCTCGGTGCGTTCCTCGCGAGTCCGGGCGTGCCGACATCCGCGGCCGTCGGTCGGGCCGGGAGGCTCGGCGGGCTGCTCCTGATCGTGGACCTGAAGTCCCGGCTCGTGTCGTTGCTGATGACGGTCCACCTGTGTGCCGCGCCGGCCCTGGCCAACGCGGACACCGGCTTCATGACTCCGCAGGAGGGTCCGGCGAGCGGTTCGGGCGCCGAGTTCCCGCTGGTTCTCATCGCCGGGTTCCTGGCGGTCGCGCTGTCCGGTCCCGGTCCTGTCTCGCTCGACCGCGTCCTCGGCATCGAGGAAACGCCGCAGGAGCGGCAGGGCCCGCGGGCCGCGGTTCCCGGCGAGCCCGGCGTGGCGGGGCGCCCCGCGGCGCCGTTACCGGCAGGGCGCCGCACCCACCGCCCGTGCCACCGCCTCGGCCGTGACGCCCTCCGCGCCGTTGTCGAAGTCCAGGCGGTGGGCGCCCGTCCAGCGGCACTCGGCCCGGGAGGCCTTGTCCCAGAAGGCGTCCCAGTCGGTGAGCTTGGACGCGTCGCGCGCGTAGCCACGGGCTGCCACGCGGGCGCGGGCGGTCTCCTTGTCCGCCCGGACCCGGACCACCACGCATTCCGTCCCCTCGGGCCAGCGGTGCCGGTCGGCCGCCGCTGCGAGGTAGTCGGGGGTGTCGAAGTAACGCCCGAAGGGGGCGTCCAGGACGACCGGGCGGCCGGTGCGGAGGTTGTCCCCGGCGAGGTCCAGGAGGGTCGCGTACTCCAGGTCCATCACCACCGACTGGTAGTACGGGTTGTGGTCCCGCTCGGACGGGTCCGTGCCGGCCCGGGCGAGGAGGGCCTCGGTCAGGCGTGTGCAGACGGTGTCCTTGTCCAGGTAGGCGGCTCCGGTGTGCCCGGCGAGGAGCCGGGCGACGCTGGATTTGCCGGACCCGGCGGGGCCGATCACGACGTAGACGCGGGGGGTGTTCACGGGCTGGCTCCCAAGGGTCCGGGGGATGGCACGCTCGTCCGGATGTCAGGCGGCGACGGGCACACGGTGGTCCTTGACGACCAGCAGGTATGACAGGCCGCCGACGATCAGCAGCGCACCGCCGACGAGGAACACCAGGTTGTAGTTGTTCCCGGTGGCGTCGAGGATCGCGCCGGAGACGACGGGCGCGGCCGCGGCGCCGAGGAATCCGCCGAAGTTCTGGATCGCGCCGAGCGAGGCCACCTGGTGCCGCTCCGCGATGTCACCGGCCAGCGTCCACAGGCAGCCCATCGGGGCCTGCGCGGCGAAGTAGCCGACGCAGAGCAGAACCATCGCGAGGCCGGTGTTGTGCACGTAGGCGACGGGAAGGACCGCGAGGGCGGCGAGCGCGGCGCCGCCGACGATGGGCACCTTGCGCGCGGTGACCGCCGAGCGGCCCTTGCGGACCAGGCGGTTGGACAGCCAGCCGCCGGCGAGGACGCCCACGATGCCGCACAGGTACGGGAGCGAGGACAGCCAGCCGGTGTCGGCGAGGCTGAAGCCGCGGGAGGTCTGCAGGTAGCTGGGCAGCCAGGTCAGGTAGACCCACACCGTGTAGAAGATGCCGAAGGCGCCGAGCACCATGAACCAGGTGTTCTTCTCCTTGAACATCTGCCCCCAGCCCGCCCGCGGCTGGTCCGCCTGCTTCGCGGCGGCCGCCGCCTCCGCGGCCTCGGCGCCCTTGATCAGGGCCTCCTCGCGGAGGGTGGGGTCGCGGTAGACCCGCAGCCACACGGCGACGACGACCAGGCCGAGGGCGCCGATGGCGAGGAACATGCCGCGCCAGCCGAAGGTCAGCATCAGGCCGGTGAGCAGCGGCGGGGCGAGGGCGTTGGCGATCTGCGAGCCGGTGTTGACGATGGAGATCGGCAGCGCGCGCTCTTCCTTGTTGAACCAGCGCTCGTTGACCTTGAGGCCGGCGGTGAAGAACGGCGACTCGGCGATGCCGAGCGCCACCCGCGCCGCGTACAGCGTGCCGAAGGAGGTGGCGGCCGCGCCGACCATGGACACCAGGGACCACAGCCCGGCCGCCCACGCGTACATCTTCTTCGGGCCGAAGCGGTCGACGAGGTATCCGGCGGGCAGATTGGCGATCGCGTACGGCCAGGAGAAGGCCGCGAGCAGCAGCCCCATCTCGGTCGAGCTCAGGCCGAACTCGTCCGCGATGGTGGTGTTCGCGATGCTGAGCGTCGCCCGGTCCAGATAGTTGACGACGCCGCCGATCACCAGCAGGGCGACGAGCACCCAGCGGATCCGGATCGACGTGCGCAGAGCGGTCTCGTCCTGGTCCAGCTCGAGGGAGGCTGGGGGCGTGAGGGTCTGCTCGGCCATGGAAGAGCTCCTTTGCTCCATGAACGGCTAAGACGGTACGTGAACTGCCTGCGCGGCAGCGATTCCGTCCGGCAGGGACAAGCGCGGGTCAGGCGCGGGCTTCGGCGATGGCGGCCAGCATGGCGGCGGCCGCCCGCGTGACGTGACGGTAGTCACCGTCGGCGCGCGCGGCCTTGGTGACGGAGGAGCCGACGCCCACGGCCGTGACACCGGCGTCGAACCACTCCTTGACGTTGTCGGCGGTGACTCCGCCCGCGGGCATGATCGGCGCCTGCGGCAGCGGGGCCTTGATGGTGCGTACGTAGCCGGGGCCGCCGAACTCGGCGGGGAACAGCTTCACGATGTCGGCGCCGGCCTGCATCGAGTCGACGATCTCGGTGGGGGTGAAGGCGCCGCTGACGCTGACCGCCTGGTAGCGGTTGGCGGTCGCCAGCATGTCGGCGTTGAGGTTCGGGCTGACCAGGAGGTTGGCCCCGGCGGAGATGCAGCGGTGGGCGGACTGGGCGTCGAGGACCGTGCCGGCACCGACGACGATGCCGTCGGCGCGGTAGCGGTCGGCGAGGTCGGCGATGACGTCCAGGGCGCCCGGCACGGAGAGGGTGATCTCCAGCGCGCGGATACCGCCCTCGATGGCCGCCTCGGAGACGGCCAGGGCCTCCTCGGCGGTGTCGAGGCGGACGATGAGCAGGGCCCCGGGCCGGATGATGGCGTCCAGGGCGTTAAACTTTGTTCCCATAGCGCAACACCGTAGAACGTCTTTTCACAAACTGTCACGTGAGTGAGAGCGGGGTCACAGAGTGGGATCGCGAGTGGGGGTCGCCGCGGGCGCGGCCACGAGGGGAACGGCCGTGGGCGCCGCACCGGGAGCGGCCTCGGCGGGAACAGCCCCGGGCGTCGCGTCGGGAGTCACGCGGTGAGCGGCGACAAGGCACCTCTGATCCCCGAGCAGCGCCAGCAGGAGCTGCTGCGCCTGCTGCAGGGCAGCGGCGGCGTCCTGAGCATCCGCGAACTGACGGCCGGCCTGAACGTCTCCCACATGACGGTCCGCCGCGACATCGCCGCCCTGGAACAGAGCGGCCAGGTCGTCTCGGTACAGGGCGGCGTCCGCCTGGCCGACTGGGCGGGCGGCGCACCCCCGCGCGAGCGGTCGTCCCGTGCCGCGCTCGAGATGCCCCGCAAGCAGTCGGTCGCCCGGACCGCGCTGAGCCTCGTCGAGGACGGCTCGGTGCTCTACCTGGACGCGGGCACCACCTGCCAGGAAGTCGTCCCGCTCCTCGCCGCCCGCACGGACCTGACCGTGGTCACCAACGACTTCCACGCGGCGCTCGGCCTGATGGCCCTGCCGTCCGTGCACGCGATTCACACCGGCGGGGAGACGGACGCCGACAGCGGTTCGAGCAGCGGCCCGATCGCCGCCCGCACGGTCGGCACGCTCAACATCGACCTGGCCTTCCTCAGCACCGGCGCCTGGGACCTGCTCCACGGCGTGAGCAGCCACAGCTCCGACAAGGTGCTGCTGAAGCAGGCCGTCATGCGGTCCGCCGCCTCGGTGGCCCTGCTCGCCGACAGCACGAAGTGGGGCGGCGTCGAACGCTTCACCGTGGCCCGCCTCGACGAACTCGACACCGTCGTGACCGACGCCGACCTGCCCACGGAGGTCGTCGAGAGCATCGAGGGACAAGGGCCGAAGGTGTTGCGGGCCGAGTGACCGGTCCGGCGCGTCCGCCGATCCACCACGCGCCCGCCCGGCCCCGGCCGCTGTGAATCCGTGTGAACGCCGCCCGATGCCCACGCCGAGAGGCCGGCCGGGCCTCGGGCAGTGCGGCACGCGGTGGCACGGCGCGGCACGCGGCGACACGGTGCGGCACGCGGTGACACGGTGCGGCACGCGGTGACACGGCACACGCACGGGCCGGGCCATCCCCACGCCATGCGCTGCCACATTCTGTAGAATCCGGTGCGGTAGATGCGTTCGGGACGACCCGTACGTGAGAGGCAAGCGCCGGGACGGCCCGCAGATGGGGAGACCTGACCCATGTCGGTCGTCTCTGGTATCCGAACCGTGCTGACCCCCCGGCCCCTGGCGCAGCTCCTACTGGGCTGGATCGCCTATGGCGCGCTGCTCGTCGCACACCCCGTCCTGGAGGGTCCGCTCCCGACACCCACGCTGTTCGCCCTGCTCGCCGGGATCGTCCTGGTGATCGTGGCGTGCGCCTTCGGGGTGGTCACGCAGGCCGAGCGCCTGTCCCACCGGCTGGGAGACCCGTACGGAACGCTGGTTCTGACACTGTCGATCGTGGTGATCGAGGTCATCCTGATCGCGGCCGTGATGCTCGGACCGGGGGAACACGCGACGATCGCCCGTGATTCGGTGATGGCCGTGTCCATGATCATCCTCAACCTCGTGATCGGCGTCGCGCTGCTCGTCGCGGGCACCCGCCACCGCGGCCTGGAGCCCAACCGCGCCGGCGTCTCCTCCTACCTGTCCCTGCTGGTCGTCCTGCTCGCGACGGCGTTCGCACTGCCCGGCCTGATCGGTTCCGACGGCTCCTACACGGCGGGCCAGGCCGTGCCGATCCTCCTCGCCACCCTGGTGCTGTACGCCTTCTTCCTCTACCGACAGACGGGTGCCCAGCGCGAGGACTTCCAGGAGGTCACCGGCGACCGCACCGCGGCGGGTCAGGACCGGCCCGGCGTCCTCGACGTCCTGCGGACGCACCGCACCGAGGTGCTGTCCCGCGCCGTGGTGCTGGTCCTGACCGTCATCCCGATCGTGCTGCTCTCCCACGACATGGCCACCCTCCTCGACGAGGGGCTGGACCGCCTCGGCGCTCCGGTGGCGCTGTCGGGCATCCTCATCGCGATGATCGTGTTCCTGCCCGAGACGATCACCACGATCCGTGCCGCCCACAAGGGGGAGATCCAGCGCGTGAGCAACCTGTGCCACGGCGCTCTGGTCTCCACCGTCGGCCTGACCATCCCAGCCGTCCTCACCATCGGGCTGCTCACCGGCCAGACCGTCCTCCTCGCCGAGACACCCGCGAACCTCGTCCTGCTCGGCGTCACCCTGCTCCTGACGGTCACCTCCTTCTTCGGCAAGAAGGTCACCGCCGTGCACGGCACGGCCCACTTGATGACGTTCCTGCTCTACGCCCTCGTCGTCTTCTCCTGAGGCCGGGGGCGCTGACCGGGGACGGGGTGAGCGCCCTCCCGGGCAACGGCGTGCACGATGGAGGCTGGGCCTGCGGCTGGGGCTGGGGCTGGGGCTGCGGTCACGATGACGACGCCGTAAGCGGGGCACGACGGGACGGGCCCCCCGGTACGGGCCGCTCCCTGGTACGGGCCGCGGTCAGCGGGCGCGCCGCCCGATGAACGCGGCCAGGCCGAGCGGCAGCAATCGGCACGGTCCATCCCTGGGAACGCGGCTTGCGTCATGGCCGACCCAGTACGAGGTGCCCCGGTCGTGCCGCCCTCGCAGCAGCGCCCGGAGCCGGCCGCCTGCACGCGGGAGGCGCTCCACGCCAGCGCGGCCCGACACGCGGGCGACGGTGCCGGCGCAGAGGAGAACCGATGAGAATCATGATCGCAGCGGCCGACTCGCGCGGCGACGTCGCGCTCTCCAGGGGGCCGGGAGCCTAACCGGCCCGGGCCGGCCACGACGTCGCCCTGGACCGACCCCTGGCCTGCGGGGATGACGTAGACCGCTCCGGTCCGTACGTCCACGTACAACCAGGCCGCTGAAGGTGCCCCGGTTCGCAGCACGCCGCCCCATCGAGTTGCCATCCTCCAATCTGGATAGTTAGTGTCCAGTTATGCGGATGAGCCGGGGCGTCGAGTGGGCGGTACACACGTTGCTGAACCTTGCCTGGCTGGGCAGCGGTGAACCGGTGCCGGTGGCCACCCTGGCAGCCGGACACGACCTGCCGCGCGCCTACCTCAACAAGCAGTTGCAACAGCTGGTCAAGGCGGGGCTCCTGGAGTCGCTTCCGGGCACCCGCGGCGGGTTCCTCCTGGCCCGCCCGGCGGAGTCGATCACCTTGCTGGAGGTGGTCGACGCCATCGAGGGCGAATCCACACTCTTTCGCTGCGCCGAGATCCGCCAGTGCGGCACCGTCGGGGCCCGCTCCGTCGGCGGCTTCACCACGGACTGCGCGGTGAAGACCTCGATGGGGCGTGCAGAGCTCGCCTGGCGCAACGCCCTGGCCGAGCAGACCCTCGCCGACGTACAGGCGGAGGCCGACGCTCACGCCCCGGACATGGGACGCACGGTCCGCACGGCCTTCGGGCTCGACCGACAGTAGACACTTTCGGGCGCGGCGAGTTCCGCGCCCGTTTCCCTGGAAGGTGAATCTGGATGAAAAATATCCTGGTTATTGGTGGCGGCTTCGCGGGTGTGTGGAGCGCCGTGGGCGCGGTCCGCACCGCCCGTGAGCAGGGCGTCGATCCCGCGGAGCTGAAGGTGACCCTGGTCGGCAACACCGACGACCTGGTGATCCGCCCTCGCCTGTACGAAGCCGACCCGCAGGCCATGCGCGTGCCGCTGGATCGCGTGCTGGGCCCGGTGGGAATCGAGCGCATAGCCGCCACGGTCACCGGCATCGACACCGAGGAGCGCCGGGTCACCGCCATCGGCCGCCACACGCAGTCGTTCGACCTCTCCTACGACCGTCTGGTGCTGGCCGCCGGCAGCCAGGTCGTCCGCCCGTCCCTGCCCGGGGCGCGGTGGCTCTTCGACATCGACACCATGACCTCCGCCGCCAAGCTCGACCATCACCTGCGGCGCCTGCCCGAGACGCCCTCGCTCGAGGGCCGGTTCACGGCCGTGGTGGTGGGCGCGGGCTTCACCGGTCTGGAGATCGCCACTGAACTCGTCGGCCGCCTGCGGGAACTGGCTCCCGCGGAGCACCGTGACGAGGTGAAGGTGGTCCTCGTGGAGCGCGCCGACGAGCTGGGCCCCGAGCTCGGCCCGGGCCCGCGTCCGCACATCACGCAGGCTCTGCGGGACCTGGGGGTCGAATACCGGCTCGGGACCACGGTGGAAGCCGTCGAGGAACGCTCGGTGACCCTCTCCACGGGTGAGGTACTGCCCACAGCCACCACCATCTGGACCGCCGGCATGACCGCGAGCCCTCTCACGGCCCTCGTCCCCGGCGAACGCGACCGCCTCGGCCGGCTCGTCGTCGACTCCCACCTGCGGGTCAAGGGAGCCCCCGAGGTCTTCGCGGCCGGCGACACCGCGGCCGCCGAGGCCGAGGCCGGACACAGCGTCACGCAGAGCTGCCAACACGCGGTGCCACTGGGCAAGTTCGCGGGACGCAACGTCGCGGCAGACCTGCTGGGCCTGGACCTCGTCCCCTTCGCGCCCGACCCCTACGTCACCTGCCTCGACCTCGGCCCCGCGGGAGCCGTGGTCACCTCCGGCTGGAACCGCGAGGTCCAGACGACAGGACAGGAGGCGAAGCGCCTGAAGGGACAGATCAACAGCGAGTGGATCTATCCCCCGGTCGATGACGCCGACCTCATCCTCCGGGCGGCGGACCACCGCAAGACCTGGCCGACCTCGGAGACCACCGCGTAGGGCGAGCTCAGCCGGCCCTCGCGCTGCGCCGCGATCCGAGCGGGCGCAACGCGAGGGCCGGGCCGTCACCCGCAGGCCCTGGTCCACGGGAGGGCCGGACTCCAGTTCCGCGACATGCGGGTCTGTCAAAAGAGCGGCTCTGTCTCACATTCGGTGGTGCCGGTGGGTCATGAAGGCGACGAGCAGTGCATCGGCCACGAAACCGCAGATCGGCGCCTCATAGCCGGTCTCCCAAGAATCCGGCCGCTCACTTGGTCTCCCGTAGTGAGAGTTCGCCGCGGCAAGCCCGGTGACCCGGCATGATGCCGTCCGCCTCGAAACATCGAGGTCAGGACGCCGGCCGCACTCTCCGCGAGGTGGACATGCTCAACGTGCACAATCCGTCACCACCGAATGTGAGACAGAGCCACGTTTTCGTTTTGCAGTCCCTCGGGCGGGACACGGGGTCTGGGGCCCCACAAGACCTCCCCGCCGTCGGCCCCGCCGATGATGTACGTGCCAACGGACGCTGCGGCTGCGAGGACGTTCTCCGCTGACGCTCAGGGGACGACGTCGCCGGCTTCACGCGCGACAGCCGCCGCACTCCGAGCAGGCATTTACCGCATCCGCCGTAGGAACGTTCGATCACATGTGGGGGTCGTACCGTGCAAGATTCTCTCCGTTCGAGCGCGCATGGTACGGAGAATCGGCGGCACGACCCAGCTGAACGATCTTGGTCAGCCCAGGAAGCTCAGACGAACCTGCCGGTTGGAATTGGAGATGTTGGTGTCCACCAAACTCCGTTAAGGCAACCCCGACGATACCTCGTCATGTCCCCCGCGGACCGACCGTCGGACCGATCTTGGTGAAGCGAAACAGGCATATTAGCCCAAAATGCTTTAATTTCGGGCTCTTTCATGGTGTGTGAGTGATCTGGTGAGGTATGCGCGGACTTGGTCGCCAGACACGCAGGAGGCTGTGCGGTTGCTGGCGGTGTCGGCGCTGGTGGAGGACCGGGCCCGGGTAGAGGTTGCCGCTCTGTTCAGGGTGTCGGTCAGGGCCGTGAACAACTGGTGGACGAGGCGGCAGGACGGCGGGCGGGACGCGCTGCCGTTCCGGCCGCGGGGCCGGCGCGCGGGTGAGCATCAGGTTCTGTCCGAGACCGAGCAGGCCCCGTGCGGCGGCAGACCGTTCTCGACCACACGCCGTCCGGTCGAGGGCTTTCAGGCCAGCTGTGGACGCGGGGGCAGACAGGCCGGCTGATCCTCAAGCTGCACGGAGTCCGCTTCACCAATCCCAGGGTCGGCAAGTACCTCAAGCGCTGAGGACTGACCTTCCAGCGGCCCAACAAACGGGCCGTCGAACAGGATCCGGAAGCAGTCCGGACGTGGCACGAGGCCACCTGGCCGGCGATCCACGCCCGGGCGAAGGCTGATGAGGGCGAGATCCTGTTCGCCGACCAGGTCGGGATCCGCTCGGACCAGGTCACCGGCCGCACCTGGGGCATGAAGGGGAGACACCGGTGGTTCGCCGCACCGGGAGCCGGTTCTCCGTGAACGCGATGTCCGAGTTCAGCACCAAGGGCCGGATGCACTTCATGGTCTTCACCGAGTCGTTCGACGTGACGGTCATGTGCCGCTTCCTCGCCCGCGTCGTCGGTCACTTCGACCGGAACCACCTGATCGTCGACCGGCACTCGGCCCACCACTCGAAGACCGTCCGGGCCTGGCTCGCCGACCACCAGGACGAGATCGAACTGCGCTTCCTGCCCTCGTACTCACCCGATCTCAATCCGGACAAGCTCGTCAACGCCGACCTCAAACGCAGGCTGCCCCACACCCACCGGGCCAGGAACCGGACCGGACTCGCCTCCGAGACCCGCAGGCTCTTCCACCACCGACAACGCCAACCCCACATCATCACCAGCTACTTCAAAGCCCCGCACGTCCGCTACACCCTCGACGAGTGAACCCCATGAGTTTCTGATCAATAGCGCCCGAGTCGGTCCTCCCGCAGAAGTCGCGATCGACTGCGGCTGCCGGAGACGACGCCAGGAAGGGGGTAGCCAAACAGGCTGTCGCGAACGGGGCCAGTTTCCGAAGTGTGTTCACCTCGGAGAAGGTACCGAGAAGTGACGTGCGCGAGGAGTCCAAATCCGGCTGGGCTGCACCAGAATCTCCTCTTTCCTCCTGTCGTTCAGGATGGTCGGGAGCAGTGCTCGGCCAGCGCAGGTAGACAAAGGATTGGGTCCTGATACGCGCCCCACGGGAAACGTCCGCCCATTGAGGGTTGGAGACACAACTCGTGCGACATACAGCGACATTGCACCAGGAAATAATTCTGCCTTCACAGCATCCCCACAGCTTCGTGATCGCATCCGCTACAACCGTGTCTGGTGTCACATCCATCAACTCCCCTTAAGGGAGTGTGCCCCGGTTTAACACCCTTGCTGGATGGTCGAATCGGTCCGTAGGAAGGTCCGGAACGACGCAGTTGACCGATCAAACCCTGCCTCAAATTTGTGGCCAGGGCCAGAAAGGACACGTCTTGTCCGGTAGGTCCATACGAACTGGAATTTCCAGAAGGAAACTCTTCCTTGCGCGGCTTGCAATGGGCGCCGCAGCCATCCTGCTCATGGGGTCCGGCAACATAGCCGTAGCCGACACCGGCGATAGCAACCCTAATTGGGACTATGCGCCCTCGTCACGCCCCGCGGCAGGCCCGGAGTCGGTCACCAGGGCTGCGGCAGCCAATGCCAACAGGCCCGTATCCGGAAAGAACCAGAAGGCCGGTCCGGGAACCAAGGACTCGGCCGGTGTGTGGCAAGTCAATCGCACCACACCCACACTGAGCAACACTGTCACCGACGCCGACGGCGACACTGCGGACCTGACCTTCGAGGTCTACACGACGAACGCCGACGGCACACCGAACGCTCAGGTCAAACTCACCGACCCTGACACCGGCCAACCCGCCTCATTCGGCGTGCTCGTGTCCAACTTTGTGACGTCGGGCGGAACGGCGTCGGTGACCCTCGCGTACGGCGACCTCGAGACGAACACCACCTATGCCTTCCGCACCAGTGCCTTCGACGGCACCCTCTACGAAACTGACTGGTCATCATGGTCGAAGTTCCATACGCGGGGCAGGGCGGTGAGCATCGCTCTCCCTGAGCCGAACAAGGACGCCCCGACACTCAACGAGGACGACTACCAAGAGCCTCAGACGATTCCACAGCCGTCTATGGCCTCAGTTGACCCGACCGTGCCACCGATCGGACGGAGTGCCAACTCCGATTGGAGCTGCGGCACACTGGACAAGGAGAAGGGGATTCAGCCGTGTTCACGGCTGGTTCCGGATGGAAGCAAGGAGACCCGGGACGCGCTCACCACGGGCGCCGCGGCCGACCTGCCCCATCTGGTCGACTGGTGCAACACCTACGCCGATTCGCACATCAAGCGGTATGAGGCATGCATCTCCACCTTCACGTACGAGTACGTCGGCATTGTTGTCGATGAGAGCGGACAGCCCACAGGCGAGACTCTGAACGCCTCATGGGTGCTGGGCCAGGAAGTGAAGTTGTCGGGGACCTCTGCGACCTTCACGCAGCAACTCATCCTCGTCCCAGTGGAGATCGACCCGAAATTCGTCTCGGTGACACTGGACGTGCGGTTCGATTGCATCATGGCTGACGTGTGTTCGAACGGTTCACAATCCTGGGATGGCGCGCTGGAGTGGTCGGCTGCCGATCCGTTCTCGCACACGGCGATCGGGAAGATCGACCACACCTGGAGCGCCGCGAACAGCGCAGACACGCTGGACCTGTCGACGAAGATTAGCGCCTACTCGCCCGTGGCGAACGCGTCTGCCACTCGGTGGCAAGCTGATGGCGCGCAGATCCGCTGCGACAAGATTTCGTCCTCCACTCCGGGATGCGCCTTCTACAAGTACATTCCGACGTGGGTGATGAACTTTGACAAGACGCCGCCGGCAGTGGCACACGCATGGTTGATCCAGTCCAAGCTTCCCACCCACCCGGGGAGCAAGAAAGCCAATAAGCCCCTGTTCTTCCTCCCGTCCGCGGACAAGAACGCACCTGGCCGCGACCCGGACGCCAACCGGAAGGTGATCTGCCCCGACGGATGGGCGGCAACCTACGGCAACCCGGACGCCACCACCGTTCCGGAGATTCAGTCGACCGACAAGGCATCATGTGACGAGTTCGCTTACGCCTCCACCTACAACTCCGGCGGCATGCCCGGTGGCACGAACGAAGTCGATACCGGCAACGACTGCGTGCAGACCTATGCCACCCGAGTCGCGCAGGGCCAATGGCACCTGTACGACGACGTCCGCCAGGCCGCGCCCTCATGGACGGAGAAGTGCGGCCGCTCAGCCATGTCGGGATGGATCAACTCCACCTCGATGGGCGGAGCTTTCAGCGGAGGCTTCTCGGGCAAGTACCGGCTGTTGGACAAGGACCCGTACTGGGTGGACTTCCCCCAGTTCGCGCACTGCGATGCATCCAAGACGACCGTGACCTGCACCGTACCCAAGGCGTGACAGGCTACTGACCGCTGGTGGGGCACGGCACCGCTTCACGCCGTGCCCCACCAGCCCCGCCTTGCAAGAGAAAGAGGTAACAACCATGCCCGACGACGGCCTCGCATGGATTGCAGCAGCCTGGCGCGGAGCGAACGTGAGCGCCACCGAGCTGTACATCACCTGCGCCCGGGGCCTGAGCCCAGAGGCGCTCGCCGAACGTATGGCTGACCACGAACTCGTCCAGGCCGCCCCCGCCATGACCGTCGCGGAAGCGTCAGCCATGGTCGACCTCGCGCACATCTACTGCGTTGGCCGTCTTGGCCGAAGCGGCGACTGGTCGTTCATCGTGGAGAGCGGGGGGAGCGAAGGATGGGCCCTGGATCCGGCCGTGTCTCGTGGCACCGAGGTCCTTATCTTCGACCCGCGACCAGATGACCCGCCCTCCATCTTCCGGTACCTGGCCGACGGGGACGTTCAGCTGCACTTCGAGTTGGGTGCCGGCTATGACCCTGCCGGAGCACAGCCCGACCTCCTGCGTCCGGCGCTGGAGGTGGCCGGGGTCATCCCTCCGGAGGACTCCATG
Source organism: Streptomyces sp. NPDC019224 (assembly GCF_040632605.1). Classification (NCBI taxonomy): domain Bacteria; kingdom Bacillati; phylum Actinomycetota; class Actinomycetes; order Kitasatosporales; family Streptomycetaceae; genus Streptomyces; species Streptomyces sp. NPDC019224. Next base: position 1,077 of record NZ_JBEYCF010000008.1, on the reverse strand, counting down.
GACGACCTACTCGGTGCCGACGAGGAGTTGCCAACCAGCGAGGAGAAGCGCCGAGTGCTGAAGGTCATTGGAGATCACTTCGGACTCTCGCTACCGCGGCACGAGATTGAGAGCGGGCGACTTCCCGGCGTCGTCACTCGCACCTCGCCACCAGCCTCTTGGTGATCACGAGTACCTGGAGAGGTCCGGTCACGCCCCCGAGGAATCCAGGGCCCCGGCAAAGTTGTTTTGTAGACCTGTGACGTGGGCCTTTCAAGGCGAGCCCGGGGCCGAAAGATGGTCCCCGCAGGCCGCAATCGATGGGCGGGCTGCAACCATCGGGTCGGGCGCCGTGTCCTTTTCGGTATGCCAGCGAATCGCCAGCGTGGGCATCTCATGCATGATCAGGAGCTGCGGTTGTGGAAGGCCAGCCGAGCTCTGACCCTGGCCTTCGTCGCGGTGATCATGGTCGCCAACGGGCCTCTTCTACGGCTTGGTGGTGCTGCTCGACTTCGACTCGATCGACACCGGCGCCGAACTCGACGCGAAGACCCTGTTCGATTTGGTGAAGCTGTCGTTCGGCGTGGTCGCCGGAGCCAGTGCGCTCGGTGCCCCGGTCGTCGCCTACCGCCGCCAGCGAGTCGACGAAGCCGGCGCCCACCGCTTCGTGAGATGGATTCACAGCCGTCTGCCCCCAATTCAGGTTCGCCAGCTGCTCCTTGAAGCCCGACCGGCATCGCGACAGACACCCGGACTTGCGCCGATCCTTTGATACGGCCAGCTGGCAGAGCCTACCGCCGGAGAGACTACAGACGGAGACTTCACGCACGCCCGGTCTGCAGCGCTCATGGCCCCAGGCTCCCAGCGAGATACTTGCGGCACCGTGCCCCAGAGTTGTCTAAGTCGCTAATGTCCTGAGTCGGTAGTCCGCTTGCGGTTATAGGGTGGGGTTATGCCTGGTCCGAAGCCGCTGCCGTTGGAGTTGTCCGATCACGAACGCCGTGTGCTGCGGGGTTGGTTGCGCAAGCAGACCGCGTCGCAGGCGCTGGTGCTGCGGTCGAGGATCGTGCTGGCGTGCGCTGAAGGGCGGTCGAACGC
>NZ_JBEYCF010000007.1:0-189817 GCF_040632605.1 Streptomyces sp. NPDC019224 | reverse complement strand
CCCGCGCGGGGCGCCGGCCGGGCGCCCCCCCCCGCCCCCCCCCCCCCCCCCGCCGGTGCCGTGCGGAGCGGGTCAGCTGGTGTAGGCCTCCAGTTCGGAGAGCTGCGCGGCCGGCCATCCGGTGTTGGCGGTGAACGTCAGCCGGAGATAGCGGGCCGACGTGCCGGGAAGGGTGACGGTCGCCCGGTTGCCGCTCGACGGGTCGAAGGTGTAACCCGCTGATGCCTTGAGGGAGTTGTACGTGCTGTTGTCGGTGCTGCCCGACACGCTCAGCGTCTGCGTGCGGGTGGCCCAGGCCGCCGACGGGGGCAGCTTCAGGACGAGCCGCTTGACCGGCTTCGCGGCGCCGAGGTCCACGGTGATGGTCTGCGGGAAGGCGTGGTTGGCGCTCTCCCAGTAGGTGTTCGCGTTGCCGTCGACCGCGTTGGACGCGCCGTACACGTCCGCGTGACCGGACTCGGTGACGTTGCGCCCCTGGGCGAGGTTGCCCGTCTCCTCCGGCGGGTCGGTCGGGTCGGTCGGCGGGTCCGTGGGGTCGGTCGGGCCGCTGCCGCCTCCCGGCACCCCGCCGTTGGTCCACACGGGGTCCGGCCAGGTGCCGGTGCAGGCCGGCGGATCGGCGTACCAGCCGGAGTTCCCGGAGCCCCGGGTGATTTGGAAGCCGCTGCCGACGCAGTTGTGGATCGGGTTGGACTGCGCGATGTGGGTGGCGGTGACGTTGTCGAAGGTGGCCGTGCCGGGCGCCTGGACCTGGAGTGCGTAGGTGCCCGCGCCGTCGATCCTGACGTTGGTGAAGTGCAGCCCGTTGGTCGCGCCCTCGATGAGGTGGATCGCGGCGTAGGAGCTGTCCAGGACCTCCGTGTCGGAGATGTCGATGTTGCCGTTGATCGGTTCGTTGAGCCCGCTGAACCAGATCGCCCCGACCCCGAAGTGCCAGTTGTAGTCGCTGTTCCCGGTCCGGATCAGGGTGTTGCGGGCGGCCGTGGTGGTGCCCGAGACGGCCGTTCCCTGACCGGAGTTGACGCCGGGGTAGCGGTTGGCGATGTGCAGACCGCCGCCGTTGGTGATGGTGTCCGCCATGACGTTGTCGGACAGGGTGATGTCCTTGCCGCCGTAGGTGACGATGTTGTTGGCGAGGATCGGCAGGACCACCGTGTTGAACGTGAACTTGTTCTTCACGTTCGGGACGTTCTCCGCCCACATCGCGAGCCCGTCGTCCCCGGTGTTGCGGACGAAGGTGTTGGTGACCGTCGAGTTGGTGACGCCGTAGTGGAAGTTCACGCCGTCGGCGGTCTGGTCCAGGATGCGGCTGTTCTTGATCGTGAAGTTGTCCATCGGGCCGTCCATCCAGGCACCGCACTTGGTGTGCTGCATCCAGACGTTGTCGACGGTCGAGTTGGACATGGCCCCGCCGATGGCGTTGACCTGGTCGTTGTCCACCCGTTCCCGGATGTCGCCGATGATGGCGAAGTCCTTGAGCGTGACGTTGCTGCTGCCGCCGTTCCCGGCGTACTTGCCGTAGACGCCGACGGCCTTGCTCCGGTCGGACGGGTCGCGCCCGGTCAGCACGGAGTACCAGGGTCCGGCGCCGCGCAGGGTCACCTTGTCCACGACGATGTGGTCGCGGACCTGGAAGGTGCCCCGCGGGATGTACACCTCCTTGCCCTGCGTCCGGCCCGCGTCCACGGCCGCCTGGATCCTGGCGGTCGAGTCGGCGGCCCCGGTCGGGTCGGCCCCGAAGTCGGCGACGACGTCGAGCGCGCCGGAGGGCTTGGCGAGGGGCGCGCCCACCTGCTCGAAGTCCGCCAGGTCGATGGTGAACGACGGCGAGTCCGCCGTCGACGAGACCTGGAGCCGGACCTTCGTGCCGGCCGGCAGGGTGGACCCGAACATGGTCCGGGCCTCGTCGTAGAAGTGGTGCGGGTTGGTGTCGCCCGGGTTGTTGTTGAACGGGTAGCCGCCGTAGTACCAGCCGTACCGGGAGGTGACCGGCACCGCCTTGGGCGAGGCCCCGCCGACGCGTACGTCGATCGAGGCGTCCCGGCCCGTCCCGGCGGCGTTGTCCGGCAGCGAGTACCGGAAGGACATCGCGTCGGCGGGGGCGGTGAGCGTGAACTCCACGTACTCGCCGACCGCGTCCAGGGTCACCGCCTGCCGGCCCGACGCCTCGGAGGGCAGCGTGCCGTAGAGGCGGTTCGGGCCGATCAGGGTGCCGTTGGTGGCCGCGTACTCGGCCTCCTGTTCCTTGAACGGGACGGTCGCGCCGCGGCCGGGAACGGCGAGCGGCGAGGGGGCGGGGACACCGGCCGCCTGAGCGGCCGGCGCGCTGGAGATGACCACGGCGGCGGCGGTGCCGAACGCGGCGAGTGCCAGCGAGAGGGAGGCGGATAGGGACCGCCTGAGCAGGGGGTGCCGGGGTGGGGAAGTCACGTCGAAGTCGTCCTTGCGGCTCGTGGGGGCTCTTCGGACGTCCCACAGGCTAGGAGCACCGACGCAAGGAAGTCCACGGCGCTGCGCAAGAATTCGTCTTCCATGCTCAAATAAATGACGCGAGGAGGGGAAGAATGTGCGCTGTGCGGGGATTGGCCCGGGAAGGAGGCGCCCGGGAACGCACGAGGGCCCGGATGCCTTGAGGCATCCGGGCCCTCGTGTCGTTCGTACGGCCCGCTACGGCAGCTGCGCCGCACGCGCCTCGCGCCGGTTGCCGCGGAAGGTGTTCACCCGGCGGGCGGTCGCGAAGAGCGGGATGACCGCGCCCAGGACCACCTGGAGCGCACAGCCGGTCTGCAGGAGCAGCTGGCCGCCGGGGGCGTCCAGGGCCCACGCCGCCAGGAGCCCCATGGCCGCCACGATCCAGCCGAGCATCGCCACCGCGAGGACGCCCCGCGGCTTCGGGTACTCGACCCGGCTGACCATCAGCCACGCCACTCCGATGATCGCGAGCAGCGTCGGTACGAAGGGCAGCTCCAGGAGCACGATCGAGATGACCGTGAGCGCTCCGAAGGGGCTCGGCATGCCCTGGAACATGCCGTCCTTCAGGGTGACGCAGGAGAATCTCGCAAGCCTGAGCACCACCGCCAGCAGCACCACGATCGCCGCGAGCGCCGAGACCCGCTGGTGTGCGTCGTCCGCGACCATGCCGTACACGAGGACGAAGTACGCCGGGGCGAGCCCGAAGCTGATCAGGTCCGAGAGGTTGTCCAGCTCGGCGCCCATCGGCGAGGAACGCAGCTTGCGCGCCACGAGTCCGTCGAACAGGTCGAAGACCGCTGCCATGAGCATGAGGATCACGGCGGTGGCGGCGGAGTGCCGCGCCATGCCGCTCTCGTCACTGCCCGTGAGGTGCGGGATGAGGATGCCCGTGGTGGTGAAGTACACCGCCATGAACCCGCACGTGGCGTTACCGAGGGTGAGGGTGTCCGCTATCGACAGCCGCAGCGAGAGCGGCATGTCCTCGGCGTCGTCCTCCGCCTCGGCCTCGGGGACCCAGCCGGCCTGGGTGTCGGGATCAATCACGGTCAATGCGAGTCACCCCCGCGGTGGTGGCCTGGCCGACCTCGACCGCGACGTCCACACCTTCCGGGAGGTAGATGTCGACGCGGGAGCCGAAGCGGATCAGCCCGATGCGCTCACCCTGCTCCACCTTCGTGCCCTGCGGGATGTAGGGGACGATGCGCCGGGCGACCGCGCCGGCGATCTGCACCATCTCGATGTCACCCAGCTCGGTGTCGAAGTGCCAGACGACGCGCTCGTTGTTCTCGCTCTCCTTGTTGAAGGCGGGAACGAAGCCACCGGGCACGTGCTCCACCGACGTCACCGTGCCGGCCAGCGGCGCGCGGTTGACGTGGACGTTCAGCGGGCTCATGAAGATCGCGACGCGGGTGCGCCCGTCCTTCCACGGCATGATGCTCTGCACCACGCCGTCGGCCGGCGAGATGACGCGCCCCCCGGTGATCTCGCGCTCCGGGTCCCGGAAGAACCAGAGCATGCCCGCCGCGAGCGCGGTGGTGGGCACGGCCACGGCCGCCCAGCGCCCGGACCGGCGGGCGCGGGTCAGGCTGAGGGCGGCGGTGGCGACGGTCGGAAGGAGCCACGGCGAAGCTCCGCGTGCGATGCGGACCCGGCCGCGGGAGGCAGAAGTATGGCTGTCGGGCATGGATGACCTTCGTAGCGGATGAGGCCGCGCTGGCAACGGGGGACGGCGGCTTTTCCGGCGATGTTATCGGTTGCTGGCCGCAACTGGGCAAGCCAGCAGCCGAGTCGGACGTCTGGAAGGCACCGGTTGAGGATGACAGGGTGTGATCTTCTTCGCGGTTATATCGCCGCGAAAGGGACAATCAACCCTGGAAACGGTACTCCTCAAGGAGTCGGCGCCCGATGATCATTTTCTGGATCTCGGCGGTACCTTCACCGATCAGCAGCATCGGGGCCTCGCGGTAGAGGCGCTCGATCTCGTACTCCTTGGAGAAGCCGTAACCGCCGTGGATACGGAAGGCGTCCTCGACGACTTCCTTGCAGTACTCGGAGGCGAGGTACTTCGCCATCCCTGCCTCCAGGTCGTTTCGCTCCCCGGAGTCCTTTTTGCGAGCTGCGTTTACCATCATCGCATGGGCGGCCTCGACCTTGGTGGCCATTTCGGCCAGCTTGAACTGGATCGCCTGGTGCTGGGCGATGGGCTTTCCGAAGGTCTGGCGCTGCTGTGCGTAGGAAACGCCCAGTTCAAAGGCACGCTGTGCGACACCGCAACCACGGGCCGCGACATTTACCCGGCCGACCTCCACTCCGTCCATCATTTGGTAAAACCCCCGGCCGGTCGTGCCGCCGAGTACGCGATTGGCCGGAATTCGCAGTCCGTCCATGATGAGCTCGGTGGTATCGACCCCCTTGTAGCCCATCTTGTCGATCTTGCCGGGAATGGTGAGCCCCGGACGGACCTCGCCGAAGCCCGGTTCCTTCTCCACCAGGAACGTCGTCATCGACTTGTGCGGGGCCGTGCCCTCGGGGTGTCCTTCGTCACTCCGGCACAGCACGGCGACGAGCGAGGACGTACCGCCGTTCGTCAGCCACATCTTCTGGCCGTTCAGGACGTACTCCTCGCCGTCCCGCACGCCCTTGGAGCTGATCGCCGATACGTCCGAGCCCAGCGCCGGCTCGGACATCGAGAACGCGCCCCGCACCTCGCCCAGCGCCATCCGCGGCAGGAAGGTGTCCTTCTGCTCCTGGGTGCCGTGCTGCTTGAGCATGTACGCCACGATGAAATGCGTGTTGATGATGCCCGACACGCTCATCCAGCCCCGGGCGATCTCCTCCACGCACAGCGCGTACGTGAGCAGCGACTCGCCCAGACCGCCGTACTCCTCGGGGATCATCAGACCGAACAGGCCGAGTTCCTTCAGCCCCTCGACGATCTCGGTGGGGTACTCGTCACGGTGCTCCAGCCGCGTCGCGACCGGAATGATCTCCTTGTCGACGAAATCCCTGACCGTCGAGAGGATCTCCTGCTGGACCTCGGTGAGTCCGGCCGTCCGGGCGAGTCGCGTCATGGCTGCTTCTCCACGTTCTTCTGCGAAGGCTGGTCGGGCTCCGGGCGGCCGGGCTGTTCCCCGCCCCGCTCCTTGATGTACGTCTCGGTGGGAACCATGACCTTGCGGCGGAACACGCAGACCAGCGTGCCGTCCTGCTTGTAGCCCCTGGTCTCCACATAGACGATTCCGCGGTCGTTCCTGGACTTCGACGGCGTCTTGTCCAGAACCGTCGTCTCGCCGTAGAGCGTGTCGCCGTGGAAGGTCGGTGCCACGTGCTTCAGCGACTCGATCTCCAGGTTGGCGATGGCCTTTCCGGAGACGTCCGGCACCGACATGCCGAGCAGCAGCGAGTAGATGTAGTTGCCGACGACGACGTTCCTGCCGAAATCGGTGGTCCTCTCCGCATAGTTGCTGTCCATGTGCAGCGGGTGATGATTCATGGTCAGCAGGCAGAAGAGGTGGTCGTCGTATTCGGTGACGGTCTTTCCGGGCCAGTGCTTGTAGACCGCACCGACCTCGAATTCCTCGTAAGTGCGTCCGAACTGCATATCAGGCCTCCGGGGCTTCGAACTTGGAGGTGCGCTGCATGCCGGCCGCCCGGCCCTTGCCCGCGACGACCAGGGCCATCTTGCGGCTGGCCTCGTCGATCATCTCGTCGCCGAGCATCGCCGAGCCCTTCTTGCCGCCCTCCTCGGAGGTGCACCAGTCGTAGGCGTCCAGGATCAGCTCGGCGTGGTCGTAGTCCTCCTGCGAGGGCGAGAACACCTCGTTCGCCGCCTCGACCTGGCCGGGGTGCAGCACCCACTTGCCGTCGAAGCCGAGAGCCGCCGCACGGCCCGCGACCTCGCGGTAGGCGTCCACGTCGCGGATCTGCAGGAAGGGACCGTCGATCGCCTGGAGGTCGTGGGTGCGGGCCGCCATCAGGATGCGCATCAGGATGTAGTGGTAGGCGTCCGCCGGGTAGCCGGGCGGCTGCTGGCCGACGACCAGGGTCTTCATGTTGATCGACGCCATGAAGTCGGCCGGACCGAAGATCAGCGTCTCCAGGCGGGGCGAGGCACCGCCGATCTCGTCGATGTTGACGAGGCCCTTGGCGTTCTCGATCTGCGCCTCGATGCCGATCCGCCCGACCTCGAAGCCCATCGTCTTCTCGATCTGGGTCAGCAGCAGGTCCAGCGCGACGACCTGCTGGGCGTCCTGGACCTTCGGCAGCATGATGCAGTCCAGGTTCGGCCCGGCGCCCTCGACGACCGTGATGACGTCGCGGTACGTCCAGTGCGTCGTCCAGTCGTTGACGCGGACCACCCGGGTCTTGCCCGTCCAGTCGCCGTTGTTCAGCGCGTCGACGATGTGGTGCCGGGCGCCCTCCTTGGCGAGCGGCGCGCAGGCGTCCTCCAGGTCCAGGAAGACCTGGTCGGCCGGGAGGCCCTGGGCCTTCTCCAGGAACCGGGGATTGCTTCCCGGTACCGCGAGACAGGAGCGGCGCGGGCGCAGGCGGTTGACGGGCGTGGTCATGCGGGGACCTCCAGAGGGTCGAGCTTGTTCGCTTTCCGGATCTCGTCGACGATACGGCCGATGATCTCCGTGATGCCGAAGTCCTTCGGGGTGAACACGGCGGCGACACCCGACCTGATCAGGGCCTCGGCGTCGGCCGGGGGAATGATGCCGCCGGCGATGACCGGGATCTCGCCGGCCCCGGCGCGCCGCAGCCGGTTCAGCACGTCCGGCACCAGCTCGGCATGCGAGCCGGACAGGACGGACAGGCCCACGCAGTGCACGTCCTCGGCGACGGCCGCCGAGACGATCTGCTCGGGCGTGAGGCGGATGCCCTGGTAGACGACCTCGAAGCCGGCGTCCCTGGCCCGCACCGCGATCTGCTCGGCGCCGTTGGAGTGCCCGTCGAGGCCGGGCTTGCCGACCAGCAGCCGCAGCCGCCCGACACCCAGGTCCCCGGCGGTCCGCGCGGTCTTCTCGCGTACGAGGGCGAGCGGCGAGCCCTCCTCGGCGGTGACCGCGACCGGGGCGGACGACACCCCGGTCGGTGCCCGGAACTCGCCGAAGACGTCGCGCAGTGCCCAGGACCACTCACCGGTGGTGACCCCGGCGCGGGCGCACTCGACGGTCGCCTCCATCAGGTTCCCGGTGCCGGCGGCGGCCTTCTTCAGCGCGGCCAGCGCCTCGGTGGCCCGGGCCTCGTCACGGTTGTCGCGCCACTCGTGGAGCGCGGCGACGACCTTCGCCTCGTTGGCCGGGTCGACCGTCATGATCGCGCCGTCGAGGTCGGCGGTGAGCGGGTTGGGCTCGGTCGTCTCGTAGACGTTGACACCGATGATCTTCTCGTCGCCGGCCTCGATCCGGGCCCGCCGCTCGGCGTGCGAGGAGACCAGCTCGGACTTGAGGTAGCCGGACTCGACGGCCGCCATGGCGCCGCCCATCCGCTCGATCCGGTCCATCTCGGCCAGCGATTCGGCGACCAGCTCGTCGACCTTGGCCTCGATGACGTGCGAACCGGCGAAGATGTCCTCGTACTCCAGCAGGTCGCTCTCGTGCGCCAGGACCTGCTGGATGCGCAGCGACCACTGCTGGTCCCAGGGCCGGGGCAGCCCCAGCGCCTCGTTCCAGGCGGGCAGCTGCACGGCGCGGGCGCGGGCGTCCTTGGAGAGGGTCACGGCCAGCATCTCCAGCACGATGCGCTGGACGTTGTTCTCCGGCTGCGCCTCGGTCAGGCCGAGCGAGTTGACCTGGACGCCGTAGCGGAACCGGCGCTGCTTGGCGTCGGTGATGCCGTAGCGCTCGCGGGTGACCCGGTCCCAGATACGGCCGAAGGCGCGCATCTTGCACATCTCCTCGATGAAGCGGACGCCCGCGTTCACGAAGAACGAGATCCGCGCGACGACGGCCCCGAACCTCTCCTCGGGCACCTGCCCGGAGGCGCGTACGGCGTCGAGGACGGCGATGGCCGTCGACATCGCGTACGCGATCTCCTGGACCGGGGTGGCCCCCGCCTCCTGGAGGTGGTAGCTGCAGATGTTGATCGGGTTCCACCGGGGGATGCGGTTGACCGTGTACGTGATCATGTCGGTGGTCAGCCGCAGCGAGGGCCCGGGCGGGAAGACGTGCGTCCCGCGCGACAGGTACTCCTTGACGATGTCGTTCTGCGTGGTGCCCTGGAGCAGGCCCGGGTCGGCGCCCTGCTCCTCCGCGACGACCTGGTAGAGCGCCAGCAGCCACATCGCGGTGGCGTTGATCGTCATCGAGGTGTTCATCCGCTCCAGGGGGATGTCCTGGAACAGCCGGCGCATGTCACCGAGGTGCGACACGGGCACACCGACCCGGCCCACCTCGCCGCGGGCCAGGACGTGATCGGGGTCGTACCCCGTCTGGGTCGGCAGGTCGAAGGCGACCGACAGACCCGTCTGGCCCTTGGCGAGGTTGCACCGGTAGAGCTCGTTGGACGCCTCGGCCGTGGAATGGCCCGCGTACGTCCGCATGAGCCAGGGGCGGTCCTTCTGACGGCCACTCATGTCAGACGTCCCGGAAGCGGTTGATGGCGTCGATGTGCTCGGCGCGCATCTCCTCGTCGCGCACGCCCATGCCCTCGCGCGGGGCCAGCGCCAGCACGCCGACCTTGCCCTGGTGGACGTTGCGGTGCACGTCGTGGGCGGCCTGGCCGGTGTCCTCCAGCGAGTAGACCTTGGAGAGCGTCGGGTGGATCCTGCCCTTGGCGATCAGGCGGTTGGCCTCCCACGCCTCGCGGTAGTTGGCGAAGTGGGAGCCGATGATGCGCTTGAGCGACATCCACAGGTAGCGGTTGTCGTACTCGTGGTGGTAGCCCGAGGTCGAGGCGCAGGTGACGATCGTGCCGCCCTTGCGGGTCACGTAGACGCTCGCGCCGAACGTCTCGCGGCCCGGGTGCTCGAAGACGATGTCCACGTCCTCGCCGCCGGTCAGCTCGCGGATGCGCTTGCCGAACCGCTTCCACTCACGCGGGTCCTGGTTGTGCTCGTCCTTCCAGAACGCGTAGCCCTCGGCGCTGCGGTCGATGATCGCCTCGGCGCCCATCCGCCGGCAGATCTCCGCCTTCTGCTCGCTGGAGACGACGCAGATCGGGTTGGCGCCGCCGGCCAGCGCGAACTGCGTGGCGTACGAGCCGAGGCCGCCGCTGGCGCCCCAGATCAGCACGTTGTCGCCCTGCTTCATGCCGGCGCCGTTGCGCGAGACGAGCTGGCGGTACGCGGTGGAGTTGACGAGCCCGGGAGCCGCGGCCTCCTCCCAGCTGAGGTGGCCGGGCTTCGGCATCAGCTGGTTCGACTTGACAAGTGCGAGCTCTGCCAGGCCGCCGAAGTTGGTCTCGAAGCCCCAGATGCGCTGCTCCGGGTCGAGCATCGTGTCGTTGTGGCCGTCCGAGGACTCCAGTTCGACCGACAGGCAGTGCGCGACGACCTCGTCACCGGGCTTCCAGGCGTTGACGCCCGGGCCGGTGCGCAGGACGACGCCCGCCAGGTCGGAGCCGATGACGTGGTACGGCAGGTCGTGGCGCCTGGTGAGCTCGCTGACCCTGCCGTACCGCTCCAGGAAGCCGAAGGTGGAGACCGGCTCGAAGATGGAGGTCCAGACGGAGTTGTAGTTCACCGAGCTGGCCATGACCGCGACCAGGGCCTCGCCCGGGCCGAGTTCCGGAACCGGCACGTCCTCCACGTGGAGGGACTTGCGCGGGTCCTTGTCACGGCTGTCCACCCCGGCGAACATCTCCGCCTCGTCCTTGTGCACGGTGACCGCGCGGTACGACTCGGGGACGGGCAGTGCCGCGAAGTCCGCGGCGGTGACCGCGGCGGAGCCGCTCTTCGCTTCTGTCTGGGACTGGATCGCGTCCAGGATTTCCTTCACGGGTACCTCCGGCGAATGGGGTCTCCCCTGCTCGAGCGAAGCCGAGAGCTCGGGGAAGCGTTGGGGGAACGCTGAGGGGTCCCTGGGAACAGGGGGCGGGTCTGGAGGTGTGCCGTCGGTTCGGCGGGGAGGTGCTCGGCTGCTTGCTCTGTGGAGCGGAAGGGTTGCCTGGTGACGCAGGCGCCCGGGCGCGCAGGCACGTGGCTTGCGGGGACAGCCGGCGTACGTGAGATCCCAGCACGCCGGCCGCCCGGATGCCTTCAACGTATGGCACTGTGTGACAGCTGACAAGGCACTCGGTGCCAGTAATTTCCCTCAATTGTCAGCCGACTGCTACGCATGAGCAACACGGACGGCGGTATGGGCGGAATCGCCCGCTTGTGTCTGGTCAGGGACGCGCGGGGCGGTAGAGGTACGGAGTCGTGGTGGTCAGCGCGGTGAAGCCGAGCCGCTCCAGGATCGGGCGACTGTCCTCGGTCGCGTCGACCTGGAGGTACCGGTAGCCGCGCTCCGCCGCCATGCCCGCCCGGAAGGCCACCAGCGCCCGGTAGACGCCCCGCCCGCGCCACGCCTCCACCGTGCCGCCGCCCCACAGCCCCGCGAACCCCGTGCCCGGGTACAGCTCCATGCGGGCCGAGCTGACCGGCTCGTCGCCCGCCATGGCCACGAGCGCCACGAAATGCTCCGGGTCCTCCCGCAGCCGGTCCAGGACCTGGCGCCGCAGCCGTGACCCGTCCCGGCCGAAGGCCCGCTCATGGGCGCGCGCCATCAGCTCCACGCCGGCCTCGTCCCGCACCTCCCGCAGCCGGACGCCCTCCGGAAGCCGCACCGCCGTGGCGAGCTCCGCCACCGGCGCCACGAGCAGCGTCTCCGGCTCCTCGGCCTCGAAGCCCGCCGCCAGCAGCCGCGCGCCCAGGTCACCGGGCCGGTCGTGCCCGTACAGCTTCCACTCGAACTCCTCGCAGCCAGTCCGCTCGCAGTGCGCCACCTGCTCCGCGATCGCCGCGTCCGCGCGGTCGGCGTCCAGGTCCGGCGACGACCACAGCACCCCCTGCCAGTCGTGCGCCGCGCCCACCTGCCGTACGACGTCCCCCACGCGTTCGACGCGGGCACCGGGACCGTCGGGCCGGGCGTGCTCGCGCATCACCCGGTCGAAGAGGGCGAGGAGGCGGGCGGGGTGGGATGTCACATGATCGTTCATCCGCACACCTCAGCACCGGGGGGCCGGCCCGGCAAACGGATTCCCGCTCAGCGGTCCTTGAGCGCCTGCTGGATCGTCCGCATCACTTCGTCCAGCGGGGCGTCCGTACGCGCCACCGCGACCAGCACCTCGCCCTTGGTCTCCACCGAGGCGGCCGGCGGCTTCGCGGGCTCCGCGCCCGCCGTGCGGCCCGCGCCGATCCCCGTACCGAAGGTGTCGCGCACGATGGCGAACGCCTGGTCGAGCTGCGCCTCCACATCGCCCTGCCCGTCCGCCCGCAGCCAGCGGCGCAGCACATGGTTGTGCGCGGTGACGACGGCGGACGCGGCGACCTCGGCCAGCAGCGGGTCGTCGTTGCCGGGCTGGTGGTCGCGCTCGTCGAAGTGGCCCAGCAGATAGCGCGTGAACAGCCGCTCGTAGCGGGCCACCGAGGCGATCTCCGCCTGCCGCAGGGTCGGCACCTCACGGGTCAGCTTGTAACGGGCCACGGAGACCGCGGGCTTGGCCGCGTACATCTTCATGACTTCCTTGATGCCGCGGCACACCGTGTCGAGCGGATGCTCGTGCGCCGGGGCGGCGTTGAGGACCGCCTCGGCCCGTACGAGGGTGTCGTCGTGGTCCGGGAAGATCGCCTCTTCCTTGGAGCGGAAGTGCCGGAAGAAGGTCCGCCGGGCCACGCCCGCGGCACCGGCGATCTCGTCGACCGTGGTGGCTTCGTACCCCTTCGTCGCGAAGAGTTCCATCGCCGCGGCGGCCAGCTCGCGGCGCATTTTGAGCCGCTGGGCGGCGGCTCGGGTGCCTACGGCACTTTCCGGGACGTCGGGCGCGGCGGACACACGGGAGGACCTGGCGGGCTGGGACATGGTGTGAACGTACTGCATCGGCGCGGGAGAGCGCGCCTGCGGGGGCGGGCCGCCCGGAGGCCCGAGCAGCCCGCCCCAGCCGGCCCCCGCGTCAGCGCCGGGCATACTCGCGGAAACCGCGCCCCGTCTTGCGGCCGAGGCAGCCCGCGGCCACCAGGTGCTCCAGGAGCGGGGCCGGCGCCAGGCCCGGATCGCGGAACTCGCCGTGCAGCACCTTCTCGATGGCCAGCGAGACATCGAGGCCGACCACGTCCAGCAGCTCGAACGGGCCCATCGGGTAGCCGCCGCCCAGCTTCATCGCTGCGTCGATGTCGTCGAGGGACGCGTAGTGCTCCTCGACCATCTTGATCGCGTTGTTGAGGTACGGGAACAGCAATGCGTTCACGATGAACCCGGCCCGGTCCCCGCAGTCCACCGGGTGCTTGCGCACCTTCAGGCACACCTCGTGGACCGTGGCGTGCACCTCGTCGGCGGTGAGCACCGTACGGACGACCTCGACGAGCTTCATCGCGGGCGCCGGATTGAAGAAGTGCATCCCGACGACGTCCTCGGGCCGCCCGGTGGCCCGGGCGATCGCCACGACCGGCAGCGAGGAGGTGGTCGTGGCCAGCACCGCGCCCGGCCGGCACACCTTGTCGAGCGTGCCGAACAGCTGCTGCTTGACCAGCAGGTCCTCGGCGACCGCCTCCACGGCGAGGTCCACCTCCGCGAAGGCGTCCAGCGAGGCCGCCGCGGTGATCCTGGCCAGCGCCTCGTCCCGGGCCCGCCCGGTCAGCCGCCCCTTGGTGACCGACCGGTCCAGCGACCTCGCGATCCGGGCCCTGGCGAGGTCCGCCTTCTCCTGGCCGCGCGCGGCGAGCACCACGTCGTACCCCGCCTTGGCGAAGACCTCCGCGATGCCCGAGGCCATCGTCCCGGAGCCCGCGACGCCCACCGACCGCACGGTGCGCCCGGCCGTCCCCCCGCCGCGCGGGGCGGGCGTCAGCGCGTCCGGCACCACGGTCCGGCTGCCCGGCGCGGCGTACGTGTAGAAGCCCCGGCCCGCCTTGCGCCCGGTCAGCCCGGCCGCGGCGAGCTGGCCGAGGACGGGCGCGGGGGCGTGCAGCCGGTCGTGCGAGGCGGAGTACATCGCCTCCAGGACCGTACGGGCCGTGTCGACGCCGATCAGGTCCAGCAGGGCCAGCGGGCCCATCGGCAGACCGCAGCCCAGCTTCATCGCCGCGTCGATGTCCTCGCGGGTGGCGTAGTTCGCCTCGTACATCGCCGCGGCCTGGTTGAGGTAGCCGAACAGCAGGCCGTCGGCCACGAACCCGGGACGGTCACCGACGGAAACGGGCTCCTTGCCCAGCCGGCGGGCCAGCTCGACGACGGCCGCGACGGCCGGCGGGGCCGTCAGCACCGAGGAGACCACCTCGACGAGCTTCATCGCCGGCGCCGGGTTGAAGAAGTGCAGACCGAGCACCCGCTCCGGGTACTGCGACTCGGCGGCCAGCCGGGTCACCGACAGGGCGTTCGTGCCGGTCGCCAGGATGGTCGTGGGGGAGACGATCGCGTCGAGCTCCCGGAAGACCTGCTGCTTGATCTCGTACGACTCCGGCACGACCTCGATGACCAGCTCCGCCTCGGCGGCCGCCCGGAGATCGGAGAAGGCGCGGAACCGGGCGAGGACGTCGCGCCGCTCCTCCTCGGTGATCCGCTCGCGCTCCACGGCGCGGGCGGTGGACGCCTCCAGGGAGGCGACGGCCCGGCGGGCGGCCGCTTCGTCGACGTCGATGCCGATGACCTCGCGACCGGACCGGGCCAGGAGCTCGGCGATACCGGCGCCCATCGTGCCGAGGCCGACGACGGCGATGGTGGAGAGAGGGATGTCCATCACGGGACTCCAGGGATGAGTGACGACTGAGGGACGCACGGGGTGCGCGAGGCGCACGGCGTGCGGGGGCTGCCTGTCGTGCTGCTCGGCCACCGGGCGTGATCCACGCACAGGACCGGAAAGGAGCGACGGACCCTGTCCCGGAGCCACGTCTCGTACAGCTGCCGAACCGACGACACTCCGGGTGGCTGCGTCACCAGGCCACCGGAGCCGACGGGAGATTATCCCGCTCACCTGAGCTTAACCGGCGGGTAACGAGCGCGCCAGCCCCGTCCGGTTGTGGCCCCCGCCACATTCCCCGAGCCCGTCGATACGCACCGTGTCCGCCGTTACGCTGACGGTCATGGACGACGAGGAGTTGCGCTCGCTGACGCACCGACTGGCCGAGGAGGCGGGGGAGTCGGCGCCCTGTCACGCCCTGCTCGCCACCGAGGACCACGAGGAACTGGCCCGGGTGCTGGTCGAGCGAGAACGCCCGCTCTGGGCCCGCGAGATCGCCGCGTTCCGGCTGGGCTGCGCCGGAGACCGCCGCGCCTTCGAGCCCCTGGTGCTCCTGCTCAACCACCGCGACCCCGAACGCTGCGTCAGCGCCGCCCACGCCCTGGCCCGCCTCGCCGACCCCCGCACCCCGCGCGCCGCCGCCGCCCTCGCCACCAACTCCCTGCGCACCGCCTACGCCCTGCACCCGGTCCGCCTGCTCACCACCCTGCGCGCCCCGGAGTCCGTGCCCGCCCTGGTCGCCACCCTGTCCCGGCTGCTCGGGCCGGACGAACCGCACTGGCGCGTCGCGCTCGCCTGCGTCGAGGGCCTGGGCACCCTCGGCGACGCCCGCGCCCGCCCGGTGCTGGAGGCCGCGCTGCCGAGCCCCCGGCTGGCGGACGCGGCCCGGCAGGCGCTCGGGCGGCTGCCGGGGGGATGAGGGGAGGGGCGCCACGCGGTCGTTCCGCGCGCGCCCCTCGAGACCGGGCCGCTCCGTCAGCCCCGGAACCCCAGCAGCCCGTGCAGCACGCTGCCCCGGTCGCCGTCCGGACGGGCCGCCGGCCGCGCCGACTTGGCGGTCTCCGGCTCCGGGTCCGGGGTCTTCGCGCAGACCGCGTCCACGTCGCCCCGGCCGGCGCGGGGCACGGTGCCCTCGGCGAGGTAGTCCACCAGATAGCGGTCCAGGCAGGCGTTGCCGCTCAGGGTGACGCCGTGGTTGCCGCCGCCCTGCTCGACGACCAGGCGGGAGCCGCGCAGCTTGCGGTGCAGGGTGACACCGCCCTCGTACGGGGTGGCCGCGTCGTCCGTCGCCTGGAAGAGGAGCGCCGGCGGCAGCTTGTGGTTGGAGACCCGCACCGGGTTCAGCGGCTCCACCGGCCAGTCGGCACACGGGGCGTTGTACCAGGTGTTGCCCCAGGCCATGAACGGCGCCTTCGCGTGCACCCGCCAGGTGTCGGTGCGCCAGACGTTCCAGTCGCGCGGCCAGGAGGCGTCCCGGCACTGCACGGCCGTGTAGACCGAGTAGCCGTTGTCGCCGTCCGCGTCCACCGCGCCGAACCGTTCGAACGCCGCGACGAGCGGCTTCTCGTTTTCGTCGTTGACGTAGGCGGCGAACGCCTCGGCCAGCGCCGGCCAGTAGCCGTTGTAGTAGCCGCCCGGCAGGAAGGTGTCGTCCAGTTCGCCCGCGCCGACCTTCTTGCCCGCCGGACGCTTCTTCACCGCGTCCCGCATCCGGTACCAGGCGGCCTCGACCTCCGCCGGGTCGCTGCCCAGGTGGTAGGTGGCGTCGTAGGCGGCGACCCAGGCGGCGAACGCCTTGTGCCGGGTGTCGAAGGCGTAGTCCTGGGCGAGGTTGTCGTCGTACCAGACCCCGTCCGGGTCGACGTTCGAGTCGAGGACCAGGCGCCGGACGCGCTCCGGGAACAGCTTCGCGTACACCGCGCCGAGGTACGTGCCGTAGGAGTACCCGAGGTAGTTGAGCTGCCGCGCCCCGGTCGCGCGCCGGATCACGTCCAGGTCCTTGGCCGCGCTCACCGTGTCCATGTACGGGAGCAGGTCCGGGTACTTCTCGCCGCAGGCGGCCGCGAAGTCGCGGGCGCGGTTGCGGTTGATCCGCTCGCCTCCGAGGGACTGCGGGACCGGATCGGGCCGGACCGGGTCGAAGTACCCCGGCAGGCAGTCCAGGGCGGGCCGGCTCCTGCCGACGCCGCGCGGGTCGAACCCGATCACGTCGTACTGGGCGGCGACCGCCTCCGGCAGCGAGGCGGCGACGAAACCGGCCATCGACAGGCCGCTGCCGCCGGGGCCGCCCGGGTTCACGAGCAGCGGGCCCTGGAAGGTCTTCGAGGTGTGCGGCACCCGCGTCAGCGCGAGGGTGACCTCGCGGCCCGACGGGTCGTCGTGGTCGAGCGGGGAGCGCACCGTCGCGCACTGGAGCGTCGGGGACGACTTCGTCCCGCAGTCCTTCCAGGCGATCGGTGCCGCGCGCGGCTTTCCGGTGTCCGCCGTGGCCGGCACGGCGGTCACCAGACCGGCGACCGTCGCTCCGACGGCGAACAGCATGACTGAACGGTTCGTCATATGGCCTCCCGAGATGGGGGAACACGGCTGCGCGGGACGCAGCCCCCGCCGCATGTTCCCCGCAATCGGAGCCGGGAGGACCCGTTGCGGTGAGAGATGACCCGTTTGCCCTCGCCGCCGGCCCCCGGGCGGATGCGGCGGCCCGGCCGCTCCGCGAACCGCGCGGACAGCCCTTGGTCGTCCCGGAGCGTGGACGTCCACCGCGGGAGTCCTCCCCGAGAACGAAACATGTGTTCCCGTGATCGTTTTCTCCCCTTCGTCCCGGACCGGATTTTGAGCCGGACCCCCGAGGTGGTTGGCTCAGCACACCCCGAACAACCGAGTGCTGGAGGAACAGCCATGGCGCAGGTCGAAGCCACGACGGAGCGGATCATCGCGGCGGACGCGGAGACGGTGTTCGACGCGCTGGCCGACTACAAGGACGTCCGGGGCAAGGTGCTGCCCGCCCACTTCAGCGAGTACGAGGTGCGTGAGGGCGGCGACGGCGAGGGCACCCTCGTCCACTGGAAGCTCCAGGCCACCAGCAAGCGGGTGCGCGACTGCCTCCTGGAGGTCACCGAGCCGACCGACGGGCAGCTCGTGGAGAAGGACCGCAACTCCTCGATGGTCACGACCTGGATCGTCACCCCCGCCGGCGAGGGCCGCTCCAAGGCCGTCGTCACGACCGTGTGGAACGGCGCCGGAGGCATCGGCGGCTTCTTCGAGAAGACCTTCGCACCCAAGGGCCTCGCCCGTATCTACGACGAGCTGCTGCAGAACCTCGCCGCCGAGGTCGAGAACTGACTGTCCGTCCGCTCCCTCCGGCCTCACCGGTTCGGGTGGTCTTTGCGGTCGGCCCGTTGTGCGCCGTAGTGCCTCCGACCGGGGGATACGCCCCCTGAGTGCGCCGTCAGCGCTCCCCGTCGCGTTTGCCCTCTCTTGTCGCTCGATGCGAGAAATGTGCGGCAGCGCGACGAGGGGAGCGGCACGTGGTGGGTGGCATCACACTGTTGGACGACGAGCCGGGCGGGCCGGGGGGCACCGAGTCGGCGCCCGCGACCGCCCCGCCCCCGCCGCCGCCCGCCGCGAAGGAGGCGGTCGCGGGCGACCCGGAGGGCGGGACCGCGACGGACCCACGCCGCGTCCGGCTGATCTTCGTCGGGCTGATGCTCACGCTCCTGCTCGCGGCCCTCGACCAGATGATCGTGGCCACGGCGCTCCCGAAGATCGTCGGCGAGCTGCACGGCCTGGAGAAGATGTCCTGGGCGGTGACCGCCTATCTGCTCGCCTCGACGATCGGTCTCCCGATCTACGGCAAGCTCGGTGACCTCTTCGGGCGCAAGAGCGTCTTCCAGTTCGCCATCATCGTCTTCGTCGTCGGCTCCGCACTGGCCGGCTGGTCCCGCACGATGGACCAGCTGATCGCCTTCCGGGCCATCCAGGGCATCGGCGGCGGCGGGCTGATGATCGGTGTGCAGGCGATCATCGCGGACGTGGTACCGCCCCGCGAGCGCGGCCGCTTCATGGGCCTCATCGGTGCCGCCTTCGGCCTCGCCTCGGTGGCCGGCCCGCTGCTCGGCGGCTTCTTCACCGACCACGCCTCCTGGCGCTGGTGCTTCTACATCAACGTGCCGTTCGGCCTGGTCACCCTCGCCGTGATCGCCGTGGTCCTCAAGCTCCCCAGGCCCACCGTGCGCCCCCGGCTCGACGTCCTCGGCGCCGCCCTCCTCGCCGCCGCCTCCACCTGCCTCGTGCTGCTGACCAGCTGGGGCGGTACGGAGTACGCGTGGGGCTCGGGCACCATCCTGGGGCTGGGCGCCGGAGCTGCCGGAACGACTCTGCTCTTCCTCCTCGTCGAGCGCCGTGCCCCCGAACCGATCATCCCGCTGCGGCTGTTCCGGGACTCGATCTTCAACGTGACCGCCCTGGTCGGCGCGGTCGTCGGCGTGGCGCTGTTCGGCGCGGCCAGCTATCTGCCGACCTTCCTCCAGATGGTCGACGGCGCCACCGCCACCGAGTCCGGGCTGCTGATGCTCCCCATGATGGGCGGCATCGTCGGGGCCTCCGTCGTCTCGGGCCAGCTCATCTCCCGCACCGGGCGCTACCGGGCCCACCCGATCGCCGGCAGCGCGATCTCCGCGGTGGGCATGTGGCTGCTCTCCCGGCTGGAGACCGACACCCCGCGCCTCGAGTACAGCATCGCGCAGGCGGTGCTCGGCCTCGGGATCGGGCTGGTCATGCCGGTGCTGGTGCTCGCCGTGCAGAACTCCGTACGCCCCGCCGACCTGGGCACCGCCACCAGCGCCAACAACTACTTCCGGCAGATCGGCGGCAGCGTCGGCGCCGCCGTCTTCGGCACCCTGTTCGCCGGGCGGCTGGCCGACGCGCTCGCCGTCCGGCTGCCCTCCGGAGCGGACCTCCCCGACCCGGAGTCGATCACCCCGCAACTGGTGCACGCGATGGAGCCCGCGCTGCGGGACGCCTACATCCAGGCGTACGCCGACGCGATGCCCCGGATCTTCCTCTACCTCGTGCCGGTCCTCGTGCTCGGCCTGTTCTTCGCCTTCTTCCTCAAGGAGAAACCGCTGGTGTCCCACAGCCCCGAAACCACCGCCGGCCCCGAAACCGCCGCCGAGCCCGCCCCGATCCCCTCCGCCCGCACCGGCCAGGGCCACCCCTCCACCGGCTACCTCTCCGGCGTCCCCGTCTCCGGCAGCGTCCAGCACTCCGACGGCACGAAGGTGCCCCGCGCCGCCCTCACCCTCATCGACGTCCAGGGCCAGCAGGTCGGCCGGGGGGCCAGCGGGGAGGAGGGGCGGTACGCGCTCAGCGTGCCGGGCGCCGGTTCGTACGTCCTCATCGCCGCCGCCGGGGGCCACCAGCCACAGGCTGTCAGCGTCACCGTCGGCGAACGCCCCGTCGAGCTGGACGTGGTGCTCGGCGGCGCCGGCCGGCTCGCCGGCACCGTCGTGACGGCGGACGGGGTGCCCGTACGGGACGCGGCCGTCACCCTGACCGACGTACGCGGCGAGGTCGTCGCCTCCACGCGCAGCGGCCGCGAGGGCGGCTACGTGATCACGGAACTGGTCGCCGGCGAGTACACCCTCGCCGCCTCCGCCCCGGCGTTCCGGCCCGCCGCGCTCCCGGTCAGCGTGCAGGCGGCCAGGGAGACCCGGCAGGACATCGAGCTGGCCGGCGGTGCCGTGCTGCGCGGCATCGTCCGGGCCAGTGCCGGGCGGCCCGTCGAGGACGCCCGGGTCACGCTCCTGGACGCGGCGGGCAACGTCGTCGACACCGTGACCACAGGACCGGACGGCGCGTTCCGGTTCGTGGACCTGTCCACCGGCGAGTACACCGTGATCGCGGCCGGCTACCCGCCCGTCGCCACCGTCCTCCAGGTCGCGGGCGGCGGGCGCACCGAACGGGACCTCCAGCTCGGGCACGAGGACTGAACGCCCGGTCCGTGAGGAGGCGTCGCGCCCCCGGTACGCGGGCGTACCACCCCCGGGGGTGATTCCGCCGATGCCCCGCGGACGCCGGTCGCGGCCCCGTACCGTGGAGTCACGCGCCGCGGAACGTCGCGGTGAGGAAGGAGCCTCCCCCTCATGGACCTCGGTGTGCCGCAGCAGAGGACACCACAGCCGTGTGACGCCGCGGCGGGCCGCGTACCGCTCGCCGTGGCCGTCGTCGACACGGAGGGACTCGTCTCGCACTGGTCGTCCGGTGCGAGAAGGCTCTTCGGCGTGGCCCGCGAGGACGCGGTGGGCTGCCCGGCCGGTGAACTGCTGCCCGTGTCCGGTGTGCCGGCCGGGGGCGAAGGCGCCTACGCCGCGCAGGGCCCCGCACTCGACAGCTCGCTCAGCGGGGACTTCGCCTACCCGGCGTCGGGCCGGGCCCGGCTGGACGGGCCCGCGCGCGGCCGGATCGACGTGCTGTGGTGGGCCTACCCGCTCGCCGGACCCGGACCGGCCCGTCTGCTGGTCCTCGCGGCCGACCACGAGTATCTGCGCGGCGCGGAGGACGGCGAGGACCTTCCGGCCCGTACGGTCGCCCCCGGCTTCGCCCGGCACACCGACTTCCCCGGCCACTTGGAGCTGTCCGCGCGGCTGCCGGAGATCCTGCCGAACATGAGCGTCCAGGAGGCCACCGGGATCGTCGCCCAGGTCCTCGAACTGGGCTACCCGGTCCTGGAGTTCAGCCACCACGACCGCATCCCCGTCACCCCGGACTGGGGCGTGCCGCGACGCGCGGGGGCCCTGCCCCTCCCGGAGGCCGAGGACCCGGCCGGGGAGTCGGCCGTCCCACGCGCCGCCCCCCGCCCCGAGCTGGACCTCGAATACGCGGCGGTCCGCGAGCGGCTGGAGTTCCTCAACGAGGTGAGCGGCCGCATCGGCACCTCCCTCGACCTCGAACGCACCATCCGCGAGGTCACCAGCGCCGCCGTCCCCCGCTTCGCCGACTTCGCCGGTACGCATCTGCGCGCCGCCGTCCTCGCCGGTGAGGGCTTCCCCGACGGACCGCCCGACGTCACCACCATCTGGCACCGCGTCTGGGTCGAGCACAACGACGAGCCGGGCCGCTGGGACGACACCGTGCCCGTCGGCGAGGCCATCGCCTTCCCCGAGCACACCCCGTTCTTCCAGTGCATGGTCACGGGCGAGCCCGTCGTCGTGCCCCGGGTGAGCGAGGAGCTGAGCAACCGCATCTCGGGCGAGTTCGAGAAGCGCGACCTGCGCCCCCTGATCACCAACCGCTCGCTGCTCATCGTGCCGCTCAAGGCCCGCGACGTGGTCCTCGGCTTCATGGTCCTGATGCGCCGCCCCGGCCGCGAGCTCTTCGACGACATGGACCGCACCACCGGCGCCGAACTCGCCGCGCGGGCCGGGCTCGTCCTGGACAACGCCCGCATGTACACGTACCAGGAGAACGTCGCGGAGACGCTGCAGGACAGCATGCTGCCCAACGTCGAGCCCCGCATGGCCGGCTGCGACATCGCGACCCGCTATCTGCCGGGCACCCGGCTCGGGCGGATCGGCGGCGACTGGTTCGATTCGGTGAAGCTCCCCGGCTCGCGCACCGCGCTGGTCGTCGGCGACGTCATGGGCCACGGCCTCAACTCCGCCGCGATGATGGGCCAGTTGCGGACCGCCGTACTGACCATGGCCACCATGGAGCTGCCGCCCGCCCAACTCCTGCGCAACCTGGACGACCTGGCCCAGCGCCTCGGCGAGCAGTACCTCGCGACCTGCCTGTACGCGGTCTACGACCCGATCGCGGGGGAGCTCCAGATCGCCAACGCGGGCCACATCCCGCCCGTGCTGGTCCGCGCCGAGGACGGCCGCGCCGAACTCCTCGACCTGCCGACCGGGGCACCCATCGGCGTCGGCGGCGTCGCCTTCGAGACCGCCGAGGTGCGGGTGCGCCCCGGCGACCGGCTGGTCCTGTGCACGGACGGCCTGGTCGAGGTGCGCGGCCAGGACATCGGGGCCGGGCTCGCCGCGCTCTGCGCCTCCGCCGCCCACCCCGCCGCGTCGATGGACGACGCCTGCGACACCATCATCCGCGCCCTGAACCCCCGCGGCGGCCGCAAGGACGACGTCGCCCTGCTGATGGCCCGGCTCAACGGCATCGCGGACGAGGACGTCGCCGAGTGGCAGCTCGCCCTGGACCCCCGTGAGGTGTCCCGGGCCCGCCGCCTGGTGCGCGGCAAGCTGCTCGACTGGGAGCTGCCCGACGCCGTGGAGGCGGCCGAGCTGATGGTCAGCGAGCTGGTGACCAACGCCTTCAAGCACGGCCGCACCCACCACATCGGGCTCCGGCTGGTCCGCGCGGGCGCGCTGCTGTGCGAGGTCAGCGACGACGAGCCGGCGCCCGCCTCGCTCCTCGGCGTCACCGACAGCGACGAGTTCGGCCGGGGCCTCATGGTGGTGAGCGGCCTCGCCAGGGAGTGGGGAACCAGCGGCACGGCACGCGGCAAGACCGTCTGGTTCGAGCTGGCACTGTCCCGGTCCCGCGCCAACGGCCCTTTTTCCTAAGGAGGTTGCTTCCGCACCCTTGCCCCGGGAGACCTGTGGGCAGTAGTCCCTGGCTGAACAGGATGAGCCTGCACCAGGGGACTTGGGAGTACGCATGGGTGTGTCACAGCAATACCGCGAGGCGTGGGAAGGGTTCTGGGCGGCCACGTCCCACGAGCCCGGCGAGGCGATCTGGGACGCGGCCCCGGACCTGAGCGCCATACCGCACAGCCGGCTGTTCCTGCCGTACGCCGACACCACCCTGCCCGTCGTCGATCTCGGCTGCGGCAACGGCACGCAGACCCGTCACCTCGCGACCCTCTTCCCCCGCGCGATCGGGGTGGACCTCTCCTACGCGGCGATCGAGCACGCCCGGAAGGCGGACCCCCGACAGGTCGCCGAGTTCGACCGGCTCGACCTCACCGACGCCGACGCCGTGCGCGCCCTGCACGAGCGGGCCGGCGACGCGAACGTCTACATGCGGGCGGTGATCCACCAGAGCGACCCCGAGGCCCGGCCGGCCGTCGTCGCCGCCGTGGCCACGCTGCTCGGCGAACGCGGGCGGGCCTTCGTGGCCGAGCTGACCCCCGCGTCCAAGGACGTACTGCAACGCGCCGCGCAGGGCCCGGGCGGGCCGGGGCCGAAGCTGCGCCGGGTCTTCGAGCACGGGCTCAAACCGGCGAGCGCCACCGAGGAGGAGGTCCCGCAGCTGTTGGAGGCGGCCGGGCTGACCGTCCTGGACAGCGGCGACACGGTCCTGCCGCAGACCGAGAACCTGCCCGACGGCACCCGCCTCGACCTGCCGGCGAGGTGGTTCGTACTGGCCGCCGGCTGACCCGGGCACGCACCGGTCCCGGACGCGCGAGCACGCCCGGGGCCGGCCCGTCCGTCACGGCAGCAGCCGCGGCCGGCGCCGTGCCGCGACGTCCTCGACCCGGCCGGCGAGCAGCACGGCCACCGCGACGGCCAGCAGGGCGCGGCCTTCCCGGAGAGTGGTGGCGCCGGCCTTGCGGTGGGCGGCCCGCTCGGGGCCGGCGGAACCGGCGGCGGGCGTGGGCGCCCTGTCCGTGTGGGCGGCCTTCCGGGACCGCCCGTGCACCGACGAGGACCCCGTCGCGGGCCGACGACACCTGCAGCGGCGTCACACAGCGGGACGGGGCGTTCGCCGAGGCGCTGAGCGGCTGACCGCCGGCTCGGCGCCGGTCCCCTCCTCCCGCACCAGCGCCATCAGGGCACGCGCCCCCGGGCTCATGGCCCGTGCCTCGGGAAGCACGACGACGCTCTGGTAGGCCGCCTCGTCCGCCCCGTCGAGCCGTACGGCCACGAGCCCCCGCGCCTCGGGCTTGCGGGAGAAGTGGTGCGGGACGAGCGCGATGCCCAGCTGCTCCTGGACCAGCTCCAGCAGGCTGTGGACATCGGTCACCTCCAGCGCCACGGTGCGGCGCACCCCGGCCGCCGCGAACGCCGCGTCGGCCGCCCGGCGCGGCCCGAAGTCCGGGTGGAAGTCGATGAACGGTTCACCGGCCAGCTCCGCCCGGTCCGCCCGCTCGGCGGCCGCCAGCCGGTGGCCCGGCGCGCACAGCAGCACCATGGGTTCCCGGGCCAGCGGGACCAGCTCCCCGCGCCACCCCGCCGGGTCCACCGTCGCGGCGAACGCGATGTCGAGCCGCCCGCCCGCCACCCCGTCCACCAGCTTCGCCGTACCCTCCTGGCGCAGCCGGATGTCCATGTGCGGGTGCGCGCGGTGGAAGGCGGCGAGCAGCCGGGGCAGCCGCAGCCCGGCCACACACTGCTCCACGCCCACCGACAGGGTCCCGCGCAGCAGACCCCGTACCGCGTCGACGGCCTCCTTCGCGGCCCGCACCCCGGCCAGGGTGCGTTCCGCCTCCACCAGCAGGGCGCGCCCCGCCTCGGTCAGCCGTACGCTGCGCGTGGTCCGGCTGAACAGCGGGGTCCGCAGCTCCTGCTCCAGCGCCCGCACGGAGGCGGAGAGGCCGGACTGCGACACGGCGACCCGCTCCGCGGCCCGGGTGAAGTGCCGTTCCTCGGCCACGGCCACGAAATGTTCCAGCTGACGCAACTCCATGATTGAGAACTCTAGGCCCTGAATCCCAGTGGAATCTCCTGTTGGACTGCTGGATCGAAGTGGTCCAGCCTTGGGGTGTCCTGCCGGTCATGGCCGGAACGTCTCTCCCGTGGAGCCCGCATGTACATCCCGTCCGCCGACCGCTACGAGAACATGCCCTACCGGCGTACCGGACGCAGTGGCCTGAAGCTGCCGGCCCTGTCGCTCGGCCTGTGGCACAACTTCGGCGGGGACCGGACACCGCAGGCCCAGGGCGAGATCCTGCGCCGCGCCTTCGACCTCGGCATCACCCACTTCGACCTGGCCAACAACTACGGCCCGCCGCCCGGCTCCGCCGAGACCGCGATGGGCCGGGCACTCGCCACGGACTTCGCCGCCCACCGGGACGAGATCGTCGTCTCCACCAAGGCCGGCTACCTGATGTGGGACGGCCCGTACGGCGAGTGGGGTTCGCGCAAGAACCTGCTGGCCTCGCTGGACCAGAGCCTCACCCGCCTCGGCCTGGACTACGTCGACGTCTTCTACTCCCACCGGCCCGACCCCGAGACCCCGCTCGAAGAGACCATGGGCGCCCTCGACTCGGCCGTACGCCAGGGCAAGGCGCTCTACGTGGGCGTCTCCAACTACTCACCCGAGCAGACCCGCGAGGCCGCCCGCATCCTGAAGGACCTCGGCACCCCGCTCCTCATCCACCAGCCGCGCTACTCGATGCTCGACCGCCGGCCCGAGGACGGGCTGCTCACGGTCCTGGACGAGCTGGGCGTCGGCTCCATCGCCTACTCCCCGCTGGAGCAGGGCATCCTCTCCGACCGCTACCTCGACGGCATCCCGGCGGGCTCCCGCGCCGCGGGCAGCAGCCCCTTCCTGTCGGCCGAAGCGGTCACCCCCGGCCTGGTGGCACGGCTGCGCCAACTCGACGAACTCGCCGCCGCACGCGGCCAGTCGCTCGCCCAGCTGGCCCTGGCCTGGGTGCTGCGCGGCGGGCGCGTCACCTCCGCCGTGGTCGGCGCGAGCAGCGTCGCCCAGCTGGAGAACAACGTCGCGGCCGTGCGGAACCTGGACTTCACCGACAAGGAGCTGGCCCGGATCGAGAAGCTGCTGAAGGGCGCCGGGCGCGGCTGAAGGACCGGCGTCCCCGGCGGCCCGCGCCGGCCGCCGGGGACGCCATTGGAATGGACCTGTGGAGGTCCCGACACCTCTGGCCTGCGCGTTCCCCGGCGCGTACCGTGTGGCCGCATGAAGATCCTCGTCAGCGCCGACATGGAAGGCGCCACCGGCGTGACCTGGCCGGCCGACGTGCTGCCCGGCACGCCGCAGTGGGAGCGGTGCCGCTCCCTGTTCACCTCCGACGTCAACGCCGCCGCCCTCGGCTTCTACGACGGGGGAGCGGACGAGGTGCTGATCAACGAGGCCCACTGGAGCATGCGCAACCTCCTGCTGGAGCGCCTGGACGACCGCGTCCAGATGCTCACCGGCAAGCACAAGTCGCTGAGCATGGTCGAGGGCATCCAGCACGGTGACGTCGACGCGGTCGCCTTCGTCGGCTACCACACCGGCGCCGGTACCGAGGGCGTCCTCGCCCACACCTACCTCGCCAACTCCATCACCGGCGTCTGGCTGAACGGCGTCCGGGCGAGCGAGGGCCTGCTCAACGCCCACGTCGCCGCCGAGTACGGCGTCCCCGTCGTCCTCGTCACCGGCGACGACCTGACCTGCGTGGACGCCGAGGGGTACGCCCCCGACGCGCGGAAGGTCGCCGTCAAGGACTACGTGTCGCGCTACGCCGCCGTCTGCCGTACGCCCGCCCGCACCGCCGCCGACATCCGGGCGGCCGCCGCGCGGGCCGTCTCCCTGGCCGGCCGGTACCCGCCGGTGGAGGGCGGCCCGTTCACCGTGGAGCTGGAGTTCGACGCCGAGCACCTGGCCGCGGCGGCCACCGTCGTCCCCGGGGTCGCGCCGAGCGGCGAGAGGCGGGTCTCCTACACCAGCGCGACGATGTACGAAGGTATCCGCACGTTCAAGGCGGTGACGACGATCGTCTCGTCCGCCGTGGAGGAGCAGTATGGCTGAGGCGACCGCCCCCCAGGATTCCGTCGACGCCCTCGCGCTCGACGAATCGGTGACGTTCACCTCCGAACTGATCCGCATCGACACCACCAACCGGGGCGACGGCGACTGCCGCGAACGCCCCGCCGCCGAGTACGTCGCCGAGCGTCTCGCCGCCACCGGCCTCGAACCCGCGCTCCTGGAGCGCACCCCGGGCCGCACCAACGTGGTCGCCCGCATCCCCGGCACCGACCCGGCCGCCCCCGCGCTCCTGGTCCACGGCCACCTGGACGTGGTCCCCGCCGAGGCCGCCGACTGGGCCGTGCACCCCTTCTCCGGCGAGGTGCGCGACGGGGCCGTGTGGGGGCGCGGCGCGATCGACATGAAGAACATGGACGCGATGGTCCTGGCCGTCGTCCGGTTCTGGGCCCGGGCCGGCATACGCCCCCGTCGCGACATCGTCATCGCGTACACCGCGGACGAGGAGGCCAGCGCGGCGGACGGGGCCGGCTTCCTCACCGACCGGCACGCCGCCCTCTTCGAGGGGTGTACGGAGGGCATCAGCGAATCCGGTGCCTTCACCTTCCACGCCGGGCCGAACCTGCCGCTCTACCCCGTCGGGGCCGGTGAACGCGGCACCGGGTGGCTGAAGCTCACCGCCCACGGCAAGGCCGGCCACGGCTCCAAGGTCAACCGCGCCAACGCCGTCAGCGCGCTCGCCGCCGCCGTCGCCCGCATCGGCGAGCACGAGTGGCCCGTCCGGCTCACCCCCACGGTCCGTGCCGCGCTCACCGAGATCGCCGCGCTCCACGGCATCCACCCCGACCTCGACGCCCCCGGCTTCGACGTCGACGAACTCCTCGGAAAGATCGGACCGGCCGCCGCCCTCGTCGCCCCGACCGTCCGCAACAGCTCCAACCCGACGATGCTGGAGGCCGGTTACAAGGTCAACGTCATCCCGGGCCACGCCACCGCCTACATCGACGGCCGGACCGTCCCCGGCGGGGACGAGGAGTTCCGCACCACCCTGGACCAGCTCACCGGTCCCTCCGTCGACTGGGAGTTCCACCACCGAGAGGTCGCACTCCAGGCCCCCGTCGACTCACCCACGTACGGCAGACTCCGCGCCGCCATCGAGCGGTTCGACCCCCACGGGCACGTCGTGCCGTACTGCATGTCCGGCGGTACCGACGCCAAGCAGTTCTCCCGGCTCGGCATCACCGGATACGGCTTCTCGCCGCTGAAGCTGCCCGTCGGCTTCGACTACCAGGCCCTCTTCCACGGCGTGGACGAGCGCGTCCCCGTCGACGCGCTGCACTTCGGCGTCCGGGTCCTGGACCACTACCTGCGCACCGCCTGAACCAGTCGGGGGAGACCCACACCCATGCCAACCACACAGCCCTACGGCAGCTGGCCCTCGCCGATCGACGCCGCGCTGGCCGCCTCCCACGACGGCCGCCCCGAGTACGCGGGCGCGGTCGGCGACGAACTGTGGTGGACCGCACCGCGCCCCGCCGAGGCCGGCCGGCGCGCCCTCGTCCGCCGGACCGCCGAAGGCGCCACCACCGAGCTGCCCGCCCCCTGGAACGTCCGCAGCCGCGTCATCGAGTACGGCGGACAGCCCTGGGCCGGAACCGCACGGGCGGAGGGCGGCCCGCTGATCGTCTTCGTCCACTTCGACGACCAGCGGCTGTACGCGTACGAGCCCGACGGCGCCCGCGAACCCTGGCCGCTCACCCCCGTCTCCTCCGTCGGCGGCGGACTGCGCTGGGCCGACCCGCGCCTGCACCCCGGGCGGGGCCGGGCCGGCGAGGTCTGGTGCGTCCTGGAGGAGTTCACCGGCGACGCGCCTTCCGAACTGCGCCGCGTCCTCGCCGCCGTACCGCTGGACGGCTCGGCGGCCGACGACCGCTCCGCCGTACGCGAACTCACCCATGAGAAACACCGGTTCGTCACCGCACCCGAGGTCTCGCCCGACGGGCGGCGCGCCGCCTGGATCGGCTGGGACCACCCGCGCATGCCCTGGGACGGCACCGAGGTCCTGGTCGCCTCCCTCGCGGACGACGGCACCTTCCGCGACCCCCGCGTCCTCGCCGGCGGCCCGGACGAATCCGTGCCGCAGATCCAGTGGACCGCCGACGGCCGGCTGCTCCTGGCGAGCGACCGCAGCGGCTGGTGGAACCTGTACCGGCTCGACCCGGACAGCGGAGCGACCGAGGAACTCTGCGCCCGTGAGGAGGAGTTCGCCGGGCCGCTGTGGAAGATCGGGCTCGTCTGGTTCCGCCCCCTGGCGAACGGGCTGATCGCCACCCTCCACGGGAAGGGCACCACCACCCTCGGCATCCTCGACCCGGAGACCTGCGACCTCGTCGACATCGCGGGCCCCTGGACCGAGTGGGCGCCCACCCTCACCGTCCAGGACAGCCGCGTCACCGGCGTCGCCGCCGGCCCGCACAGCGGGTACGAGATCGTGGAGCTGGACACGGCCACCGGACACACCCGGATCATCGGCACCCCGCACCAGGACGCCGTCGATCCCGCGTACTACCCCGAACCCGTCCTGCGCACCTTCACCGGACCGGGCGGACGTGAGATCCACGCCCAGGTCTACCCGCCGCGCAACCCCGCGCACACCGGCCCCGAGGGCGAGTTGCCGCCCTATGTGGTGTGGGCGCACGGCGGGCCCACCGGCCACGCCGCGCTCGTCCTGGACCTGGAGATCTCCTACTTCACCTCACGCGGCATCGGTGTCGCCGAGGTCAACTACGGCGGCTCCGCCGGATACGGCCGCGACTACCGCAACCGGCTGCGCGAGCAGTGGGGCATCGTCGACGTGGAGGACTGCGCCGCCGTCGCCGGGGCGCTCGCCGCCGAGGGCACCGCCGATCCGGACCGGCTCGCCATCCGGGGCGGCAGCGCCGGCGGCTGGACCAGCGCCGCCTCGCTGACCGGCACCGACGTCTACGCCTGCGGCACCATCATCTACCCCATCCTCGACCTCGCAGGCTGGGCCACCGACGAGACCCACGACTTCGAGTCCCGCTACCTGGAATCGCTGGTCGGCCCCCTCGCCGAGGTCCCCGAGCGCTACCGGGAACGCTCCCCGGTCGGCCGCACCGACCGGCTCACCGCGCCGTTCCTGCTGCTCCAGGGCGAGGACGACCCCATCTGCCCGCCCGTGCAGTGCGAGCGCTTCCTCGCCGCCGTCGAGGGGCGCGGCATCCCGCACGCGTACCGCACCTACCGGGGCGAGGGCCACGGATTCCGCCGCGCCGACACGATGACCGACGCGCTGGAGTCCGAACTCTCTTTGTACGCCCAGGTGTTCGGCTTCGACCGGCCCGATGTACCGCCGCTGGAGCTGAGGAAGTGACCCTGACCCCGCTGATCCGTCCCGCCCGGCTGCGCCCGGGGGCCAGGGTCGCCGTCGTGTCCCCGAGCGGGCCCGTGCCCGCCGAGCGGCTGGAACCCGGCCTGGACATCCTGCGCGGCTGGGGCCTCGACCCCGTGCCGATGCCCCATGTGCTCGACGTGCACCGGGACCTGGACTACCTCGCCGGCCCGGACGAGGGACGCGCCCGGGACCTCCGGGACGCCTGGTGCGACCCGTCCGTGGACGCGGTGATCTGCGCGCGCGGCGGGTACGGGGCGCACCGCATGGTCGACCTGGTGGACTGGGCGGCGGTGCGCGCGGCCGGGCCCAAGGTCTTCGTCGGCTACAGCGACATCACCGTCCTCCATGAGGCGTTCGCGCTGCGGACCGGCTTCGCCACCCTGCACGGGCCCATGGTGGGGGCCGAGACGTTCCTCAAGGACCCGCGCACCCAGGAGTCGCTGCGGGCCACCCTGTTCGAGCCGGAGACCCAGCGGACGCTGGGCCTGGAGGAGGCACGGGCGCTGGTGCCGGGCCGGGCGCGCGGCGTCACGTACGGCGGCTGTGTGAGCCTGCTCGCCGCCGACCTCGGCACCCCGCACGGCCGTGGATCGGCCCGGGGCGGGCTGCTCGTCATCGAGGACACCACCGAGGACCCGTACAGCCTCGACCGCATCCTCACCCAGCTGCTGCGGGCCGGGGCGCTGGACGGCGTCGCCGGGGTGGCCTGCGGCTCCTGGGCGGGGTGCGGGCCGTACGAGAAGGTACGGGCGGTGCTCGCGGACCGGCTCGGGGCGCTGGGCGTCCCGGTCGTCGAGGAGCTGGGCTTCGGGCACGGACCCACCGGGCTCACGATCCCGCTCGGCGTGCCGGCCGTGCTCGACGCCCCGGCGGACGGCGGCCCGGCCACCCTCACGGCCGAGGTGCCCGCACTGCTCTGACCCGCTGCCGCCGCCCCCGTCACCCGAATGGCCGAACATCTCCGCCGGTGGGAACGGGGGCGGCGCCATCCTGGAGCCCGGGGCGACGGCCTTACAGGGCCGGGAAAGGGGCTGCTCATGAGCCCGAAGGACGTATCGAGCAGCGGGAAGAGCGGCAGCGGGGCCTTCACCCCCGCCCGCATCCTGGTCCTCGTCATCGCGGTCCTCTCGGTCGTCTTCATCGCCGAGAACACCAAGGACGTCGAGGTCCGCCTCATCATCCCGCTGGTGACGGCGCCGCTCTACGTGTGGCTCGTCGTGATGTTCGTGGCGGGCATGGCGTGCGGGGCCTACTTCTTCCGCAGACGGGCCAAGTAGGAGCGCGGGCGACGGCCGTGCGGGCAGGGTCCACGAGCCCCGCCCGCACGGCCGTTCTACGCTGGGACGATGTCCGACACCCGCCCTCTCGCCGAGGGACCGCGTACGGCGATCCGCCGCTTCACCCCGGGCGACGCCGACGAGTTCACCGCACGGGCCCGGCAGAGCACCGCCCTGCACCGGCCCTGGCTCTTCCCGCCCACCACTGCCGGCACGTACGCCGCCTACGCGGGCGCCCTCATCGACGACCCGGCGCGGGCGGGCTTCCTCGTGTGCGAACGCGACCGGGCGGGCGGACCCGGCGACGGCGCGATCGCCGGGTTCATCAACATCAACAACATCGTCGCCGGTTCCTTCCGCTGCGGCGCCCTCGGCTACGGGGCCTTCGCCCACGCGGCCGGACGCGGCCTCATGGGCGAAGGGCTCGGCCTCGTCCTGGACCACGCCTTCGGCCCGCTCGGCCTGCACCGTCTTGAGGCCAACATCCAGCCAGGCAACGAGAGTTCGATCGCGCTCGTGCGCCGGGCGGGCTTCCGGCTCGAAGGCTACTCGCCGGACTTCCTCCACATCGACGGCGCCTGGCGCGACCACGAACGCTGGGCGATCACCGCCGAGATGCGCTGACTACCCGACCAGGCGGCGGGCCGCGTCCGCGATGTGGTCGCGGGAGATCCCGGCCGCGTCGAGCAGTTCCGCCGTGGTGCCCGACCCCGGCAGGCCGCTGCCGGCGAGATGGGCGAAGGCGGGGTGGCTGCCGGCCGCGGCGAGCGCCGAGAGCACCGCCTCGCCGATACCCCCCTCGGGGTGGTGGTCCTCCACCACGACCAGGGCCCCGGTCTCCCGGGCCGCGCGGGTCAGGGCCTCGGCGTCGAGCGGCTTGACGGAGTAGAGGTCGACGACCCGGGCCCGTACGCCCTCCCCGGCCAGCCGGTCGGCGGCGGCCAGGCACTCGTGCAGCGTGACCCCGGCGCCGACCAGGGTGACCTGGTCGTCGTCGCCGTGGCGCAGGGTCTTGGAGCCGCCGACGGGAAACGTCTCCTCGCTCCCGTACAGCACCGGGTAGGCGCCCCGGGTGGTGCGCAGGTAGGAGATGCCGTCGATGTCGGCCATCGCCACGGTCAGGGCCGCCGCCGAGGTGGCGTCGCTGGGGTACAGGACGGTCGAACCGCGCACCGCGCGCATCATGGCCAGGTCCTCGACGCCCATCTGGGAGGGGCCGTCCGCGCCGATCTCCACCCCGCTGTGGGTGCCGCACAGCGCCATCGTGATGTCCGAGACGGCCGCCATGCGGATGAAGTCGTGCGCCCGGGTGAGGAACGCGGCGAAGGTGGTGGCGTACGGGCGGTAGCCGCGCACGGCCATGCCGACGGCCTCGGCGACCATCTGCTGTTCGGCGATGTACGTCTGGAAGAAACGGTCGGGGTAGGCCTTCTCGAAGTCCTGGGAGTGCGTGGAGTTGCCGACCTCCGCGTCCAGGGCGACGACCTCGGGCCGCGCCCCGAGCGCCACCAGCGCCTTGCCGAAGGCGACCCGGGTCGCGACCTCGTCCCCCTTCTCGAAGCGCGGCGGCTCCACGGTGCCTCCGGACCGCGCGGCGACGGGCGCGGCCTTCGGCGGCCGGGGGCCCGAGACCCGCAGATCGCGGACCCCGCCCAGCTCCTCGACCGCGCGCTCGGCCAGGTCCTCGGGCAGCGGCTTGCCGTGCCAGCCCTCCTTGTCGGCGACCTCGCTCACCCCGCGCCCCTTGACGGTCTTCGCCACGATCACGGTGGGGGCGCTGCCGTCCGCCGCGGTCCTCAGCGCGCGGTCCACCGCGGTCAGGTCGTGGCCGTCGACGACGAGGGCGCGGCAGCCGAACGCCTCGACGCGGCGCGCGTAGGTGTCGGTGTCCCACTCCAGCTCGGTGGGGCCGGACTGCCCGAGGCGATTGACGTCGATGATCGCGGTGAAGTTTCCCAGTTCGTGCCGGCCGGCCTTGTCCAGGGCCTCCCACACGGACCCCTCGGTCATCTCGCTGTCCCCGCACAGCACCCACACCCGGTACGGCTGCTTCTCCAGGTCCCGCCCGGCGAGCGCGATGCCGACACCGTAGGCGATGCCCTGCCCCAGCGAGCCGGTGGCCACGTCCACCCAGGGCAGCTCGGGTGTGGGGTGGCCCTGCAGCCGGTGACCGAAGCGCCGGTACGTCGTCATCAGCTCCTCGTCCGTGATCGCACCGGCCGCCTTGAACATGGCGTAGAGCAGGGGTGAGGCGTGGCCCTTGGAGAAGACGAGGTGGTCGCCGGCCGGGTCGTCGGGGGCGTCCCAGTCGTAGCGCAGATGGCGCGTCATGAGGACGGCCATCAGATCGGCCGCGGACAGGCTGGAGGTGGGGTGCCCGGAGCCGGCCGAGGTGCTGGTGCGCACCGAGTCCACCCGCAGCTGCTGGGCGAGCTCGAAGACCTCGGTGAGGTCGCTGTCGGGGCCGAGCGTGGTGGTCTGTGCGGTGGTCATGGGACGGACCTTTCGTACGGAGTCGGACGACGGAACGGGTTCCCGCATCCGCACGGTCCATCACCTTCCGGGTGCGGGTTGCCCTCCTTTGCGCCGACCCGGTGGTTCACGGAGGGCACGATTCCGCAGGAACGTCACTACACGTAACCAATGGCTACGGTGCGTGCTGAACGGGTGTGACGATCACGCCCCGACGCACGGAGTTGCCCTCATGCGAAGCATGACCGCCAAGCTCGGCGCCCTCGCGGCCACCGCACTGCTCGCCGTGACCGCCCAGACGGGACCGGCCGGTGCCGCGGAAGAAGCCGCTTACTTCAACATGCGGGACATCACCCGCTCCGACTTCGTCATCAAGCTGACCGACCCGGCGAAGATCCAGGAGGCCCGCCAGATCGTCGAGACCGGCGAGCGCAAGATCGTCATCGGCCGGATCGTCAAGCGCTCGGCGGACTACAACCCCCGCTGGAGCTTCCACTACAACCCCGACACGGTTCAGTTCGCGGAGGCCGCCATCGAGGTCTGCGACGCCACCACCCCGTACGTGGAGGACCACCTGGACGAGGCGGGCGGCGCGTTCCTGCCCGGCCTGTACTGGTGCCCGTGGACCGGCATGCTCACGGCGGAGGTCACCGCGCCGTAGCGGGTGCGAAGCGGGCGGCGCCGGTCCCTCGAGGGGCCGGCGCCGTCGTGTTCAGCGACGCTTGTAATTGATCTTCATCGTGTCCATGTCCGTCACCGTGGACCGCAGCCCGCCATGGCCGTAACCCGCCTCGCGCAGCGCCGTCTGCGCCCGGTCCTCGGCGATCGCGCCCGCCATCTCCTCGCCGTCCTCGGCGTCCGAGACGACCACGTACCGGAAGCTGAAGTGCTTGAGCACCCGGTCGTAGGTGAGCGACCCCTCCTCGGTGAACTGCATCGCGGCGAGGCCGTGCTCCTCCACCCCGGCCAGCAGCCGCTCGCGCGCCGCGTCCGTCAGGTCCTGCCACGTGCCGCGCACGATCACCCGGTACGTGTGCTGCGTGCTCATCTGTTCCGCTGTTCCTCTCGGCCTGCCGCGTTCCGTGTCCGGAGCGAGCGTACGGGGGCCCCGGGCGAGGCGGAAACGGAATTCCGGGCGGCGGTGGCCCCGGCCCTTTGCCGAAGAGTGACGCCGTAGCCCCTGGCCGGGGCGGCGGGCGCCGTGTTCCATGGTCGTCGGGGGGCGCCCGGACCTGTGGCGACCCGTGCGAGGGAGCGAGGTCGCCTTGGCCACCACCGTACGACGTGCCGTACTGACCCTGCCCGCGGCGGCGACCGGGCCGGAGGACCCGACCGCGGCCACCGCCGCCGCCCGCGAGGTGTGGTCGGCACTGCCCCCGGAGGTCCGGGCGCGGGGCCGGTTCCGGCTGCTGGAGGCCCGGTTGCTGACCGAGGAGGGCCGCCCCGACGCCGCGAAGGCGGTGTTCGAGGCGGGCTTCGAGGTCGCCGACCTGCGCGAGGGCGCGGAGATCCTTGAGGAGGTGTGGCACCGGCTCACGGACGAACCGCTGCCGGACCTGTACGACTTCCGCATGCGCCCGAAGGCCTGACGGCGCGACGGCTTCCGCGGGCCGTGGCCGCGCCGACGTGGTCCTGCGGTCCCGGGGCGGCGCCCGGGGCCGGGATCAGGCGGGCAGGTTGCGGTCGGCGTACTCGAAGACCGAGCCGTCCGGGTGCACGGCGATCAGGTTGCGGCCGACCGGGGTCGGGACCGGGCCCGCGATGACGCGGGCACCGACCCGGGTCAGGGACTCGTGGGCCTCGTCGACGTTCTTCACGGCGATGGTCGCGGTGACCTTGCGCAGGATCTCCAGCTCCGATTCGGGGCCGCTCATCAACAGGAAGCAGCTGATCGCGGCGACGGACACCCCGCCGCGCTCGAAGCGGAGGGCGGGAGCGCCCGTGAGCTCCTCGTAGAAGGCCACCGCGGCCTCCAGGTCGTCGACGCAGATACGCAGCGTGGTTCCCAGGATCTCCATACCGGCCAGGGTAGTTGGCGGCCCGCCGCCATGTGATCCATTCGGTTCCGGCCGCTCAGGCGCGGCAGAGCACCTCGCCGTGCGGCACCATGAACCAGCCGTCGCCCTCCTCGCCCCAGGCGCGCCACGCCCCGGCGATCTCCGCCAGCTCCTCCGTCGTGGCGTGCCCGCCGTCCACCGCGCGCTTCGCGTACGCCGAGCTGACGGTGCGGTCGGCCCACAGGCCGCTCCACCACGCCCGGCTCTCCGGCGTGGCGTAGCACCACGAGCCCGCCGTGGGGGTGATGTCGGTGAACCCGGCCTGCCGCGCCCAGGACAGCAGACGGCGTCCTGCGTCCGGCTCGCCGCCGTTGGCCCGGGCCACCCGGCCGTACAGGTCTGCCCAGCGGTCCATACCGGGCGACTCGGGAAACCAGGTCATCGCCGCGTAGTCGCTGTCGCGCGCCGCGACGATGCCCCCGGGGCGGCACACCCGGCGCATCTCGCGCAGCGCCTGCACCGGATCGCCTACGTGCTGGAGGACCTGATGGGCGTGGACCACGTCGAAGGAGTCGTCCGGGTAGTCCAGGTCGTGGACGTCCGCGACGGCGAACTCCAGGTTGTCCAGGCCGCGTTCGGTGGCGACCTCGGCGGCCTGGCCCAGGATCTCGTCGGTGGTGTCCATGCCCGTCACCCGGCCCGGGGCGACCAGGGCGGCCAGGTCCGCGGTGATGGTGCCGGGGCCGCAGCCGACGTCCAGGACGTCCAGGCCCGGGCGCAGTTCGGCGATGAGATAGGCCGCGGAATTGGCGGCGGTGCGCCATCGGTGCGAGCGCAGCACCGACTCGTGGTGGCCGTGGGTGTAGACGGCGGTCTCCTTCGGCATGGGCATGCGTCCTCTCTCGAAACGCGAACCGCGAAAGCGGTGATCGGTAGTGCCACCGTAGAGCCTGTTGCCGAATAATGAGATGGCCATCTCGTTATGTGGATGGTCGTGAGGCGTGCGAAAGGGCGGCCGACTCCGTGTCGGCCGCCCGCCGGCCTTTGGGCCCGGTCTCCTACACCGGTCTCGGGCAGTACACCGTCAGCGCCTCCGGCAGCTTGTCGACCATCAACTCGGTTCCGCTGTGCGCCACTTCACCGTCGTACGCGTACGGCGTCCCGGGCTTCAGACCGGCGACGCGCACCCGCTGCCGGCGTACCGCCGCATGCATGGGGGAGCGGGTCAGCGGACCGGAGACCGCCGCCGCCAGCAGCCGCAGGCCGGGGGTGCGGCCGCCGTGCACGACCCGTACGTCCAGCAGCCCGTCCGCGAGGTTGTGCCGCCGACCCGGCGCCGGACCCACCCGCTGGAACAGGCCGTTGCCGACGAACAGCAGCCACAACGGGCGTCGCCTGCCCTGGATTTCGGCCTCCAGCGGGCGCTCGCCGCGCAGCACGTGCAGGGCCGCCAGGACCCCCGCCGGCCAGCCGCCGATCCGGGGCGACCAGCGCTCCCGCATCCGTACGAGCTCCGGATACACGCCCAGGCTGAAGGCGTTCAGGAAGTAGCCGGGCGCGCCGCCCGGCCCGTCGGGCCCCGGTCGGAAGCGGCCGAGGTCCGCCCGCACGGCGCTCCCGTCGACGAGCGCGGAGCAGACGTCGGCGACCGTCTCGATGCCCAGGTCGTACGCGAAGTGGTTGAGGGTCCCGCCGGGGAACACCGCGAGCGGCAGGCCGTGCGCCGCCGCCACGGCCGCCGCCTGATTGACCGTGCCGTCCCCGCCGCACACCCCCAGCGCCCGGCACCGGCCGGCCGCCTTCTCCAACTCGGCGGAGAGCATGTTGGGCGAACACTCGACGATCTCCGCCTCCGGCAGCGCGTTCCTGACCAGCGAGGCCGTGGCCGTCGCCGTCCCCGACTCCTGGTTGACGACGACCACCAGCTCCCGCCCCTCGGGCAGGGCGGGCGCATCGGCCGACGGCCTGCCCGGCGCGGGCAGCTGTCCCCTGGTCGGTATCACCCCGCGCAGGGCGAACGCCGCCCCCACTCCCAGGACCGCCCCGGCCAGCACATCGCTCGGGTAGTGCACCCCGGTGTAGACACGGGACACCGCCACGGACAGCGCGACCGGCGCGACGACCGCCCCCCAGCCCTTCGACTCCAGCGCCACCCCGGTGGCGAACGCCGCGGCCGACGCCGCGTGCCCCGAGGGGAACGACGTGGTCACCGGCTGCCGCTTCAGCTGCCGTATCACCGGTACGGCGTCCCGGACCGGCCGCTCCCGGCGGACCGCTCCCTTGCCCACCGTGTTGATCGCGGCCGAGGCCACCGCGAGCGAGGCGACGCCCCGCAACGCGGCCCGCCGGGCCCGCGCACTGCCCCCGAAGGCGGCCATGCCGGCCGCCGCGCCGAACCACAGGAGCCCGTGGTTGGCGCTGCGGCTCAGCCGGGGCAGTACGGGGCCCGCGGCCGGCCAGTGCCGCCGGGCCAGGTTCTGGAACACGGCGACATCGCGCCGGTGGAACCGGTCGCGCAGTCCCGTCAACCGGGACGGGAGGGAAGCATTGCTCACTGAGGACATGCGACAGCGAATACCCCCACATCACCGCCCCGAACCAGCGGCCACGCCGAAGGTAACCTATGACCGTCATACCGATCGTCGGCCGGCCTGCCCGACGCGGAGAGGGGGGTGCACGGCCATGGGGCGACTCGTCCCCGCGGTGACCAGGGCGCTCGATGTGCTCGAACTCTTCCTCCACGGCGAGGGCACGCTCTCCGCGCCCGAGGTGACCCGGAAGCTCCAGCTCCCCCGTACCACCGTCCACGAGCTGCTCACCACGCTCGCCGCCCGTTCGTACCTGGTCACCGACCCCGAGCGGCCCGGACGCTACCGGCTGGGCGTGCGCACCTACCAGCTCGGCAGCCGGTACGCCGAACAGCTCGACCTCGCCACCGAGGGCCGGCAGGTCGCCCGGCGTCTGGCCGCGCGCTGCGGCGAGAGCGTGCACGTCGCGATCCTGGACGGCACCGACGCCGTCTGCGTCGCCCAGGCCGACTCCACCCACGCCGTACGCATGGTCTCGGCGGCCGGTCACAGGCTGCCCGCCCACTGCACGTCCGCCGGCAAGATGCTGCTCGCCTCGCTGCCCGCCCCGGAGCTCGACGCCCGGCTCGACGGCCTTGAGCTGCCCGCTCTGACCCCGCACACCATCACCGGCGACCGGGAGCTGCGGGCCGCGCTCGACGCCGTACGGGAACGGGGCGTCGCGACGGAGTACCAGGAGTCCGGCCCCGGCGTCAGCTGTGTCGCCGCACCCGTGCGCGACCGGTCGGGGCGGGTCGTCGCCGCGCTCTCCGTCTCGGTCCCCATGATCCGCTGGAACGAGGAGCGCGAGCGGGAACTCGCCACCCTCGCCCTCGAAGGCGCCGACGAACTGTCCGGCCGCCTCGGCCACGACCGGAGCAGGGCGTGAAGCGACGCCCCCGCTCCAGGGCAGGCGCCCCGCCCCGTTCCCTCGTATAAAGGTCCGGAGGGCGAACGGCGGGTCGGATCGGCGAGCGGTGGCGAAGGAGGCCCGATGGGCCGGGAGCGGACCGGGCGTCACGAGCGCCCCACGCACACGCTCCGGGAGGACCGGGGGCCCGTACGGTACGGGCCGCCGGCCCCCTGGCCGGGCCTGCCCGTCCTGCCGGAGCTGGCCGAGGTGCTGGCCTCCGCCGCCGGCCGCGCCACCCCCGAACCCGCCGGCGGATCGGCCGCCCTGCGCGAGGCGGCCCGCGCCTACTGGGAGCGGCGCGGGCTGCACGGCGGCCCCGAACACATCGCCGCCGCACCCGGCACGGCCCCGCTGCTGCTCGCGCTGATCGCCGCGCACGGGGGCGACGTGCTGCTGCCGCGCCCCTGCCCCGCCTCCTGGATCCCGCAGGCCAGACTGCTCGGCCGGCCCGCCTACCAGGTGCCCACGCCGGCCGAGTGCGGCGGCGTGCCCGACCCGTACGCGCTCCTCGAAACCGTACGGAGGGTGCGCGCCGAGGGCGGCAGACCGCGGCTCCTGCTGCTCTCGGTGGCCGACGACCCCACCGCCACGGTCGCCCCGCCGGAACTCCTGCGCGAGGCGTGCGAGGCCGCCGTGGACGAGGGGCTGCACATCGTCAGCGACGAGACCTGGCGCGACACCCTGCATCGGCCGCACGAGACGGTCCTGGTCAGCCCCGCCGAGATGTGCCCGGACGACGTCACGGTGGTCTCCGGCCTGTACGGGGCGCTGACCCCGGCCGCCTGGCCGGTCGCCGTCGCCCGGTTCCCGGCCACCGCGCGCTCCGCCGTGCGCCACGCCCGCACCCTGGACGTCCTCACCGCACTCGGCGCCTCGATCGCCGGGCCGGTCGCCGCGGCCGCCGCCCACGCGCTGCGCGAACCGGACGCCGTCACCGGACGCGCCCGGCGCGCCGCCGCCCTGCACGCCCGCATCGCCACCGAGATCCACCGCGCCGTGCTCGCCTGGGGCGCCCTCGCCCGGCCCCCGCAGGCGGGCCGCCACCTCTACGCGGACCTCGGCCCGCTGCGCTCCCGGCTCGCCGCCCGGGGCGTCACCGACTCGCTCGAACTGGAGGAGTACCTCTCCGAACGGCTCGGCGCCCCCACCCCCGGCGGACACCGTTTCGGCGACGAACTCGGCGCGCTCCGGGTGCGGCTGGGCACCGGCTCGCTGCTGGGCGCGACCCCGGAGCAGCAGACCGAGGCCCTCACCGCCGCGGACCCCCTCGAATTGCCGCACATCGCGGCAGCGCTGAGCATTTTCCGAGCAGCCCCAGACGAACCGCGCTGACCCACCGCGCCGGCGCATTCCTGGACGGGAGCCCCGATGACGGACCAGACCGAGCGCCCCTCAGGGCCTGACCGGCGGATCTTCGTGGGCCCGCGACGCCTGGCACGCGCTCTCGCCGCACGCCCGAATCACCCGAGCACACCCAGTACGGGGGAGATCCGGGCGTACACCGAGAGCACACCACAGACGCCGCAGGCCGCTCCACGAGGATCCGCCGGCCAGGCCCTCGCCCGGGCCACACCCCCCGTGTCCTGCGGCGAGGTCGTCGCACCGCGTCCTCTCGGCGAGGTGCGCACCTGGCCCCGGAGCTTCGCGGACCGGCTCACCGCCCCGCTCCCCGGCGTCAAAGCCATGTCCCGCCTGGCCCGCGAGCACTCCATCCGGCCCAACGCGGAGGGCCTGCGCCACATCCACCGCCTGCCGTACGCCCCCGAGCCCCTGCCGCCCGTCCCGGCCGGGGCCGGCTGCGTCACCTGGGCCGGGCACGCCAGCTGGATCATCCGCACCGGCGGTCTCACGGTCCTCGCCGACCCCGTCTGGTCCCGCCGCATCCTCGGCACCCCGGCCCGGATCACGCCCGTCGGCGTCCGCTGGGAGGACCTGCCGCCCGTCGACGCGGTCGTCATCAGCCACAACCACTACGACCACCTCGACGCCCCCACCCTGCGCAGACTGCCCCGGCACACCCCGCTGTTCGTCCCGGCGGGCCTCGGCCAGTGGTGCCGCCGCCGGGACTTCGGCAACGTCACCGAACTCGACTGGTGGGAGTCCGCACAGCTGGGCGGGGTGCGCTTCGACTTCGTGCCCGCCCACCACTGGTCCCGGCGCACCCTCACCGACACCTGCCGCTCGCTGTGGGGCGGCTGGGTCATCCAGGACACCACGGGGGACGGCCCACGGATCTACTTCGCCGGTGACACCGGGTACGGCCACTGGTTCGCCGAGATCGGCCGCCGCCACCCCGGCATCGACCTCGCCCTGCTGCCGATCGGCGCGTACGAGCCCCGCTGGTGGCTCGGCGACGTCCACACCGAGCCGGAGGAGGCGGTGCAGGCGTACGAGGACCTCGGCGCACACGCCATGGCCCCGATGCACTGGGCGACCTTCCTGCTGTCCGCCGAACCGGTCCTCGAACCGCTCACCCGGCTGCGCACCGCCTGGCAGCGCGCCGGACACCCCCGCGACCGGCTCTGGGACCTGCCCATCGGCGGCTCACGCCTGCTGGAGGGTCCGGCCGGCTGAGCTCACCGCGCCCACCTCGCCCGCGTCCGGCGCCACATCGCGGGAGCCCCGCTGAGCAGCAGCGTCAGGCCCACCGCCGCCACCACCCCCTGCCAGGGCTCCGGGAACAGCGAACCGCCCAGGACGCCGATCAGCTGATACGTCGCCGCCCACGCCAGGCACGCCGGCACATCGCCCCGGGCGAACCGGCGCATCGGCATCCGGCCCAGCAGACACGCCAGCATCACCGGGATCCGACCGGCCGGGACCAGCCGGGACAGCACCAGCACCGTCGCCCCCTTCTCGTCCAGCTTCCGCTGCGCCTGCTCCAGCCGCTCCGGCGCGGCCCGGTCCCGGATCGTCCGCAGCCACCGCGACCCGTTCTTCGACCGCACCCCCCGCTGCCCCAGCCAGTACAGGGATATGTCCCCCAGAAACGCCGCCGCCGACGCCACCGCGAACACCATCAGCAGCGAGAACGGCGACGACTGGTGGAAGGCCACCACGGCCGCCGAGCTCACCAGGGCGCCCGTCGGCACCACCGGCACCAGGGCGCCCAGCGCCACCAGCAGGAACAGCGACGGATAGCCGACCGCCTGCCGCGTCGACTCCGGAGGCAGCTGCGCCGTCTCCCGCAGGAAATCGATCACCCGGAGCACCCCGGCCGTACCCGCTCGCCGTGCGCCAGCCGGTGCACCACGACCTCGGGCGCCGCCATGGCCGCCTTCCGCGCGAACTCCTCGCCCGGGGCGTGGAACTCGTGCGGCCGGACCCCGTCCATCCCGATCGGCCAGTACGTGCCGTAGTGCACCGGCACCGCCGCGCGCGGCCGCAGCCGGGTCAGCACCTGGGCCGCGCGGCCCGCGTCGAGGTGCCCGTGGCCCAGATAGGGCCCCCAGCCGCCGACCGGCAGCAGCGCCACGTCCACCGGACCGACCGCCTGCGCCATGTCGTCGAAGAGCCCGGTGTCCCCGGCGAAGTACGTACGCGCCGTGCCCTCCACCACGTAACCGAGAGCGGGGGAGCGGTGCGGGCCCATCGGCAGCCGCCGGCCGTCGTGCAGCGCCGGCACCGCCCGGACCCGCACCTCGCCCACCCCTACCTCGTCGCCCGCCACTACCTCGGTGATCCGCAGCCCGCGCGCCCGGCGCAGCAGCCGCAGACCCGGAACCGACCGCAGCGAGCCACGCGGCACGACCACCCGGGCCCCCGGGGCGACCCGCGCCAGCGACGGCAGGTGCAGATGGTCGGAGTGCAGATGGGAGATGAGGACCACATCGGCCACCGCCGCGTCCGGACCGGGCAGCGCGCCCCGCCGGCGCCGCAGATGCGCGAAGCGCCGTACGAACAGCGGGTCGGTCAGGAAGCGGACCCCGGAGTCCTCGATCGTGCACGTGGCATGACCCCACCAGGTGATCTCCACCGGCACGTCACCGCCTCCTCCGCTCCCCGGACCCCACCACACCTGCCCCGACGAGCCTACGGGCAGTCCCGCCCGGCGCACCCGCGGGCCACCGGTCCGGGG
This sequence comes from Streptomyces sp. NPDC019224, assembly GCF_040632605.1. Classification (NCBI taxonomy): domain Bacteria; kingdom Bacillati; phylum Actinomycetota; class Actinomycetes; order Kitasatosporales; family Streptomycetaceae; genus Streptomyces; species Streptomyces sp. NPDC019224. The sequence goes on along the minus strand of NZ_JBEYCF010000007.1, from coordinate 146,086 downwards.
CCGTGCCCCCGTGCGCCCCCTCATCGCCCCGGAACGCGCCCTCGGCCACGGGCGCGGACGCATAGGGTCGGGGAACGACGAGCGACGGGGAGACGGGGCATGGGGGACGTACGTGTGGCGGCCATCGCCAGTCTGACGCCGCTGGAGGAACTGGACAGCGATCCGTTCCTCGTGGACACCCGCGGCCAGCACGCCATGTGCGCCCGCTGGGCCGCCGACCAGGGCTACGTCGTCACCCGGCAGCTGCGCCTCTACGGACTGCGCCCCGACCACCCCGCGCTCTGGGCCGACATCGACAGCGGCGAGGTCGAGCTGTTCGTCGCCCCCAGCGACCGGGTCCTCGCCCGCGCCCTGGCCTCGGTGCCGGAGTTCACCGCGGAGTGCGAGCGGCGCGGCGTACGCCTGGAGATCGCCGGGCTCGACGAGCCGTCCTACACCGCCGACGGCAAGGCCGGCGTGCACCGCAGGCTCTCCATGCCGACCGCCGGATACGACGGCTGCTGACCGCGCGGGGGACCGCCCGGCCGCTGTGAAAGGCTGGGGCGGGGCCCGGAACGGCAGGGCCCGGACGTGAGGTGACGACGGCGTGGGCGACAGGCGATGGCGGCGAGCCGGCAGCGCGCTGATGCGAGTGATCGCGGTCTGGGCCGTCTCGACGCTCACCATGCTGGCGCTCGCGGGCGTCCTCCCCGACTTCCGGCTCCAGTCCGCCGACGGCGACAGCATCACCAAGACCGCCTTCACCGCGGCCTGGGGCGCGGGCGCCTTCGGACTGCTCTCCGCACTCGTCTGGCCCGTGCTCGTACGGGCGCTGCTCATCGTGCCGGCCCTCGTCCTCGGCATGCTCGTCTTCTTCCTCAACGGCTCGCTGCTGCTGGTCGCGCTGCGGCTCATCCCGGACGGCCGGGGCGCCGCCGCCTGGGAGACCGCCGTCGCCGTCGCGGCCGTCATGTCCGCCGTCGCCTCCGCGACCTCCACGACCCTCGCCGTGCGCGACGACAACGCCTACCGCCGCCGCCTCTCCCGCCTGGCCTACCGCCGCCGCCGGCGCGGCGGTACGGGCGGGGACCCCCGCGGGGGCCCGCCGGGCACCGTCTTCATCCAGCTGGACGGGGTCGGCCACGACACCCTCGTCCAGGCCGCCGCCGGGGGTGTGATGCCGACCGTCGCCCACTGGCTGGCCGGCCCCGACGGGCACCGGCTCACGCCCTGGCGCACCGACTGGTCCAGCCAGACCGGCGCCAGCCAGCTCGGCATCCTGCACGGCAGCAACCACGACGTCCCCGCCTTCCGCTGGTACGAGAAGGAGACCGGCGTCGTCATGGTCTCCAGCAAACCCGCGTCCGCCCTGGAGCTCCAGCGCCGGGCCGTCGCCCGCACCCGGGACGGCGGACTCCTCACGCTCGACGGCGCCAGCCGCGGCAACCTCTTCAGCGGCGGCGCCGGCCAGCTCGCGCTCGTCCTGTCGATGGCCGCCAGGCTCGGCAAGGGCGGCCGGTCGCGGGCCGGGTACTTCGCCTACTTCTCCGACCCGGCCAACGCCGTCCGCACCGCCGGCTCCTTCGTCGCGGAGGTCTGCCGGGAGATCGCCCAGTCGACCCGCTCCCGCCTCCGCAAGGAGACGCCCCGCATCAAGCGCGGCGGCCTGTACCCCTTCATCCGCGCCTTCGCGACCGTCGTCGAACGCGATGTGGTGGTCACCGCCGTGATCGGCGACATGTTCGCCGGACGGACCGCGGTCTACGCCGACCTCGTCGCGTACGACGAGGTGGCGCACCACTCGGGACCGCGCAGCCGGGACGCGGAGAAGGTGCTCGCCCGCCTCGACCGGGCGCTCGCCCTGATCGCCGAGGTCGCCGAGCAGGCCCCCCGCCCCTACCGGATCGTGCTCCTCTCCGATCACGGCCAGAGCCCGGGGGAGACCTTCGCCGGCGCGTACGGGCTGACCCTCAAGGAGCTCGTGCGGGCGGGCAGCGGACTGCCCGTGCCCCGGCGCGCGCAGCGCACCCGCAGCGCCTCCGAGGCGCGCGACGCGGTCCGGATCGCGCTGCACCGGCCGGTCGCCGAGGGCCGGGAGCACGTGGTGAAACCCTCCGACCCGATAGTCCTCGCCTCCGGCAACCTGGGCCTGATCTCGTTCCCCGACATCGAGGGCCGCGCCTCGCTGGAGCAGCTGGAGCGCCGTCACCCCGCGCTGCTCTCCACCCTCGCCAACCACCCGGGCATCGGCTTCCTGCTCGTCCGCAGCGAGCGGTACGGCTCGGTGGTGCTGGCCCGCGACGGGGTGCGGGTGCCCGTGGCGGACCTGGCGGACGGCCGGGGTCCGCTGACCGCGTACGGCCCCGGAGCCGCGGACGCGATCCGCCGGACGGACACCTTCCCGCACGTCGCCGATGTGATGGTCAACTCCATGTACGACCCCGTCACCGGCACCGTGCACGCCTTCGAGGAACAGATCGGCTCGCACGGCGGCCTGGGCGGCGACCAGTCCCGGCCGTTCCTGCTGTGGCCGCGCTCCCTGACGGACCCGCTGGACGCCGTCACCGGCGAGGACGGGGAACGCCCGGACGAACTCGTCGGGGCCGAGGCCGTGCACCGGGTCCTCAGACGCTGGCTGCAGGAGGCGTCGGGGCCCCAGGTGCCGGTGGGCAACGACTGACGGCCGAGCGGGCCGCGGGAGTACGTTGACCGGCCGTCAACCGGGACCGTCGGCCACGGCGGGCGGCCGGGCGGTCCCGGCACCTCGGGGCCGGGGCGTTGTCAGTGGTGGACGGCAGGATGGAGGGCATGACGAATTCAGCAGTCGTGCTCACCGGCCACGCCTCCTATGCCGCCGCCGTCGAAGAGGCCGCGCAGGCCGCCGCCGCGTACTACGCCACCGGCGAGAGCACACTCGACGACGACGCCTACGACCGGCTGGCGCGTGGCATCGCCGCGTACGAGCGTGAGCACCCGCAGGAGGTGCTGCCCGCGTCGCCGACCGGCAAGGTGGCCGGCGGTGCCGTCGTCGGGGACGTACCGCACACCGTGCCGATGCTCTCCCTCGACAACGTCTTCTCGGCCGAGCAGTTCGCCACCTGGACCGCCTCGCTGGAGCGCCGGATCGGACGGCCCGTCACCGCGTGGAGCGTCGAGCCGAAACTGGACGGGCTCGCGGTCGCCGCCCGTTACCGCGAGGGCCGCCTGGAGCGGCTGATCACCCGGGGCGACGGGACCGCCGGTGAGGACGTGTCCCATGCCATCGGGACCGTCGTCGGGCTCCCCGGCCGGCTCGCCGAACCGGTCACGATCGAGATACGCGGCGAAGTCCTGATGACCACCGAGCAGTTCGAGCGGGCCAACACCGTCCGCACCGCGCACGGCGGCGCCCCCTTCGCCAACGCGCGCAACGGCGCCGCGGGCACCCTGCGCGCCAAGGACCGCGCGTACACGGTGGAGATGACGTTCTTCGCGTACGGCGCCCTGCCGCTGCCCGACTCCGGCGAACCGGACGCCGCCTCGGCCGAGCTGCCCCACAGCCAGGTCCTCGCCCGGGTCGCGGCCCTCGGCGTGCACACCGCGGCGGACACCGAGGCCGCCCCGCGCACCGTCGCCACCGTCGAGGAGGCCCAGGCCCGGATCGGGGAAGTCGCCGCGCTGCGGGCCTCGTTGCCCTTCGGGATCGACGGCATCGTCATCAAGGCGGACCTGGCGGCCGACCAGCGCGACGCCGGCGTCGGCACCCGGGCCCCGCGCTGGGCCATCGCCTACAAGCTGCCGGCCGTCGAGAAGGTCACCCGCCTCCTCGGCGTCGAGTGGAACGTGGGCCGTACCGGCATCATCGCGCCGCGCGCCGTGCTGGAGCCCGTCGAGATCGACGGCTCGACCGTCGGCTACGCCACCCTGCACAACCCGGCCGACATCACCCGCCGGGACCTGCGCATCGGCGACCACGTGATGGTCTACAAGGCGGGCGACATCATTCCCCGCATCGAGGCGCCCGTCGCCCATCTGCGCACCGGCGACGAGCAGCCCGTCGCCTTCCCCGAGGTGTGCCCGCAGTGCGGTTCGGAGATCGACACCAGCGAACAGCGCTGGCGTTGTGTGCGGGGCCGCGACTGCCGCCTCGTCGCCTCCGTCTCGTACGCGGCCGGGCGCGACCAGCTCGACATCGAAGGGCTCGGCACGACCCGGGTGGTCCAGCTCGTCGAGGCCGGGCTGGTCGCCGACTTCGCCGACCTGTTCACCCTGGAGCGCGAACAGCTGCTCGCGCTCGACCGGATGGGGGAGACCAGCACCGACAATCTGCTGGCCGCGATCGACGCGGCCCGTTCCCAGCCGCTGTCCCGGGTCTTCTGCGCCCTCGGGGTACGCGGGACCGGGCGGTCCATGTCCCGCCGCATCGCCCGCTACTTCGCGGACATGGACCGGATCAGGGCCGCCGGCGAGGAGGAGCTCCAGCGGGTCGACGGCATAGGAAAGGAGAAGGCGGCGGGTGTGGTCGCGGAGCTGGCCGAGCTCGCCCCGCTGATCGAGAAGCTGGTCGCCGCCGGGCTCACCATGACCGAGCCGGGTGCGACCCCGCCCCCGGCACCGGGGGAGCCCGCCGGCGAGGAGGCCGCCGGCAGCGCCGACGGCACGCCGCTGGCCGGGATGACCGTGGTGGTCACCGGGGCCATGACCGGCGCGCTGGAGAAGCTGTCGCGCAATCAGATGAACGAGCTGGTCGAGCGGGCCGGCGGGAAGTCCTCCTCCAGCGTCTCCAAGCGCACCACGCTGCTGGTGGCCGGTGAGAAGGCGGGCTCGAAGCGGACGAAGGCGGAGGACCTGGGGGTGCGCATCGCGACGCCGGAGGAGTTCGCGGAGCTGATCGGGGAGTTCCTGCCGGTGGACGCGTGACACATGGGGGGTGACGCGCGCTGTGCGGGGGCCGGGTGGTGATCCGGGCCGTGGGCGGCCGGTGACCGCGGGTCGGGCCGTGTCCTTCGATTTTGCTTGGCAGTGGCTTTCTTTGCCTGCCTATTGCATAGTGAGGGCTTGGCCAGGCCTCGCGATCAGCGGGTCACTGGGTGTGTACGGTCGCGGCTGCGCGCGGGAGGTGAGGGGCGATGCGTTCTGTGCGCGACGGACGGCGGCAGGACCGCTCCGTCCACCCGCACCACCGGGGCGTCGCCCGGGGCCTCGCCCTCGACCTCGGCAGCTCGCGGACCCGCGCCTGGGTCCCCGGCCGGGGTGTCGTCGCGGACACCGCCCACGGGAACGGTGAGTACGGCCACGGCCGGCCCGTGCGGCGAGGCCGCATCGTCGACCCGGAGTCGTGCGGCCGCATGCTGGCCCGCATCGCCGACCGGGCCCTGGGCGAGCGCCGCGAGGACATGGTCGTCGTCCTCAGCCACCCCGTCCTCGCCGGCCCCGGACACCGCACCGCGGCCCGGGAGATGCTCCGCGCGCTCGGCGCCTCGGACGTCATCGTCCTGGACAGCGCCCGGGCCGCCGCTGCGTGCGCCGGACCGGAGGGCGGCGGTCCGCTCCTCGTCGTCGACCTCGGCGCCGAACTGACCGAGGTGACCCTGCTCGTCGACGGCCTGGTGCGCGACGCGCGGCTGGCCGAGACCGGGCTCAGCGACCTGGAACCGGGTGAGCCGCCCGCCGCCGTCGTCCGCGCCGTCCTGGACATGGTCATGGCCATGTGGCGGCAGGACCGGCACGGGGCGCTGCTCGGCGCTCTGCGCAGGGGCCCGTCGCTCGTCGGAGGCGGTGCGCTGGACCCGGGTGTCACCCACCGGATCGCGGTCCGCCTCGGCGTCCCGGTCCGGCTCCTGGACGACCCGGCGACCGCGGTGGTGCGCGGGGCGGGGCTGATCCTCGGCTCCGTCCTCCGCCACGCCACGGCCACCGCCCTGCCCGGCCGATCCCGGTGACCCCTCTTCCGGGGCCGCCCCCGGGGAACGCGGACCCCGGGGCCCGGCCGGACGAGCCGGCACGCGGTGAACGGGCTTCGCACGCGGGGGCGCGTGCCGTATGTGCCCGTGGCGCCGGACCACGCCCCGAACGCGCTCCGGCCGCGCGGCGGTACGTCGTCGCGTTGTTCCTCGCTGTGCTCGCCCTCCTCGTCGGCGCGCCCGCGGTGGCGGGGGCGGGTCTCCCCGTGCGCGCGACGGCGACGCTTGCCGGGACGCACGCGGTGTCGGCCCCCGGCCTCCCCGTACGCGCCTCGACCGCCGCCCGGTCCGCCGCACCCGCCCCCGTGCCCCGGTTCACCGCACCCGCCCCCGTGCCCCGGTTCACCGCACCCGCCCCCGTGCCCCGGTCCGCCGCACCCGCCCCCGCCGCCCCCGCCCGGTCCGCCGCACCCGCCCCGCCCGATGCGGCCCCCGCACCCCCTGCCACCGCCGACCGCGGCCCGCACACCACCCCGTTGACCGCCGTCGAGCACCCCCGTACCGCACACCAGTTGCCCCCGCCGGGCCCCGGCGGCCTCGCCCCGTGCCCGGCGGCAGTCCCGCTTCCGCACCTCGCCCCCTGGTCCGGCCGCACCACCCCCGTCCCCGCCGCCCAGCGGCTGCGCGTGGCCCTTCCCGGCGTGCGCGCTCCCCCGAGTGCCGGTGTTCACCGGCCGAGGGACCGCTTCCCGGTCCCGCTTCCCACCAACGCCGTGCCGTTTCCGCCGTCCTAGTGCCGTGGCACCAGCCGGGGCGGGGGCGCCCGGCGCCCCCTCGGAGGAAATCCGCAATGACGCGCGCCACCACGGTGCGGGCGGTTCTGGCTGCGGCCGTGCTGCTCGTCTCCGTGCTCATCACGCTGACCATGTCACCCAGACTCGGCCTCGATCTTCAGGGCGGCACCCGCATGGTGCTGCAGGCCAAGGACTCCGACACCGCGACCGCCGACCGCGAGAGCACCGACCGCACCCTGGAGGTGCTGCGACGGCGCATCGACTCGCTCGGGGTGACGGAGCCGACGCTGACCCGGTCCGGCGAGGACCGGATCATCGTCGAACTCCCGGACGTCCAGGACCCCCGCGAGGCCGCCGATGTGATCGGCAGGACCGCCCAGTTGACCTTCCACGCCGTCCAGGGCCCGGGTGAGTCCGCCGAGAGCGGCAAAGGGACGACTCTGCCCGACGAGCAGGGAAGACCACTCGCCCTCGGCCCCGCCGCGCTCTCCGGTGCCGGTGTCAAGGAGGCGTCCGCCTCGTTCGACGCCCAGCAGGGGGCGGGCTGGACCGTCTCGCTCGACTTCCACCAGGACGCCGGCCGGGACTGGACCCGGCTGACCGGGGAGGCGGCCTGCCACCCGGTCCAGGACGAGCGGCGCCGGGTCGCCATCGTGCTCGACAAGCGGGTCATCTCCTCGCCCCAGGTCTCGCCGACGGTCTCCTGCGGTTCGGGCCTGCCCTCCGGCTCCACCCGGATCACCGGCTCGTTCAGCGCGGACGAGGCCCGTGAACTCGCCCTGCTGATCGAGGGCGGCGCGCTGCCCGTGCCCGTCGAGATCGTCGAGCAGCGGACGGTCGGCCCGACGCTCGGCGCCGCCGCGATCGAGGCCAGCGCGCGGGCCGCCCTGATCGGGGCTACGGCCACCGCCCTGTTCATCATCGTGATCTACCGCCTGTTCGGCGCCCTCGCCGCCGTGGCGCTCGCGGCGTACGGAGTCATCTCGTACGCGGCCCTCGTCGCCCTCGGTGTCACGCTGACCCTGCCCGGGCTCGCCGGTTTCGTGCTGGCGATCGGTATGGCCGTCGACGCGAACGTGCTGGTCTTCGAACGGGCCAGGGAGGAGTACGCCGGGCGGGCCGGGAAGAGCCTGCGCGCCTCGCTCGCCGCCGGGTTCAAGGGCGCCTGGACGGCCGTCGCGGACTCCAACGTGACGACGCTCATCGCGGCCGGGCTGCTGTTCCTCCTCGGCTCCGGACCGGTCAAGGGGTTCGGTGTCACGCTCGCCATCGGTGTCCTGGCGTCGATGTTCTCCGCGCTGGTCATCGCCCGCGCCCTCACCGAGATCGCGGCGCACTCGCGGTTCGTCGCGGACTACCGGGGCGTCAACGGCATCGCGATCCCGGGCCGGGTGCGGACCTGGCTCACCCGGCGCGACCCGCAGCCGGTGCGCTTCCCGCGCCGCTGGCTGACGGTCTCCGCCGCCCTGGTCGCGGTGGCCGTCGCGGGCATGGTGGTGCGCGGGGTGAACCTCGGCGTCGAGTTCACCGGTGGCCGGCTCGTCGAGTACTCCACCAGCCGCCCCGTGGACGTCGAGACCGCGCGCACCGCCCTCGCGGGCGCCGGGTTCGGGGACGCGGAGGTGACCACGGCCGGGGCGGGCGACATCTCCGTGCGCACCGGCGACCTCGACAACGACGGCGAACACACCCTGCGGGCCGCGCTGGCCGCCGAGGGCGGCGAGACCACCAAGGTCCGCGACGAACTGATCGGCCCCAGCCTCGGCGACGAACTGCGGCGCAACGCCCTGATCGCCCTGGCCATCGCCGTACTCGTGCAGTTGGCCTATCTGGCGGTCCGGTTCCGGTGGACGTTCGCCGTCGCGGCGGTCGGGGCGCTGGTGCACGACGTGATCATCCTGACCGGAGCGTTCGCCTGGCTGGGGCGCACCGTCGACGGCATCTTCCTGGCCGCGCTCCTCACCGTCATCGGGTACTCCGTCAACGACTCGGTCGTGGTCTTCGACCGGGTACGGGAACTGTGGGCGAAGTCCCGCGGAAAGCCCCTCGCGGACGTGGCGAACCGGGCGGTCCTGCAGACCGTGTCCCGGACGGTGAACACCGGGATGGGCGCCCTGTTCATCCTCACCGCCCTGGCCGTCCTCGGCGGTGACTCGCTGGAGGACTTCGCCCTCGCCCTGCTGATCGGCATCGTCGTCGGTACGTACTCCTCGGTGATGACCGCCGTGCCGGCCGCGCTTCTGCTGGAGCGCACCGGCAAGGTCCCGCCGCCCGCCCGCACCCGGGCCCCGCGCGCCCGGCAGGGCGCCGGACGCCGCGCCCCGCACGACAACGGCGCGCGGGTGTAGCGCGTGCGGGCCCGTGCCCGCCGTACCGGCGAAATCCGGCGCGGCGGACACGGGCCCCGGCCCGTCGTCAGGCCACAGGCGAGCGCAGACAGGCGGCCCCCGGCCCGTCGTCAGCCACCTGCGAGCGCAGATACGCGGCGGTGCCCGGGTCGGCCGGCAGCAGCGTCTCGATGGCGAGTTCCGCCACCGTCACGTCCATCGGAGTGTCGAACGTCGCGATCGAGGCGACGAACGACAGCACCCGCCCGTCGTGCTCGAGGACCAGCGGCAGGGCGAACGCCACCGACGACGAGGGATGCCGCCGGCCCCGCTCCCGCCAGCTGCGCAGCCGCGGCCCCACCCCCGTGTCGAGCGCGACAGTCGTCATACGGAGACCGTAACGTCACCGGCACCGCCGACCGGCATCGACCACCAGTGAGGGAGCCGCCCCATGCCCGCCGCACCGCTGCCGCAGAACGAGATCGAGGACCGGCTGCGCGAACTGCCCGGCTGGTCGCTGGAGGGCGACCGGATCAGCCGCACCTACCGGCTGCCCTCGCACTTCGCCGCCGCCGCCCTCGCGATGCACGTCACCGCGATCCAGGACGAGCTGAACCACCACAGCGACCTGACGCTCGGCTACAACACCGTCGCCCTGTCGGTGAACTCCCACGACGCGGGCGGCAAGGTCACCGAGAAGGACCTCGGCCTGGCCGCCCGGGTCGAGGCGGTGGCGCCGGGCCACGGGGCGAAGTAGCGGCTGCGCCTGCCGGGGTGGGGGGCCGAGGCAGCAGGCCCCCTCAGGACGCGGCGCCGAAGCCGGGGTGCGTGGCGAGCCAGCGCGTGTAGCTCTCGCTGCGCTCCACCGCCTGGGCGTACGCCGCCCGGGTGTGCCCCCTCACCGCTTCGGCCGCCGCCGACGCGGCGGCCGAGCGCGGGTGCCGGCCCAGCAGGTGGCGCCAGCTGAGCGGCGCCCCGCCGATCGGACGCGTGACCACGCCCGGGGTCGGCGGGAACGTCGCCCGGCACAGCCCGACCGCCCGCCCCACCTGGACGAGGTGGACGACGGATGAGGTGTCCGTCTCGTACACCGACGCGGGGCTGAAGCCGGCCCGGGCGCACGCCGCCACGAAACAGTCCGCGAAGCAGCCGTCGCCCGGCACGTCCGCCCAGCACTCGTCGGCCAGTTCGGACAGCTCCAGCTCGTCCCGTCCGGCCAGGGGATGGGTCTCCGGCAGCATCACGAAGACCGGGTCGATCCCGACGACCTGCCACTCCAGCCGGTCCGCGTCCGGCGGCGCGCTCTCGCCGCAGGCCCCGATGAGCGCGAAGTCGAGGCGTCCGTCGACCAGTTGGGAGGCGATCTCGACCACCGACCAGGAGGTGTACGTGGTCACCGGTGCGGCCGGGTGCGCGGCGGCCAGCCGGTCGACGAGCCCGCCGAGCAACGGGCCGTGCGTGCCGCCCAGCCGGAACCGCTCCATGGCGCCTCTGGCGTTGGCGAACCGCACCGCCTCCTCCTGGAGCTCGCTCACGGCGGGCAGCACCACCCGGGCGCGCTCCAGCACCAGTTCGCCCAGCGGGGTCGCCCGCGCGCCTGTGTGGTCCCGGTCGAACAGCGGGCCGCCGAGCGCCTTCTCGATCCGCCGCAGCTGCGCGCTGAGCGCGGGCTGCGCGAGGCCCAGCGCGGTGGCGGCCTTGGTCAGGCTGCCCGTGTCGGCGATGGCACGTACGGTTCGCAGATGCCGCAACTCCAGCTCCATCACCGCACGTTATGGCCCCCGTGGCCGCACGGCAATACGTCGTTGGTTCAGACCTCTGGTTCGGGCCCCCGAACGGCGATCATGGCCTGGTACTGCTCGGCGGAAGTCAGGGGAGAGGGCGGGAGGCGGGTCCGGACACCTCGCAGGTGTCAGACGAAGGAGAAGTGCGCGGCGGCTTCGGTGGGCGCGGTCGCCTGGCGGCGTCCGGGGACGTCGTGGACGCTGGTGGCGCCCTCGGAGCGGAGCTGGTCGGCACCGGCGTCCCGGGCCATGACGGCGGCGTAGGCACGGACGTCTGTGGCGGTGAGGTCCGTGCGGCCTCGCTCGGCGTACTGCTGGAGGAGGTCGGTGACGTCCGGGTCGAATCGCAGCATGGTCACCGGGGCGTTGAAGCGCTTGGCGAGGGTGACGAGTCGTGCGCGTGCCCGCGGCGTGACGTTTGTCGACTCGGCGACTGCGCTGTGCCCGGCGGCGAGCCTGGCGGCGATCCTGCGGTCACGTTCCTCGAAGATCTGTGCGTCCGCCGTGTCGGATTCCGCGGGTGCGGGTGAGGTGCCGAAGAGCTCCGCCCGGATCTCGTCGCTGGACACCACGTCCTTCGCGTCGATCTGCCGGCGCGCGATCAGGGCCCGGACGAAGCTGGTCTTGCCGGAGGCCGGCGGGCCGACGAGGACGACGAGTCCTCTCGGCACCCGGATGGCCGGCGCGGGAGCGTCGAGGTAGAGGTCGCCTGCGCGGTCGAGAGCTTCCTCCGGGGAGCCGGTGGGCAGTCCGCTGGGCAGGACGCCGTCCCGGTAGCCGTCGTTGCCGGCCGGATAGGGGGCGAAGCCCCAGGTGTGCAGTACACCGGTGAAACGCAGTCGGCACAGCGGCAGGCTCCGCCCGCCGGACAACTCGGCTGCCACGTAGGCGAATCCCGCGCGGAAGCGGACCGTGACGGCGTCCACATGGGGCCAGCGGGCGCGGGCGTGGCGGTTCAGGCGCCGGCGCAGGTGGTGCTGCATCGATTCCGGCGGGTTCTTCGGCACGGGTCCATCCTGCCGGGTGTGGCAGCGATCCGCCATGACCGTTGGCTGTGGCAGGCAGGGGGCGGGCGGGTAGGCGGGCAGGCGACGGGCGGGAGGCGTTCCTCACCGGGCACGGACAGGGCCGGAGCCCGGTGAGCGCGGCACGGGGGCCGGCGGGGCCGCTGCGCCTCTCGCCTGATCCCGCCGGGGGACGCCGCCGAACAGCTCGTCCGAGTCCTGGCCGTCCTCCCGGACCAGGACCGCGCGCGGACGGACCCCGAGTACCGGCTGCCGGCCTTCCGGCGCAGGTGCCCCACCTCCGCCCCCCGGCGGCCGACGGCTTGCCGGAACGGCAAGGAAGTTTGCCTGACGGGCGTGGGGTGGTGAATCTGGAGCCATGAGCAACCACCCCGGCCACCACCACGACGGCCACCAGAGCCTGCACCACGAGCCCTCCGCGCACGGCCACCACCACGGCGGGACCGAACCCGACTGGGACGTCATGGCCCCGCTCCTGGAGCGCAACGCCGAACTCAGCAGCGCGCAGTACACCGAGGCGGCCCGCTGGATCGCCGGCCTGCCCACCGCGCCGAAGGTCCGCCGGGTCCTGGACATCGGAGCCGGACCCGGTGTCGTCGCCTGCCTGCTCGCCGAGGTCTTCCCCGACGCGGAGGTCGTCGCCGTCGACGGCACCCCCGCCCTGCTGGAGCGCACCCGGGACCGCGCGCGCCGGCTCGGGCTTGACGGCCGCGTCACCACCCTGCACGCCACCCTCCCCGAAGGGCTCCCCGAGCTGGGCGAGGCCGACCTGATCTGGGCCGGCAACACCCTGCACCACATGGGCGACCAGCGCGCCGTACTGGCCGGATTCGGCGAGCTGCTGCGCCCCGGCGGCACCGTCGCCCTCGTCGAGGGCGGGCTCCAGGCCCGGCAGCTCCCGCGCGACCTCGGCTTCGGCAGGCCCGGACTCGAAGCCCGGATGGAGGCCGCCGAGGCGGAACTCTTCCAGCGGATGCGCGCCGAACTGCCCGACGCCCGGCGCGAGGTGGAGGACTGGGCCGCCCTCTTCGGCGCGGCGGGCCTCACCCCGCAGGACACCCGCAGCTTCCTGCTCGACCTGCCCGCCCCCCTCGGCGACGCGGCACGCGAACAGGTCGTCGCGGACTTCACCCGCCGCCGCGACGGGCTGCGCGACCACCTCGACGCCGACGACATCGCCGTGCTCGACCGGCTCCTCGACCACGAGGATCCGGCGTCCCTGCACCGCCGCCCGGACGTCTTCCTGCTCCTGGCCCGCACCCTCCACCTGGGCCGGCGCGCCGCCTGAGCCGTCCCCGTACAACAGCGGAACCGCCGCCCCGGCTCACGAACGAGCCGGGGCGGCGGTTCCGTACGGCTTCGGCGGTCAGGCGCCGGCGTTGAACTCGCCCGGGTTCGGGCCGAGCCGCTTGCCCTCGTCCAGCGCCGCGAACGCGGCCAGGTCATCGGCGTCCAGCTCGAAGTCGAACACGTCGATGTTCTCCGCGATCCGCGACGGCGTCACGGACTTCGGGATCACCACGTTGCCCGTCTGGAGGTGCCAGCGGAGCACCGCCTGGGCAGGCGTACGGCCGTGCTTGCGGGCGACCGCGAGGACGGTGGGGACCTCCAGCAGGCCCTTGCCGGAACCCAGCGGCGACCACGCCTCGGTGAGGATGCCGTGCTTGGCGTGCAGGGCGCGCGACTCGGCCTGCTGGAGCTGCGGGTGCAGCTCGATCTGGTTGAGCACAGGCACCACCGAGGTCTCACCGAGCAGGCGCTCCAGGTGCTCCGGGAGGAAGTTCGACACCCCGATGGCCTTCGCGCGGCCGTCGGCGTAGATCTTCTCGAACGCCCGGTAGGTGTCGACGTACGCGTCCTTGGCCGGCACCGGCCAGTGGATCAGGTACAGGTCGACGTAGTCGAGGCCCAGCTTGTCCAGGGAGGCGTCGAAGGCGCGCAGCGTCGAGTCGTACCCCTGCTCGGTGTTCCACAGCTTGGTGGTGACGAACAGCTCGTCGCGGGCGACACCGGAGGCGGCGATGGCCTTGCCCGTGCCCGTCTCGTTCTGGTAGATCGCGGCGGTGTCGATGCTGCGGTACCCGGACTCGATGGCGGTGGTGACCGCCTTCGTCGCCTCGTCGTCCGGCACCTGCCAGACGCCGAACCCGAGCTGGGGCATCTCGACGCCGTTGTTGAGGGTGAGGGAGGGGACCTGGCTCACGAGCAGAGGATCCTTACGTTGAGGGGTGGGACTCCCCACCTCAACGAGCGAGGGCGCCCACACATTCCCGGTGGCCCGGCCCGATCGTCCGCTCAGCGGTACAGCGCGTCCACCTCGGCCTCGTACGCCGCCTCGATCGCCTTGCGCTTCAGTTTCAGCGACGGCGTGAGCAGCCCGTGCTGCTCGCTGAACTGGTGCGCCAGGATGCGGAACGTACGGATGGACTCCGCCTGCGAGACCGCGGTGTTCGCCGCCACCACCGCCCGGCGCACCTCCATCTCCAGATCCGGGTCCCGCACCAGCTCGCCCGGCGCCAGGGACCGCCGCCCCTGCATCGCGAGCCAGTGCTCCACCGCCTCCTGGTCGACGGTGACCAGCGCCGCGACATAGGGCCGGTCGTTGCCGACGACGATGCACTGCGCCACCAGCGGATGCGCCCGCACCCGCTCCTCCAGGACGGCCGGCGACACGCTCTTGCCACCGGACGTCACCAGGATCTCCTTCTTCCGCCCGGTGATCGTCAGATAGCCGTCCTCGTCCAGCGCACCCAGGTCCCCGGTGGCCAGCCAGCCGTCGTTGAGCACCGCGTCGGTGGCCTTCGGGTCACCGAGATACCCGCCGAACACATGGCCCCCGTGCACCCACACCTCGCCGTCCTCCGCGATGTGCACCGTCGTGCCGGGGACCGGCTGCCCGACCGTGCCGTACCGGGTGCGCTCCGGGGGGTTCGCGGTGGCCGCCGCCGTCGTCTCGGTCAGCCCGTACCCCTCGTACACCGTCACCCCGGCGCCCGCGAAGAACAGCCCGAGCCGGCGCTCCATGCCCGAGCCGCCCGACATGGCGTTCCGGATGCGGCCGCCCATCGCCTCGCGGACCTTGCGGTACACGACCTTGTCGAAGAACTGGTGCTGCATCCGCAGCCCGGCCGAGGGCCCGGGACCGGTGCCGAACGCCCGCGCCTCCACCGCCTCCGCGTACTTCACCGCGATGTCCACGGCCTTGTCGAACGGCCCCGCCCTGCCCTCCGCCTCCGCCTTGCGCCGGGCCGCGTTGAAGACCTTCTCGAAGATGTAGGGGACCGCCAGGATGAACGTGGGACGGAACGAGACCAGATCCGGCATCAGGGCCTTCGCCGACAGCTCCGGCTGGTGCCCGAGCTTGACCCGGCCCCGGATCGCGGTGACCTCCACCATCCGCCCGAAGACGTGTGCCAGCGGCAGGAAGAGCAGCGTCGCCGCCTCGTCACCCGGTCTGGAGTGGAAGACCTGCTCCCAGCGCGAAGCCAGGGTGTCCGTCTCGAACATGAAATTGGCGTGCGTGAGGACACAGCCCTTGGGGCGGCCCGTGGTGCCGGAGGTGTAGATGACGGTCGCCACCGACTCCGGGGTCACCGCCCGCCGGTGCCGGTGCACCACCTCGTCCTCGACGTGCGCGCCCGCCTCCACCAGCTCCGCCACCGCGCCGGCGTCCAGCTGCCAGAGCCGCTTCAGCCGCGGCAGCCGGTCGATGACCGAGGCCACCGTCATCGCGTGGTCCTCGTGCTCCACCATCACCGCCGACACCTCGGCGTCGTGCAGCATCCACAGCACCTGCTCGGCCGAGGACGTCGGATAGACCGGGACGGACTGGGCGCCGACCGCCCACAGGGCGAAGTCGAAGAGGGTCCACTCGTAGCGTGTACGCGACATCAGGGCGACCCGGTCGCCGAACCGTACGCCGTGCGCGATCAGTCCCCTGGCCAGCGCCAGTACCTCGTCGCGGAAGGCGGCGGACGTGACGTCCTGCCAGTGTCCGTCCGCGTCCTTCCGGCCGAGCGCGACCCGGTGCGGCTCCTCTTCGGCATGGTCGAACACGACATCGGCGAGGCCGCCCACGAGGGGCGCGGCCGCCATGGGTGGGACAGTGAACTCGCGCAATGACCTGCTCCTTGTGGCGCTCCGCACGGCGCCGCGACGCTACCCCACCGAGCGTCCTCGCGAGAGGGTCCGGAGCCGTCCGTACCGCGTGGTATCTGCACTGGTCAGGGGCCTAAATCCGGCCAGATGGGCAAGGCTCGGGCGCGCTTGGGACCGCGGAGTAAGCGGCTCGCGCGGGAATCTCCACCGAATCTGTACGACACGATCACTGCCGGTCCGGGCGGTTACGGGGCATTTGTCCCCGTGCGACCGGTCCGGTGGGATCGGTCCGCCCGGCGCCGGCCGCCGCGTTCCGTGCATCCTCCCCCGCCCGGCACCCCGTCATGCCTGTTCACACCGACCGTGACAGCGGTGACGGCGGGGCACTCATTTCCGGATCGGGGCCCCACCCGAGCAGGATGGTCCGGGGCACGACCCGACCCGAACGGAAGAACACGTGGAGCACATGAGCCGCCGCCGCACCCCGCAGCCGCCGTCCTGGCTGCCGATCGACCCGTACATAGCGGCGCTGATCGGCACCGTCGTCCTCGCGGCACTGCTGCCGGCCTCGGGCACGGCCGCCGACGCGGCCGGCGGCGCCTCCACCGGCGCGGTCGCGTTCCTCTTCTTCCTCTACGGGGCGCGCCTGTCCACCGCGGAGGCCCTGGAGGGTCTGCGCCACTGGCGGCTCCACCTCACGGTCCTGGGCTGCACCTTTCTCGTCTTCCCGCTGCTGGGACTGGCGAGCGCGGGGCTGGTCCCGTACGTCCTGTCGCCGCAGCTGCAGAGCGGCTTTTTGTTCCTGTGCCTCGTCCCCTCGACCATCCAGTCGTCGATCGCCTTCACCTCGATCGCCCGGGGCAACGTGCCCGCCGCGATCTGCGCGGGCTCCTTCTCCTCGATCGCCGGCATCTTCCTCACCCCGCTGCTCGCCGCCGCGCTGCTCGGCGACAGCGGCGGCGGGTTCTCCGGCGAGGCCCTGCTGAAGATCGGCGTCCAGCTGCTGCTGCCGTTCCTCGCGGGGCAGCTGCTGCGCCGGCGGATCGGAGGCCTCATCGCCCGGCACCGCAAGGTCCTCGGCCTGGTCGACCGGGGCTCGATCCTGCTCGTCGTCTACACGGCCTTCAGCGAGGGCATGGTCGCGGGCACCTGGCACCAGGTCACCCCGGCCGGGCTCGGCGCGCTGCTCGCCGCCGAGGCGGTCCTGCTCGCGCTGATGCTCACGGTGACCTGGTACGGGGCGAAGCGGCTCGGTTTCGGCCGCGCGGACCGCGTCGCCATCCAGTTCGCCGGCTCCAAGAAGAGCCTGGCCTCCGGGCTGCCCATGGCGAGCGTCCTGTTCGGCGCCCACGCGAGCCTGGCGGTGCTGCCGTTGATGCTCTTCCACCAGATGCAGCTCATGGTCTGCTCGGTGATCGCCGGGCGGCGCGCCCGCCAGGGTCAGGAGGAGGCGGCGGCGTCGCCGGAGGCCGTAGCGGTGGGCTGAGCCGAGTCCAGCGCGATGCGGTGCTCTCCCGCGTACACGTTCATGGACGGCCCCCGCAGGAAGCCGACCAGTGTCAGACCCGTCTCGGCGGCCAGGTCGACGGCGAGGGACGAGGGGGCCGAGACGGCCGCCAGGACGGGGATGCCGGCCATCACCGCCTTCTGCGCCAGCTCGAACGAGGCCCGCCCCGACACCAGGAGGATCGAGCGGGACAGCGGCAGCCGGCCGTCCGTCAGCGCCCGGCCCACCAGTTTGTCGACCGCGTTGTGCCGCCCGACGTCCTCCCGCACGTCCATCAGCTCGCCGGTCTCGGAGAACAGCGCCGCGGCGTGCAGGCCCCCGGTACGGTCGAAGACCCGCTGGGAGGCCCGCAGCCGGTCGGGGAGCGCGGCCAGCAGCGCGGGCTCGATCCGGAGCGGGGGAGCGTCGGCGACGGGGTGCCGGGTCGTGGTGCGGACCGCGTCCAGGCTCGCCTTGCCGCACAGCCCGCAGGACGACGTCGTGTAGACGTTGCGCTCCAGCGTGATGTCGGGGACCTCGACACCCGGCGCGAGCCCGACGTCCACCACGTTGTACGTGTTGACCCCGTCGGCGGTCGCCCCCGCGCAGTACACGATCGACCGCACCTCGGCCCCGTCGCCGACCACCCCCTCGCTGACCAGGAAGCCCGCTGCCAGCGCGAAGTCGTCGCCCGGCGTGCGCATCGTGATGGCGAGCGGCCTGCCGTTCAGCCGGATCTCCAGGGGCTCCTCGGCGACCAGGGTGTCGGGGCGGGTGGAGACGGCCCCGTCCCGGATGCGGATGGTGCGGCGGCGCTCGGTGACCCGTCCCATGACCGTGTTGGACCCGATTTCTGTGCGTGCGGGGCCCTGAACGGCCCTGGATGGCGGCTGCCGGGTCCCCGGGCCGGCCTGCGGCGAAGGACCCCGACGCTGCCATTGTCGTGCACCCCGGACACGGCGCCGCAACCGGAGGGCCCGTCCGGAGCCACCGGCGGGTGGTGCCGAGCCCTCCAAGCCGAAGCCGGTATTCCTGTGGGATCACCTGTCTCCGTACCGGGCGGTAGCGGCCAAGACTGGTTGGTTCCTGACAGATGGAGCGAGGGGACCTTTGTTTATGACCGGCTCACGTGTCGTGGCGCTCGGCCACTACCAGCCCGCCAAGGTGCTCACCAACCACGACCTGGCGGCCATGGTCGACACCAGTGACGAGTGGATCACCAGTCGAGTCGGCATCAGGACCCGCCACATCGGCGGCCCCGACGAGCCGGTGGACGAGCTGGCCGCGCACGCGGCGGCCAAGGCCCTCGCCGCGGCGGGCCTGCAGCCGGCCGACATCGACCTGGTGCTGGTCGCCACCTCCACCGCCATCGACCGCTCGCCGAGCATGTCGGCCCGGGTCGCCGCCCGCCTCGGCATGGAGGCGCCCGCGGTCATGGACATCAACGTGGTGTGCTCCGGCTTCACCCACGCCCTCGCCACCGCCGACCACGCCCTGCGGGCCGGCGCCGCCACCCGTGCCCTGGTGATCGGTGCCGACAAGATGGGCGACATCGTCGACTGGACCGACCGCTCCAGCTGTGTGCTGATGGGGGACGGCGCCGGGGCGGCGGTCGTCGTCGCCGACACGGCGGACTCGGAGCGGCCCGGCATCGGACCGGTGCTGTGGGGATCGGTCCCCGGCATGGGGGACGCGGTCCGCATCGAGGGGACGCCGCCGCGCTTCGCCCAGGAGGGCCAGTCGGTCTACCGCTGGGCCACCACCCAGCTGCCCCCCATCGCCCGCAAGGTGTGCGAGAGGGCGGGCCTCACCCCCGAGGACCTGGCCGCCGTCGTCCTGCACCAGGCCAACCTGCGGATCATCGAGCCCGTCGCCCGGAAGATCGGCGCGGTCAACGCCGTCGTCGCCCGCGACGTGGTGGACTCCGGGAACACCTCCGCGGCCTCCATCCCCATGGCCCTGTCCAAGCTGGTCGAGCGGGGCGAAGTCCTCAGCGGGCAGCCGGTTCTGCTCTTCGGCTTCGGCGGCAACCTCAGTTACGCGGGCCAGGTGATCAGCTGTCCGTGAGGCGGGTGAGAACGGCGCCCGGCATCAGCCTTTGTCCTCGGAGTGGAGAAAGTCAGCCGGATTTCCGCGCGACTTCTTCCCGTACGGGGCAACCGCTGCTACGTTCCCCTCCCAAGCCCGATAGACAGGCCGACGAGGCGGGAGGGGCGCGTGAGACGTATGACGGCACGACCCGCGAACGCCCACCAGGCGCGACTGCTCCGGCTGTTGCGCGACGGTGGGACCAACTCCCGGGCGCAGCTGGGTGATCAGGTCGACCTGTCCCGTTCCAAGCTCGCCGTCGAGGTGGACCGGCTGCTGGAGACCGGCCTCGTGGTGGCCGACGGCCTCGCCGCATCGCGCGGCGGGCGCCGCTCGCACAACATCCGGCTCTCCCCGCACCTGCGCTTCCTCGGCGTCGACATCGGCGCCACCTCGATAGACGTGGCGGTCACCAACGCGGAACTGGAGGTCCTGGGCCACCTCAACCACCCCATGGACGTACGCGAGGGGCCCGTCGCCGTCTTCGAGCAGGTGCTGTCCATGGCGGCGAAGCTCCGGAACTCCGGGCTCGCCGACAGCTTCGACGGCGCCGGGATCGGCGTCCCCGGACCGGTCCGCTTCCCCGAGGGCGTCCCCGTCGCGCCCCCGATCATGCCCGGCTGGGACGGCTTCCCGGTCCGCGAGGCACTCAGCCAGGAACTGGGCTGCCCGGTCATGGTCGACAACGACGTGAACCTGATGGCTCTGGGCGAGCAGCACGCGGGCGTGGCCCGTTCCGTCGGCGACTTCCTCTGCGTCAAGATCGGTACGGGCATCGGCTGCGGCATCGTCGTCGGCGGCACCGTCCACCGGGGCGCGACGGGCAGCGCCGGCGACATCGGCCACATCCAGGTCGAACCCGAGGGCCGCCTCTGCGCCTGCGGCAACCGGGGCTGCCTGGAAGCCCACTTCAGCGGCGCCGCACTGGCCCGCGACGCCGAGGACGCGGCCCGCACCGGCCTGTCCGAGGAACTCGCGGCCCGGCTGGCGGCGTCCGGCCGGCTCACCGCCGCCGACGTGGCCGCCGCCGCGGCCGCCGGCGACGCCACCTCCCTCGTCCTGATCCGCGAGGGCGGCAACCGCGTAGGCCAGGTCATCGCGGGACTCGTCAGCTTCTTCAACCCCACCCTGGTGGTGATCGGCGGCGGAGTGACCGGCCTCGGCCACACGCTGCTGGCCGCCGTCCGGGCCCAGGTCTACCGGCGTTCCCTGCCGCTGGCCACCGGCAACCTCCCGATCGTCCTGGGCGAGCTGGGACCCGCCGCCGGAGTCACCGGCGCGGCCAGGCTCATCAGCGACCACCTCTTCTCCCCTGCCTGACCGGGGGAGAGCGCACCCACACCAGGGGATACCCCGCACCCCGGGGGAGACCTCACACACCAACACCCCGCCCGCCGAGGGGATTCGTCATGGCTCCGCAACCACCGCTGCTCACCATGTCCGGCATCACCAAGTCCTTCCCCGGTGTCCGTGCCCTCGACGGCGTGGACCTGGAGGTCCGCGCCGGTGAAGTGCACTGCCTCCTCGGCCAGAACGGGGCAGGCAAGTCCACCCTCATCAAGGTCCTCGCCGGTGCCCACCAGCCCGACGACGGCGAGATCACCTGGCGCGGCGCACCGGCCGTGCTCAAGTCCCCGCTGGCCGCGATGCGGCTCGGCATCGCCACCATCTACCAGGAACTCGACCTGGTCCGGGGCCTGTCCGTCGCGGAGAACGTCTTCCTCGGCCACGAGCCCACCAGCGCCGGCTTCGTCGTCCGGGGCCGCCGGGCCCGCTCCGAGACCGCCGCCCTGCTGACCCGGCTCGGCCACCCGGAGATCGACCCCGGCCGCCCCGTCGGCGAACTCTCCGCCGCCCAGCAGCAGATCGTGTCCATGGCCCGGGCGCTCTCCCACGACGTACGCCTCATCGTGATGGACGAGCCGTCCGCCGCGCTCGACCCCGACGAGGTCGCCAACCTCTTCCGGATCATCGCCTCGCTGACCGCCCAGGACGTCGCCGTCGTCTACATCTCGCACCGGCTGGAGGAGATCCGCCGCATCGGCGACCGGGTGACCGTGCTCAAGGACGGCCGGGCCGTCGCGGCCGGCCTGCCCGCCGACACCACCCCGACCCACGACATCGTCGCGCTGATGACCGGCCGCAAGGTGGAGTACGTCTTCCCGCCCCGGACCCCGGCGGCCGCCGGACGTGCTGCCGCCGCCCCCGTCCTCACCGTCGAAGGGCTCGCCAGGAAGGGGGAGTTCGCCCCGGTCGACCTGGAGGTGCGGCCCGGTGAGATCGTCGGGCTCGCCGGACTCGTCGGCTCCGGGCGCTCGGAGATCCTGGAGACCGTCTACGGCGCCCGCCGCGCCACCGCCGGCCGGGTCACGGTCGCGGGCAGGCCGCTGCGCCCCGGAAGCGTACGCGCGGCCGTCGCCGCCGGTATCGGCCTCGCCCCCGAGGAACGCAAGGCGCAGGCCCTGCTGATGCTCGAATCCGTCACCCGTAACGTCTCGGTCTCCACCATGTCCCGCTACTCCAGGGCTGGTTGGCTCGACCGCACGGCGGAGCGGAAAGCGGCCCGCGAAGCCACCCGCACCCTCTCGCTGCACCCCGACAACCCGGACACCCCCGTCCGCACCCTCTCCGGCGGCAACCAGCAGAAGGCCGTCCTGGCCAGATGGCTGCTGCGCGGCTGCCGGGTGCTGCTGCTCGACGAACCGACCCGCGGGGTGGACGTCGGCGCCCGCGCCGAGCTCTACGCCGTGATCCGGAGGCTGGCCGACGAAGGGCTCGCCGTACTGCTCGTCTCCAGCGAAGTGCCCGAAGTGCTGGGCCTCGCCGACCGGGTGCTCGTCCTGCGCGAGGGACGCGTCGTGCACACCGCCGACGCCACGGACCTCGACGAACACCGCGTACTCGACCTCGTGATGGAAGGGAGCCAGACGTCATGACCCATCCCGTTCCCACGGCACGGCAGAGCGGGCCGGACCAGGGCCCCGCCCCCGTGACCCTGAAGAAGCACGGACCCCGGCGCGCCCTCGGGCCGCGCGTGAACCTCCACACCCTGTCCCTGCTCGGCATCCTCGCCGTGCTGGTGGCCGTCGGCGGCATCACCGAACCCGACGCCTTCCTGGACACCGACAACCTCCAACTCATCCTGACCCAGGCCTCGGTGATCGGCGTCGTCACCGTCGGCGTGACCTTCGTCATCACCTCCGGGGGCATCGACCTCTCGGTCGGCGCCATGGTCGCCCTCGCCTCCGTCTGGGCCAGCACCCTCGCCACCCAGGAGTACGGCTTCGCGGGCATCCTGTTCACCGCCGTCCTCGTCGGCCTCCTCGCCGGACTGGTCAACGGGGTACTCATCGCGTACGGGCGGGTGGTGCCGTTCATCGCGACCCTGGCGATGCTCGCCTCCGCGCGCGGCCTGGCCCTCATGATCACCGACGGCAACACCCAGGTGGTCACCGTCACCTCGGTCCTGGACCTGGGCCTGCCCGACTCCTACGTCCTCGGCATCCCGCCGCTCGTCCTGATCTTCGCCGCGGTCACCGCCGTCGGCTGGCTGCTGCTGAACCGCACGACCTTCGGCCGCCGCACCGTCGCCATCGGCGGCAACGCCGAAGCCGCCCGGCTCGCGGGCATCGACGTCCGCCGGCAGCGGCTCTACCTCTACCTGCTGTCCGGACTGTGCTGCGGCATCGCGGCCTTCATGCTGATCATCTTGTCCGGCTCCGGCCAGAACACCGCCGGCAACCTCTACGAACTCGACGCCATCGCCGCCGCGATCATCGGCGGCACCCTGCTCAGCGGCGGCCGCGGCACCATCACCGGCTCCGTCCTCGGCGTCCTGATCTTCACCACGATCACCGACATCTTCGCGCTCAACAACCTGCAGAGCGACGTCCAGCAGATCGCCAAGGGGGCGATCATCGTCGCCGCCGTCCTCGTCCAGAGCCGCACCTCCCGCACGGAGACCTGACACACCACCGGCCCGACCGTCTCCCGCACCCACCGGATGAAGGGTTCACCGCCATGCCACAAACCAGTCGCAGAGGGCTCCTTTTCGGCACCGCCGCCGTCTCCGCCGGCGCCTTCCTGACCGCCTGCACCAGCAACGAGCCCAAGGAGAAGGACGCCCCCGCCCAGAGCGGGGCGCCCGCCGCCGATGACAAGCCGGGCAAGCCCGTCACCATCGGCTTCGCCGGACCGCAGGCCGACCACGGCTGGCTCAACGCCATCAACGAGAACGCCAGGTCCCGGGCGAAGAAGTACTCCGAGGTGACCCTGGAGACCACCGAGGGCTCCAACGACACCGCCGCCCAGATCGGCCAGGTCAAGACCCTCATCAACAAGAAGGTCGACGTCCTGGTGATCCTGCCGGCCGACGGGAAGGCCCTCACCCAGGTCGGCCTGGAGGCCATGCGGGCGGGCATCCCCGTCATCAACCTGGACCGGATCTTCGCCTCCCCGCAGGCGTACCGCTGCTGGGTCGGCGGCGACAACTACGGCATGGGCCTCAACGCCGGCACCTACATCGGCGAACAGCTCAAGGGCAAGAAGGACGCCAAGGTCGTCGAGCTCGCCGGCATCGACAACCTGGAACTCACCAAGCAGCGCAGCCAGGGCTTCGCCGACGCGCTGAAGAACTACTCCAACATCGAGCTGGTGGCCCGTCAGGCGGCCGACTTCACCGTGGAGTCGGGCCAGGCGAAGATGGCCCAGCTCCTCCAGGCGCAGAAGAAGTTCGACGCCCTGTGGAACCACGACGACGACCAGGGGGTCGGCGCGCTCCGCGCCATCGAGCAGGCCGGGCGCGACGAGTTCCTGATGGTCGGCGGCGCCGGCGCCAAGACCGCCATGGACGCCATCAAGGCGGACAACAGCGTCCTGAAGGCCACCGTCCTCTACCCGCCGACCATGGCGGCCTCGGCCATCGACCTGGCCCGCGCCCTCGGGCAGGCCAAGGGGGTGGCCGGACTCGCCGAACTGGAGATCCCGACCAGCCTCACCCTCTACTCCGCCGTCGTCACCAAGGACAACGTCGACCAGTACCTGCCGACGGGCTTCAAGTGAGCGGCCCCGCCACCGCACCCGCCGAACCACTGACGAGGAGGTAGCCCGGATGGCCCAGAGGGATCAGACGCAGCAGGAGACGGCCGCGCCGCCGACGCTCGGGATCGGCATGGTCGGATACGCGTTCATGGGCGCCGCCCACTCACAGGGGTGGCGCACCGCCGGACACGTCTTCGACCTGCCGATGCGGCCGGTCCTCGCCGCGATCTGCGGACGCGACCGCACGGCGGTCGAGGCCGCGGCCGGCCGGCACGGCTGGGCCGCCGCCGAGACCGACTGGCGCGCCCTGATCGCCCGCGACGACGTGCAGCTCGTCGACATCTGCACCCCCGGCGACAGCCACGCGGAGATCGCCGTCGCGGCCCTGGAGGCCGGCAAGCACGTGCTGTGCGAGAAGCCGCTCGCCAACACCGTCGCCGAGGCGGAGGCCATGACGGCGGCGGCCGGGCGCGCCGCCGCCCGGGGCCGCGCGGCCTTCGTCGGCTTCAACTACCGCAGGGTGCCCGCCCTGGCCCACGCCCGCCGGCTCATCGCCGAGGGCCGTCTCGGCGCCCTGCGCCATGTGCGCGCCGTCTACCTCCAGGACTGGCTCACCGACCCCGCCTCCCCGCTCACCTGGCGGCTGGACAAGGAGCGCGCGGGTTCCGGCGCGCTCGGCGACCTCGGGGCGCACGTGGTGGACCTCGCGCAGTACCTGGCGGGGGAGCCGCTGGTCGCGGTGTCGGCGCTGAGCGAGACATTCGTACGGGAACGCCCGCTGCCCGCCGGACCGGCCGGGGGCCTCGGCGGCGGGGCGGCGGCCGGGGGAACGGGCCCGGTGACGGTGGACGACGCGGCCGTGTTCACCGGGCGGCTCGCCTCCGGCGCCCTGGCGTCCTTCGAGGTGACCCGGATGGCGGCCGGCCGCAAGAACGCCCTGCGCCTCGAGATCAACGGCGAGCGCGGCTCGCTCGCCTTCGACCTGGAGCGGCTCAACGAACTGTCCTTCCACGACCACACCGAACCCGCCGCCACGGCCGGCTTCCGGCGCGTCCTCGTCACCGAGCCCGAACACCCCTACCTGGAGGCGTGGTGGCCGCCGGGCCACACCCTCGGCTACGAGCACACCTTCGTCCACCAGGCCCGCGACGTGGTGTGCGCCATCGCCGAAGGAACCCCGCTCGCACCGTCGTTCGCGGACGGCCTCCAGGTGCAGCGGGTGCTGGCGGCGGTGGAGGAGAGCGCCGCGAAGAACTCCGTCCTCACCCCCGTCCCGCTCTAGGAGGTCCCGCGCATGCCCCGTCCCTTCACCCTCTTCACCGGCCAGTGGGCCGACCTCCCCCTGGAGGAGGTCTGTCGGTATGCCCGTGACTTCGGCTACGACGGCCTCGAACTCGCCTGCTGGGGCGACCACTTCGAGGTCGACAAGGCCCTCGCCGATCCCGCCTATCTGGACGGCCGCCGGCAACTGCTCGACAAGTACGGCCTGAAGTGCTGGGCGGTCTCCAACCACCTGGTCGGCCAGGCCGTCTGCGACCACCCCATCGACGAACGCCACCAGGGCATCCTGCCCGCCCGCATCTGGGGCGACGGCGAGCCGGAAGGAGTACGCCGGCGGGCCGCCGCCGAGATGGCCGACACCGCGCGGGCCGCCGCCGCGTTCGGCGTGGACACCGTCATCGGCTTCACCGGCTCCTCGATCTGGCACCTGGTCGCGATGTTCCCGCCGGTCCCGCCGCACATGATCGAGCGCGGTTACGAGGACTTCGCCGAGCGCTGGAACCCCGTCCTCGACGTCTTCGACGCGGAGGGGGTGCGCTTCGCCCACGAGGTGCACCCCAGCGAGATCGCGTACGACTACTGGACCACGCACCGCGCACTGGAGGCCGTCGGCCACCGGCCGGCCTTCGGGCTGAACTTCGACCCGAGCCACTTCGTCTGGCAGGACCTGGACCCGGTCGGCTTCCTGTACGACTTCCGGGACCGGATCTACCACGTCGACTGCAAGGAGGCCCGCAAGCGCCTCGACGGCCGCAACGGCCGCCTCGGCTCCCACCTGCCGTGGGGCGACCCGCGCCGGGGCTGGGACTTCGTCTCGGCCGGCCACGGGGACGTGCCCTGGGAGGACGTGTTCCGGATGCTGCGGTCCATCGGCTACGAGGGCCCCGTCTCGGTGGAGTGGGAGGACGCCGGCATGGACCGGCTGGCCGGCGCCCCGGAGGCGCTGGCATCCCTGAAGCGGTACGACTTCGACCCGCCGAGCGCGTCGTTCGACGCGGCGTTCGGCGGCAAGGACTGAGGGGGCGGGGGAGCCGGCGGACCGGGGCCCGGACCCACCGGGGCCCGGACCCACCGGGGTCCGGTTCCACCGGGGCCCGGTTCCACCGGGGTCCGCTCCCCGCCCCCCGCCGCGTTCTTACGGCCCCCTCAGCCGATGCCCTGCCGGTCCGGCAGCAGCGAGAACTCCCGTTCGGCGGCCTCCGGCACCGCGTGCTCCACCGCTTGCACCAGCAGCGCACGGTGCCGGGCCAGCGGCCCTCGCCGGTCCGGCCCGGCCAGCGGCACCAGGTCGTCGATCCCGGCCAGCAGCCGCCGCGTCACCTGCGGAGCGGTCGCCGCACACCGGCGCACCTCCTCGAAGCCGAGGTCCACCAGGTCCTCCCACCCCGGCACGTCCTGCACCAGCCGTACCGCGCCCCCGCGGTCCCGGTGGTGCACCGTGCCCAGTGGCAGCCGCACGGTGGCCGCGAGGAACTGCACGATCCGGTCCAGGCACTGCACGGCGGTCGTCGGGTCGTTCACCGCCGGGGACAGCGCCCGCAGCGCGATGTCCGACAACTGGCGCAGCCCGAACGCCAGGTCCTGGTGCAGGGTGCGCTCGACGCCCACGGAGACCGTGTACCGCAGGGCGTGCCGGGCCGGCGCCGTCCCGCCGTGCACGGCGAGCACCGGCGTCCCCGGCACCACGAAGTCCCCGAGCCGGGGGATCAGCCGGAGCACGACGCCCTGGCGCCGGGCGGCCCGGACGAGCCGTGCGACGTTGACGTCGCGGAGCACCCCGGCCCGCCCCTCGTACAGGATCTGCCCGGTCTCGGCGGGCAGCGGCTCCTCGCCCGGCCGGCCGGCGGGCATCCGGCCCAGCACCTTGAACGTGTCCCGGGTGATGTGATCGAGGACGGGCCCGATCTGCATCAGGCGCAGCGTGGCACTCACGTAGGCGATGAAGAGCAGCAGGCTGAGCCCGACGAGCGCGGCGGTCAGCACGCTCTGCACGAACGGCAGCGAGGTGACCCGGCGCGGATCGGTCTCGCTCTCGTACGAGCTGAGGACCAGCAGCGAGAACACGAACGTCGCGAGGAACACCGACAGGGTGAGCTTGCTGATCCGGCTGCGTACGAAGATCCGCACCACCCGGGGCGTGAGCTGCCCGCTCGCCATCTGCACCGCGACCAGCGAGATGCTGAAGACCACACCGATGAAGGTCATCATCGCCGAGCTGACCGTGACGACGATCTGCTTGGTGTCCTCGGCGACCGACACCAGGTCCTGGATCTCGTCGTACGCCTGCTCCTCGCGCAGATACGAGACGAGCCGCTCGTCCACCGCCGCCGCGGCGAACCAGAGCACGAACGCGACGACGAGCGTCAGGGCCGGGGCGAACCAGAAGGTCTCGCGCAGATGCTCGCGCAGAGGGGACAGCGCGCGGGGAGGACGGTAGCCGCGATCACTCATGCGAGCGAAAGTAACCCGCCCCGCCCACCCGCCGGTGGACCGGGCCGCCGACCCTCCGGCTCCACGTTCCGTACGTGCGCGGCGACGGTCCGTACGCGAGGTGCGCGCCCCCGGCCCGAAAAGCGCCCCGACGGCCCCCGCACCGCACTGACCAGCGCAATGTCCACCGGCCGGTCGCCGGATACGCAGGTGAGAGGCACCCCGAACCCCTGGTATTGTTTTCTTTGTCGCCGCGGGAGACCGGGGCGGATCACCTGGTCCGGGTGGCGGAATGGCAGACGCGCTAGCTTGAGGTGCTAGTGCCCTTTATCGGGCGTGGGGGTTCAAGTCCCCCCTCGGACACTCATCCAGTTCCCACGGTTCATCGCGAACCGTGGGAATTTCTGGTTTCCCGGGGCGGACCGTGCCGCCACCGGAGAAGCGATCACCCCTTGGAGGACCGACCGGTGGCTGTGCAGCGGATCTCGACCCGCAACGCCCGCTTTCAGCAGTTCCAGACGCTGCTCACCAACCGGACCAAGCGCGGGCGCGCCCGCGAGTTCATCGTCCAGGGCGTCCGGCCGATCACCATGGCCGTCGAACACGGCTGGACGATCCGCTCCCTCCTGTACGACGCGAGCCGCCCCCTCTCCCGCTGGGCCGAGGAACTGGTGCGCGGCATCACCACCGAACGCGTCGCCATGGCCCCGGAACTCCTCGCGGAGCTCAGCGAGAGGGCGGAGGGCGCCCCGGAGGTGCTGGCCGTGGTCGAGATGGCCCCCGACGACCTGACCCGCATCCCGGTCGACGACGACTTCCTCGGCCTCGTCTTCGACCGCCCGACGCAGCCCGGCAACATCGGCAGCATCGTCCGCTCCGCCGACGCCCTCGGCGCGCGCGGCCTCATCGTGACGGGCCACGCGGCGGACCCGTACGACCCGAAGGCGGTCCGCGCGACGACGGGCTCCTTCTTCGCCCTCCCCGTGGTCCGCACCCCCTCCCACCACGAGGTCGCCCAGTGGCTGGACGCGGAGCGCGACCGGGGCCGCCCGGTGCTCGTCGTCGGCACCGACGAGGACGGCGAGTGCGACGCCTCGGAATTCGACCTCACCCAGCCCGTCCTGCTGCTCATCGGCAACGAGACGGCGGGCCTGAGCAACGCCTGGCGCGACCGCTGCGACCACGTCATCAGCATCCCGATGACAGGCTCGGCGAGCTCCCTCAACGCGTCGAACGCGGCGTCGATCGTCCTGTACGAGGCGCGACGGCAGCGGTTGGCGAAGGGGCGGGGCTGAGGGCCGCGCATCCGCGCCGTTCCTCGGTCCGGCCCGGAAATCCACTTGCCGATACCGGGCCCCGGGACGATGATCCCGCTGTGATCACCACACTCTGCAACCGCCGACCGCACACCTTCACGCCTGCAGAGGATCACGATCTTGACCTACACACTTCGCGCGTACACACCGGCTGACGAGACCTCCTGGCTGCGCTGCCGGGTTCTCGCCTTCCTGGACACGGCTTTCTACGACTCCGTCGTCCCCGCCAAGCCGGTCGTCGCGGCGCCCGGCCTGGAACTCGTCGTGGTCGACGCGACCGGCTCGGTGGCGGCCCTCATGGACACCGGCATCGAGGGCGACGCGGCGACCATCGACACCGTCGCGGTCCACCCCGACCACCGGCGCCGCGGCCTGGGACGGCAACTGCTGGACCGGACCCGCGACTGGGCCCGCTCGGCCGGAGCGACCACGCTGGACGCCTGGACACGGGACGACGTGGACACGCTGGCCTGGTACCACGCGATGGGCTTCGACGAGAGCGACCACTACCTGCACGTCTACGCCAACCACTACTCCGACCCGTCCGAGCCCACCCGTGCCATCAAGGAACGGCGGCCCGGGATCCACCCCATCGTGATCTTCGGGCACGCCCCGCTCGCGGACGAACGACGGCTGAGAAGCGAGTTCGCCCGGGTCCACGTGGACCGGCGCTTCGCGCAGCGCATCTGACGGAACGCTTGAGCGCGATCCCGCGCGTGCGGGCGCTGTGGCAGGGTCGGGGCCATGCCCTTCGATCACAATGACCACTACCACCGCTTGCTGCTGCGCCAAGTACCGCGCGACTGCGGGGTGGCACTGGATGTGGGGTGCGGGACCGGTCGGTTCGCGCGGCGGCTCGCCCGCCTGGGCATGGACGTCGACGCGGTCGACCCGTCGGAGGAGGCCATCGCGGAGGCCCGCGCCCTCTCCGGCGGGGCGGCCGACGACCGGAGTCCGCGTTTCCGGCACGCGGATGTGACCGAACTCGCCCTTCCCCAGGGGCACTACGGCTTCATCTCGTGCCTCGCGAGCATCCACCACATGCCGTTCGCAACCGTCGCCGCATTGCGTGACGCGCTCGCGCCAGGCGGCGTCCTGGTGATCCTGGGGTGCTACCCGGAACGGACCCGCCTCGACTGGGCCTGGAGCCTGGCAGCCGTGCCGGCCAACGCCGCCGCCAGGCTGGCGATCGGTGCGAGAGACCGGTTTCGCCCCGCCGCGAGTCACCGGGAGGGGGTGAGTGCGCCGGTGCGGCAGCCGGCCATGCCCCTGGCCGAGATCCGCCGGGAAGCGGCGGCGTTGCTGCCCGGGTGCAGCATCCGCAGACTCCTCTTCTGGCGCTACCTGCTTGTTTTCCGTAACGATGCCTGACGGCCCGCCAGCCGCCGGGGGGACGAGCGGGTTTCGACCTTGCACGTGGCGAAGTCTTGAGGAATAGCCCCTCACCTCAACTTGTGCCACGCGAACACGGGGGTGCAGTTCGGAGCTCGTGGTATTTCCGCTTCACGTACACGATCAGGTTGTCCACCGGTGGCCTTTTGCCCGTGAGGCCCGGCTTAAGGCCGAGGCGTATGCAGCAAAACTCGAGTCGCACGTCCAGACCATTTCCGGGACCTGCCACCCTCACGCTCTGCGCCACTCGATCGGGTGGGCTAATTGGGTATGGGTACGTCCCCCGGTGGTAACTGCTCGGCGAGTGCCAGCATGTATTTCAACCATGTGCCTACTCTGAGCGATGCCTCACGCAGGGCAGAACAGGTCATCAGGAGGCCATCGTGTTCCTTATCAAGAAGATAATCTCGGGTACGTCCAAGCCCGACCGTGAGAAAGACCGCCCTCATCGGCTCGTTTGCAACGGTGCGCTTGTGGCGAGGGATGGTCTGGGATTCCCTAAGAAGCTGGCGAGCATCCGCATCATCGCTGAGTACAACTGGCAGACGGAAGACGGCAGATACCGACTTCCCGGCAAGAGTGACAAGATTGGTGTTATTACGGCTTTCTGTGTAGGGACGAACCGATGCCCTGAAAAGGTGAACTCGGCATGACATTTTCACGTGACTACGGAGCATGGAGCGGGGAGGCGTTGACAGAGCTGCATCGCACCTTGATGTGGCAGCTGCTGCGCTTCGTTTCGGTGCCGCTCGCCGGAGACACCTGTCAGGTAGTTCGCGGTGTCCTTCAGCCACCGGAGCGATGCGATGTCACCCGGGTCGTCATGTGGGACGGCCGAGACTTTGATTCCTCCGTGGCGTACGACCTGCCACTGATCGAGAGCGGCGACAACATCTCCTGGTCCGACCTCATCGCCGCTGTACGCTCTGCCCTCGGTGACGCTGGGCGCAACCAATCAGGGACGCGAGATCCGCTGGGCGTACCGGTTGTTGACCTGCGTGGCGAAGTTCTCAGGTTTCTGACCGCACCGGTCTTCGACCTGACGGATGCGCTCCACTCAGCGGCCTCTGTATTCCGGCCACTGGTTGAGGAATACGAGGAGAGGGTGCAGATGAGCGGTTTTCTCCTGCTGGACCGCAGTGTTGCGAGACTGTATGTGGACGGGCCGACTCTGGAGGGCAGGGTAGGCCTTGACGTCACGCTGCAGGACGGCAACGGGCGCGTTGCCGGTGGCCACACGGCGCTGATGGCTACGCTGCCCTCCCTTCTGTCGGACGGACTCGGAGAAGGCCGTTCCGGCTCCCAAGACCCTTACTGTACGACGGTTCACGACCTCACCCAATGGTGATGGCCGATAACGAGGACTTACGGACTTGTGCTAATACCGCGCCAGCCCCGCCTCCACCAGGAACGTACTCGGCGCGCCCGACCACGACACGTACAGCCCGTCGCGCGCCCGCGTGCACGCGACGAACAGGAGACAGCGCTCCGCCATCAGGTCCGAGGCGTGCTGTACGTGGTCCACCTCGACCGGTGTCAGCGCCCGGGGATACGGAAGCGCGCCCTCACGCACCCCGAGGACCGCGACGCAGCGGAACTCCAGCCCCTTGAACGCGTGCATCGTGCCCACCTGCACGGCGTCCGGCGAGGAAGCGACGTCGCCCCGAAGCCTCGTCGCGAGGATCCCCGCCGCCCGGAGCCGGTCCACGGCCTGGTCGCAGTTCTTGTTGAACCGGGCGGTCACGCCGATGTCCCCCGGAGCGATCCCGCTGTCGATCCAGCCGCGCACCCGCGACAGAAGGGCGTCGAACTCGGCCTCCTCCGAGTCCGCGGCGTGCACCTCCGGCCCGTTGCCGTGCAGGGCCGAGCGGTAGCCGAGCAACGTCTCGTTGCCGGCGCCGTCCTCCAGCTGCTCGAAGGGGCGGCCGACGAGGAGGGCGGTGGACCAGCTCAGGATCTCGTGAGTGGAGCGGTAGTTCTTGCGCATCTTCGCGGACCGGCCCGCGACCTTGATCCCGACCGCCTTCAGCGAGACCTTCGAGTCGTAGATCCGCTGGTGCGGGTCCCCGGCGATGAACAGGTCGTCCGGGCGCTGCGGGGCCGCCGCCCGCAGCAGCCGCCACTGGGCGGGGTGCAGGTCCTGCGCCTCGTCGATCACCACGTGCCGGTATCGGGGTCCCTCCGCCGCCAGCAGATCGGCGGCCTCCGCACACGTCCCCAGGTAGGTGCGCAACCCGTCGGAGGCGAGCCGCCCGGTGAACTCCTCCACCGTGCGCCACACCAGCGGACGGGCCGACGTGGGAAGCCTTCTCCCGCGGCCCGGACGGTCGCAGGCCACGTACTCCTGCTCGGTCCGCAGATTCTGCGCCAGGACCACGTGCCGGTACTCCTGGCCGAGGAACTGCGCGCTGCCCGTGAACCCGGTCGCGTTCGCCGCCCGGGTCCACCTGGCCTCCTCCTCGCCCCCGCGCAGGGGCCGGCGTGAGGTGGACAGGACCCGCCCCGCGAACGCGTCGACGGTCATGATGTCGACCCGGTCCCGCAGCGCCTCGTCCTCGACGAGGGAGGCCAGCCCCGTCCGCAGGGAAGCCACCAGTGCGTTGGTGTACGTGGTGAGGAGGATGCGCTCCCCGTCCCTCAGGTACCTCAGCAGGTGGCGTACACGGTGCAGCGCGACGACGGTCTTGCCGGTGCCCGGGCCCCCGGTGACCTGGGCGGGGCCGGAGTACGAGGCCCGGTAGGCGACCTTGTGCTGCGACGGGTGCAGGAAGACCCGCCAGGCGGCGAACGGCTTGTCGAGGATGTCCCGCAGCTCCTCCGACCCGGTGACGTGCGCGATACGGGTACGGGTACGGCGGATGGCGGTCGCGAAGTCCTCCGTGTCCACCGGCGCGTCGTCCCCGGGCGAGGCGGCGAGCGCGACGGAGACGACATCCCGCCACACCTCCTCCACGGTGAACCCGGCGGCGAGATATTCGAGCACCTCGCGCTGGTCCTGGGGGAAGTACGGTGCGAAGACCTCCAACTGCTCGGCATCGGTCAGCGCGCGCGCCTGGCGGAGCGTGGTCTCGTCGATCCCGAGCGCCGCCAGATCCCCGTCGGACACCTTCGAGAAGAGCCGGCGCTCGGGGGCGGCGGCGATGCGTTCGTACGCGGGCGTGAGCTCGTCGAGCATCGCGATGTCCCGCACCTCGACAGCGCGGGTGACCGTGTTGATGCTCGCCCTCTGCTTAACGGCCCAGTCGATCGCCTTGTCGTGCGGCATCACGCGCAGCAGCACGTACGTGTCCCCGCTGTCGGGCGCGAGCACGACACCACGCGTCGCCTGATCGATCCTGATGGTCCGGATGTGGGGGTCCCGCGCCCGCTTCAGCGTTTCGAGCTTCAGCCCGGGGTCCTTGAACAACTGGTCCAGGGTGAGCCGCTCGAACTTCTCCCACGCGTCGAACACCCCCTGCTTCACGCTGCCTTGCAGCTTGCCGAGCTGGGCGCAGAAACCGATGTCGAACGCGAGACGCGGCATGGGCGTACTTTCCGGGCGAGGGGCGAGGGGCGAGGGGCGAGGGGCGGGGGTGTCGGGCGGAGTCAGGGGGAGAGGGTCAGGCGGCCGGTCCGTCGAGCCCCAGGCTGATCAGGGCCAGCGCCTCGGCGACCTCTTCGCTCATCTCGTCGTCGGTGCCGAAGACCACGCACAGGTCGTCGTACAAGGGCCGCAGGATCCGGTCCGCCTCGGCGGCCTGCCCCTGAGCGAGCAGCAGCATCCCGATGTCACGGCGCAGCTCGACCGCCTCCTCGCTCAGGTCGCTGTCGACGGACCGGACGACAGCAAGCAAGGCACGGAGTTCGGCGAGCGCGTCGGTGGCCCGCCCGAGTTCCGCACGGCAGCGGGCGGCCTGGGCACGACAGGCGCGTGCCGACGCCCCGGCCGGCCCGTCGGTGCGGGCGTAGGCGTCGGCCAGGGCATCGAACTCGGGCAGCGCCGCCCGGTAGTCACCGCCGAGCAGTCGGATCGCCGCCCGGTTCTTCCGCAGCTCCAACACCCGCTTGCTCTCGGCGCCCAGGACGCGAGCGGCGGGTTCGATGACCTCGCCGAGCACCTCCGCGGCCTGCGCGAACCGCTCCTCCTCCAGAAGGGCGTCGGAATGGGCGTAGGCCTCGTCGATCTCCTCGCGCAGCCGCGCCGGCACGGGGACGGGGGCGGGCGCCTGCGGGTCGATGGTCGTCGCAGCGGCACGGCCGGCGCCGACGCGTGCTCGCGGGGCGTACGGGTGACGGAAAATGCCCGTCGGGTCGGGCACACCCGCCGGTCCGTCCTCCTCCGGCCCGCGGCTTTCACCCGGGGGTGGCAGGAACGGCCGCAGCCGCTCGTACACCTCCTGCACATCGGCCGGCCGGGCCTCCGGCGACTTGAGCAACAACTGGAGGACGAGCTCCTCCAGGGCCGACGGTACGTCGGGGCGCAGCACGCGCAGCGGGGTGGGAGCCGCGTTCACATGCTGGTACATCACCAGGTACTCGCTGTCCGCGCTGAACAGCACACGGCCGCTGAGCAGTTCGTGCAGCACGCACCCGAGTGCGTAGAGATCGGTCCGCGGCGAGATCCGCCCGCCACGCACCTGTTCCGGCGCCATGTACTGGTAGGTGCCGATGGGGTTGCCGGTGGCGGTCAGCTTGGTGACATCGGTCCGCAGTATGGCGGCGATCCCGAAGTCGAGGACCTTCACCGTTCCGTCGCGCGCGACCAGGATGTTGCTCGGCTTCAGGTCGCGGTGGATCACCGGCACCTCGTGTGCGTGCGACAGCACGGTGGCGACCTGCGCCGCCACGGCCACCGCCCAGCACACAGGAAGCGGACGCTCCGGGTGGACGCAGGCGGACAGCGGCACACCGTCCACCAGCTCCATCACCAGGAACAGCCGCTCATAGCTGTCGTCGAGCACCGCGTCGTACACCTGCGGCACACCGGGATGCTGGATCCGCGCGGTGATACGCGCTTCCCGGCGGAATCGCTTGACGAACTCGTCCGCCAGCTGCGGGGACCCGGCGACGGCCTGCGGCCTGATCCGCTTCACCGCGACGGGCCGGTCCAGCACCGTGTCGTAACCCCGCCACACGTCCCCCATGCCGCCGTTGGCGAGCGGTTCGAGGAGCTCGTACCGACCGGCGATCGACTGCTGCTGCGGCACATGTCCCCCGGGTGTGCGTATGTGCGGGCGCGGGGCCTGGCACGTACGGCACGCGTGTACGTGCCGTACGTGCCAGGCATCGTCGGGGCAAGTCTCTCCGGAAGGACGATCACCGGTCCAGCCGAAGCCGGGCCGGTGATCGTGGAACGTTGCTTTCCGGTCACGGGATGTGGCCCCGGCCCCGCGGAATGCGCCCTGCCGCCCTTCTACGCGGGCTGGGCGGGGAAGACGACCACCGAGCCGTCCTGGCTGCGCGCGATCTCGATCGTCACGTCCGTCGGACGGCTGTTGACCACGGCTCCGTCCCCCAGCCTGCGGATGTGGTGCGCCGCGCGCATCAGACGGTCCACCTCACCGGTCGTGAAGACGGGCCGCAGACCGCTCGGGCGTGCCAGCTCCAGTACCGAAAGGCCTATGAGGACACCGGCGATCCCCGACTCCAGCTCATCGAGGCGCTGCTGGTCCGCCTTGAGCGCGCGGGCGAAGTTCTCGAAGAGGTTGTCGGGGGCGCTCTGGGCGTGTTCGACGGCCTGCAGAACGACGACCCGCCGCTTCAGGGCGATGGCCAGGGAGGCGAGTTCGAGGTGGGCGCGGAACGTGCCGCCGAGATCGTCGACGCCGGGGAACGACTTGGTGAGGGTGCCGATGTCGACGGGCTTTCCCTCGGGCAGCTTGGCGAGCGCGTTCTGCCACTGGGCGAGACGGCGGTCAGCGGCGCCAAGGGCCGTGTTGATCGCGTGCACGGCGGAGTCCAGTCCCAGAGAGGCTCCGAGCTTGCCCTGGTCGAGCAGGATGGCCGTGGCCTTGTCGATGGCGTCGCGGCAGCCGTCGAGTTCGCTGTGCTCCTCGTCGAGCTTCTGCTCCTGCAGTTGCTCCAGCAGCTCGGTGATGTGCTCGATGGCCTGCTGCCGCTTGCGGTCGACATTCGCGCTCACCCCCACCGCCACGGCCATGAGGACGAGCGGCGCGGCCACGGTGAGCATCGCGCTGCCGCCGACCGCGATGCCGGCCGTCGCTCCGGCACCCCCGGCCGCGCCTGCCGTAGCCGCTGATCCGACCGGTATGAACGTCGCGCCGCCGACGATCCGACCCGTTGCGGTGTTCACGAGGGGGCTCCGGAGGGCATCGGTCGTTCCCTTGGCCACCATCGACTTGACCGCACCCTGACCCATCTGGGCTGCGACCTTCGCGGGAACCACCAGGCGGTACAGGCCTTCGCCGGAAGCGGTCGCCTTTGCAGCCGCGGACGAGTTGCGCGCGGTTTGCGTGATGAGCTGCGACAAGTGCGTCGCGAGGGGACTCACGGCGTCGAGCGGGATGCCTCGGCGGCGGTCGAGCTCGCCGGGCAGTGGATGGACCTCAAGCGTGGCGATCGGTGCGTCGGCCAGGCCGGCCAGCACACTGCGCAGTTCGGTCAGGCGCTCGGCCGTCATCGGCCCGTCCCCGGCCACTGCGGGCACCTGGACATCGCCGGTCGCCAGCGTCCATACCGGAATGAGCGCCTTGCGGTCGTCAGTCATCGTTTCTCCTCGTTCTCCGGCGACAGCCTACGGTCGATGCTCGGGCTGACGGACTGAACTTCAGAAACACCCTTTGGGGGGAACCAACTGCGAACCCCGTGCAGGCGGATCGATGGGTGATTACGGTGCCCGAGTGGGCGAGCCGAGGCGGGCGCTGCAGTTCGGGGCGCCTCATCGTGGTTGCTGCGGTGCTGATTTGGGGCGGATATGGGACGTAGGCGTATGTGGGACAGGCGGTGGTGGTGATGGCGCTGGACGAGGTGGGGACGGGCCCGGGGGCCGAAGGGGGCGGCGGGCCCGAGACAGGTGGTCGGCGGGACGAGGCTGGTTCGGGCGTGACGATCGCGTTCGGGCGGCAGCTGAAGCTGTTACGGATGCGGGCGGGGCTGGACCGGACGGAGTTCGGGAAGCGGGTGGGATACGCGGCGCCGTCCATCGCCTCGTTCGAGCAGGGGCGACGAATCCCCCAGCCGGCGTTCATCGATGAGGCGGATGCGGTACTGGATGCCGGTGGGTTGTTGCTTGCGCTGAAGGAGGAGGTTGCGCGGGCGCAGTATCCGGCGTTCTTTCGGGACGCTGCACGGCTGGAGGCCGAGGCGCTTGAGCTGTATCTGTACGCGGTGAGCGCAGTGCCCGGACTTCTCCAGACCGAGGAGTACACGCGCGCTCTTCTCGCAATGCGGCGACCGCTGCTCGACGAGGACATCATCGAGCAGCGTGTGGCGTCTCGCATCGCTCGACAGGAAGTACTCAACCGGTGGCCTGCTCCCCTGATGAGCTTCGTGATCGAGGAAGCTGTACTGCGAAGGCCGTTCGGCGGAGTGGCTGTGCTCAGGGGCGCTTTGGAGCGCATCCTTCTGGCCGGGCGGCAGCGAAGCGTCGAGATTCAGGTCATGCCGACGGTTCGCGAAGACAACGCCGGACTGGATGGGCCCTTCACTTTGATCACGTCCAAGAGCGGCGAGCAGCTCGCCTATCTGGAGGTGCAAGGGCGCAGCATCCTGCTGACCGACCGTGACGAGGTGCGCTCCGTCGCGGCACGCTATGGGATCATCCGCTCGCAGGCGCTGACTCCACAGGAGTCTCTGGTATTCATCGAGAAGTTGCTGGGAGAGCTATGAAGACCACTGATGCTGCTGTCACGCAGGAGCTGGTTTGGGTCAAGAGCAGCTACAGCGGTGCTGAAGGCGGCGAGTGCGTCGAGGTCGCTGCAGTCGCCACGCAGGTATACGTCCGTGACTCCAAGCAGACCAGCGGCCCCGTGCTGACCGTCGCACCAGCAGTATGGACGGGATTCGTCGGTCTCGTCACGAGCTGAGCCGCAGCCATGCGGGTGGGCCCCGCCGCGTGCCGAACCGGCAACGCGGCGGGGCCCACCCGTGCGTACGGACGAACTACTCGTCCACGCCCTCGTCGCGGCGGATCATCCGCCACGCCGCCCGGCGTGCACTGCGGTCCAGGCTGGAGCGGAAGCTCTTGTCGGGGCCGAAGTACTGGCGCCCTATGCCGGCCGTCGTCTCGATGTGGTCGGCCATGTTGTCGGCGAAGGCGCGGTCGAAGACCTTGCCGAAGTTCGCCTCGTCGTTGACGACGGCCGCGGCCCGGACCTTCGGGTCCTCGGTCGTCTTCTTGAACGGTGCGCGGACGTCGTCCTCGGTGAACTCCGTACCGAACTTCGCGTTGAACGCCTCGATCAGCTCCGACAGCAGCGACTTCTCCGGCTCCGCCGCACCACCCGTACCGTCCCCGAAGCCGGGCAGCTCGGCCGGCCCATCGGGGGACAGCGACACGTCCACCTCGCCGGTCTTCTCCACGCGGAGGTGGCTGAGGTCGATCTCGCCTATGTCGACGCCGCCGTCCGCCCGGCGGGGAAGCCGGTTGAGGAGGTAGCGGCCGTAGAGGTGCAGCCGCTCCAACTCCGCGTCGCGGTACGGGACGATCTGGGCGAGGAAGCCGTACTTCCGCACGTAGTCGTTGAGGTTCGCCCGGAAGTCCTCGGCCGTCTCGATATCGTCGTCCTCCTCGCTCTCCAGCAACGGGGTGAAGCGGGCGACGGCGGGGGAGAGGAGCCGGTACAGCTCGGCGTGCAGCTTTTCCCACTTCGCCTGCGAGCCGGCCGCCTTCTCCTTCGCCGCGAAGTACGCGGCGGCGAACTCGTCCATCTCCGACTCGGAGATGATCGGCGCCGACATGACCCGGCTCTGCGCGGTGTAGAGCAGGTTCGGGTCGGAGGGAAGGGTGTTCGCCTCCTCGAAGTACGGGCGGAACGCGTCCTGGATGTCCTGGGCGTCGTTGGCGAAGTCCAGGACCGCCAGGTCGGCCTGCGTCTTGCGGTCTGCGGTGCGGTTGAGACGGGAGAGCGTCTGGACGGCCGAGATCCCGGTGAGCTTCTTGTTGACGTACATGGTGGTCAACAGCGGCTGGTCGAAGCCCGTCTGGTACTTCTCCGCGACCACCAGGATCTTGTACTCCTGCTGCCCCCGCCCGCCCGCGCCGACCGTCTTGTCGTCGGCCCGGGTGTACGCGAACGCCTTCGGCAGCGCGCTCTCCGCGATACCGCCGTTCTCCTTCGACTCGGTGGTCTCCTCCTTGTCACCATCGACCTTCAGCGAGCCGGAGAACGCCACCAGCACGCCCAGGTCGGGGTACTTCGTGTGGTAGTCCCGGTCCTTGATGTAGCTCCGGATCGCCCGGGCCATGTCCACGGCGGACCTGCGCGAGGCCGTGACCACCATGGACTTGGCGCGCCCCCCGAGCCGGCCCCGGGAGTGCGCCACGAAGTGCTCGACGATCACCTGGGCGTGCTGGGAGACGGTGGACTCGTGGGTGAGCGCGAACCGGGCGAGGAGGCCGTTGGCCTTGGAGGGGTCAACCTCCCGCTCGTCCGGGTTGCCGTTCACCAGCTTCCAGTACGTGTGGTACGTGACGTAGTTCCGCAGCGGGTCGAGGATGAAGCCTTCCTCGATGGCCTGCCGCATGGAGTACGTGTGGAAGGGGCGGTAGACGGCCTTCCCGTCCACCGTGTCCTCCGTGCCGAAGAGTTCGAGGGTCTTCGCCTTCGGGGTGGCGGTGAAGGCGAAGTAGGAGAGGTTCGCGGCCTTCGAACGCTCCGCGGCCTTCTGCTTCAGCTTCTCGTAGACGGTTGCGGTGCTCGCGCCCTGGTCTTCCGAGTCCGCGTCCAGGCCGAGGTCCCGCAGCGCGGCCTTGACGGCGGTGGAGGCATCGCCGGACTGCGAGGAGTGGGCCTCGTCGATGACGATCGCGAAGTTGGTGCCCTTGATCTCCGTCGGGTTGCGCTCGATGTAGTCGATGAGCGCGGGGAACGAGTGCAGGGTCACCGTCACGATCTTGCCGGTGTCGCGGGACAGCGCGCGTGCCAGCTGCTCACTCTTCGAACCGTGCTTCTCGTCCACCTTCACGACCAGGCCCTCGGTCTGCGAGAAGCTGCCGACCGTTTCGCGGAGCTGGGCGTCGAGGTTGCGGCGGTCCGTGATGACGATGACCTTGTCGAACACGGGCGAGCCCGGCTTGATCCGGCCGGCCGCGAGGGCGTCGGGGTCGAGCGCGCGGGGATCGGTGCCGGCGTGCAGGTCACTCAGCCGGTGAGCGAGCCAGCCGATGGTGTTCGACTTGCCGGAGCCGGCGGAGGCCATCACCAGGTAGTTCTGGCCCACGCCGTGGAAGGAGGCGTGCGCGGTCAGCCTCTTGACGACGTCCCACTGGTGGAAGCGCGGGAAGATCGTCGACTTGGTGGTCCCGCCGCCGGGAGTCTTCGTCTTCTGCTGGTGCACGTAACGCTGGAGCAGGTCCAGCCAGTTGTCCCGCGCCCAGACCTGCTCCCACAGGTAGGAGGTGGCGTACGTGCCGTACGCGGTCGGGGCCGGGTTTCCGGCCCCGCCGGGCAGGCCGGCGCCGTTGGAGCCGGTGTTGAAGGGGAGGAAGCGGGTTTTCTTGCCCCGGAGTTGGGTGGCTACGAACACGAGGTCCGGGTCGACGGCGAAGTTCGCGATGACCCGCCGGGAGAAGATCAGCTCGGTGGGGTCGCGGTCGGTGCGGTACTGCTCCTTCGCGTGCTCGACGCCCTGCCGGGTGAGCGGGTTCTTCAGCTCGGCGGTGGCGACCGGGATGCCGTTCAGGAAGAGAGTGAGGTCGAGCTTGTTGCCCCAGTCGGCCTGCTTGGTGGCATAGACGAGTTCGCGTACGACGGTGAGGCGGTTGGCCCGGTAACCGTCGAGCACGGAGTCGTCGGCGACGAGGTTCGGCTTGAAATAGGCCACGCGGAGGCGGACGCCCCGGTCCTTGACGCCGTTACGGAGGACGTTGAGGAGGCCGTCCTCACTGATGGCCTTGTCGAGGCGCTGGGCGAAGCCGCGCTGGGCTGCGTTGGGGTCTTTGCCGTAGACGGCGAGCAGTTCGGCCCACTCGCGGGGCTGGCTTTCGCCGAGGAAGGTGAACAACTCGTTGGTGTCCAGGCCGAGGTCGGCCTGGTAGTCCTCGGGCTGCGCCTCGCGCCAACCGCGCTCGGTCATGGCCGCGACGATGGCGTCCCCGAAGGCGGACTCGCTGTGTATGGGGCTCATGCTGTCG
Organism: Streptomyces sp. NPDC019224; assembly: GCF_040632605.1. Classification (NCBI taxonomy): domain Bacteria; kingdom Bacillati; phylum Actinomycetota; class Actinomycetes; order Kitasatosporales; family Streptomycetaceae; genus Streptomyces; species Streptomyces sp. NPDC019224. The sequence goes on along the minus strand of NZ_JBEYCF010000007.1, from coordinate 103,871 downwards.
GCACTCCGTCCGTTACGTTGCGGCCGCTGGCGGTGGAGACGTCGAACTGGCCGGTTACTGCGGCGGTGATGAGGGCCTGGCGGCGTTCGGCAAGGAGGGCGAGCCGCTGGTTGACCACGGGGCGCAACGCATCGAGCTGCTTCCGGCTGCGGGAGACGCGTTCCACCAGCTGCATCTGCATGGACAGGGAAACAGCTGGCATCGGCCACCTCTTGATTTCTTCGAACCTGATGTTTGCCATCGACGAGGAGGCCCCGTTGGATCCAGCTGCACTCAGAGATCGAACGCGGCTTCCTCGTGCGACTGCGGCGACGAATTCGGGCGAAATATTCTCTGACAGGCGTACGCGGAAAATCTTGTCAGAGAGTAGAATCTTTCTACGTACCTGACGGACTACTGCTGTTGATCCGACCAATTGAGGCGTGTTGGCTCGGGTGATCAGGAGATCTCCCTCGCGTACTTCATTTCTGTGATCTGGTTGAATCTCTGCAGGGAGACGTTTGTTTTCTCGCGGATCGAAAACCCCAGGGCGCAGGCAGCTGACCTTGAGCACCCCCCATTCATCTTCGGACGCGGGAACCGCCTCGCACTGCGGGCTCGTCCCTTGATCTACGCTCCACACGAAGCGGCGGAAAGGTACCATGCCTGCCCGTGAAATCAAGTCGTCGATGGCGATATCGAGTTGAGCGGCCTCGCGCTCATTGAGGCCAGCGATCATTTTCCGTTGCAGATCGGCAAGTCGATCGATGCGGGCGGTTTCGGCGTCGAGGAATTCGGCGATGCGGTGCTGCTCTTGCAGGCTCCAGTTGGGGAACTTGAGGTTGCCGACATCCTCCGCGGTTACGGCCTTGTATGTTGTTCCGGTGGAGACTGCGTCCAACTGCGGCCGTTGGCTATGCAGCCACCACCAGAGGAATCGACCTTCGCACGATGTCGGAGTAATGGAGCACAGGCCTCGTCCGATTCCGTAGGGTTCATCGGCGACGTTCAATGCGCCCACCGGTGCTCGCACTGAAAGTAGAACGTCATTTCGTGTAGCTACTTTTGGAGAGGTGGTGCATTCGAGTCGGGGGAGAGGATGCAATTCTTTGAATTCTGCATTCCCTTGCAGGAAAGGCCTTCCGGATGAAAGAGGGAATACCTCTGCGGAGGGTGGTGACTGGCCAGCGTTGATTCGAGCCACATATTTGAGCGGGATGTTACTCATTCCGCGACCTCCCCTAGCAGCGCCTGAATCTCTGCCTCAAGCGCCTTCAGCTCCGCATCGATCTCCGCCAACGGGCGCGGCGGCTCGTACACGTAGAAGTGGCGTGTGAACGGAATCTCGTACCCCACCTTCGTCTTCGCGTGGTCGATCCACGCGTCCGGCACGTGCGGGTGCACCTCCCGCTTCAGGTACTTCTCGACGTCCTCGCCCAGCGGCACGTTCTCGTAGTCCCGCAGCTCCGCGTCCGGCTCCGGGGCACCGCCCTTGAGGAGCTGGAGCTCGCCCTCCGGATCCCGCACCCCCACCGCATCCCGCAACGCCTTCGCGAACGGCGCCCCCGTCGGCCCCGGGACGCCGGCCTGCGCCATCGCATCCCGCACCGCCACCTGAGCCTCGGACTTGGTCGCCCACTCCGATCCCAGCAGCGGGCTCAACGCCTCCCCGAGCACCGCCCCCTCCGCATCGGCCAGCTTCCGGAACTGCGCCTCCTCGTCCTCCGTCAGCTTCCGCCGGGCCTTCGCCTTCGCGGCCAGCTCCGGTTCACGCGGCAGGAAGCGCTCCTCCGCCCACTTCTGCACCGGCTTCGACGCGAGCAGCGCGGCAAGCGTCTCCTCCGTCAGCTCGAAGCGCAGCTTCAGCGGCCGTTCCACCGTGATCCGCTGGTAGCCGAACGCCGTGTTGTCGAAGACCTTCACCTTGGCGTGCATCGGGTGCTCCGGGTTGGCCGCAGCGTCCACCGCTTCCCCGTACAGGCGGGTGATGTCGCCGATGTGGTTCGGCTTGCCGCCCGTGCCGTCGCCCAGTTCCTTGCGCTTGTCGCCGAGCGACTTCCGCATCTTGACCCACTGGTCGCGCGCGTCCAGCAGCACCACCTTGCCCTTGTGCTGGGCGTCCTTGCGGTTGGTCAGGATCCAGAAGTACGTAGAGATGCCGGTGTTGTAGAAGAGCTGGTCCGGCAGGGCGACGATCGCCTCCAGCCAGTCGTTCTCCAGGATCCAGCGGCGGATCTCCGACTCGCCCGAGCCGGCCGCACCCGTGAACAGGGGTGAGCCGTTGAAGACGATCGCGATGCGCGAGCCGCCCCCACCGTTCACGTCGACCGGCTTCATCTTCGAGATCATGTGCTGGAGGAAGAGGAGCGAACCGTCGTTGATGCGGGGCAGTCCCGCACCGAAGCGGCCGGAGTCACCGAGGCTGTTGTGCTCGAGCTCGACGGCCTCCTTGACCTTCTTCCACTCCACACCGAACGGCGGGTTCGCCAGCAGGTAGTCGAAGGTCTCGCGCGCGTGGCCGTCGTCCGAGAAGGAGTTGCCGAAGGCGATGTTCTCCGGATTCTGATCCTTGATCATCAGGTCGGACCGGCAGATCGCCCAGGACTCCGGGTTGAGCTCCTGACCGTACATCTCCACCGTGGCGTCTTCGTTGTACGCCTTGATGTGATCTTCAGCCGCACTGAGCATGCCGCCCGTGCCGCAGGCCGGGTCCATGACCGTGCGGACGACGCCCGGCACGCTGAGCGCGTCGCCGTCCGGGGCGATCAGCAGGTTGACCATCAGCTTGATGACTTCGCGGGGGGTGAAGTGTTCACCCGCGGTCTCGTTCGACTGCTCGGAGAAGCGGCGGATCAGCTCCTCGAAGATGTAGCCCATGTTGTGGTTGGGCACGGTCTCCGGGCGCAGGTCCAGGTCCGTGAACTTGCCGATGACCTGGTAGAGCAGGTTCGCGCTGTCCAGCTTGCGGATCTGCTGGGCGAAGTCGTACTTCTCCATGACCTCGCGGGCGTTGGGGGAGAAGCCCCCGATGTACACCTGGAGGTTCGCCGCCGCGTTGCTCGCGTCGCCGGCGATCTTCTTCAGGGTCAGGCTGCTCGTGTTGTAGAACGAGTGGCCCGAGGCCCGGCGCAGGAAGTGGTCCGTGTCGATGTCCTGGCCCTCGAAACGGGCGACCGTCTCCGCGACCTTGTCCCGCGTCGGCTCCAGTACGCATTCGAGGCGGCGCAGTACCAGGAACGGAAGGATGACCTTCCCGTAGTCCGACTGCCTGTAATCGCCGCGCAGAAGGTCGGCGACGGACCAGGCGTGGTTCGCCAGCTCCGTGTGCTTGCTGCTGTTCAAGTCGTTCCCCGGTTCCCTGTCGAACCCGCTCTGCCGGAGCGGGTATGGGCAAGTGTGATGGTTGCGTGAAGGGTGTGGTGCCGGTTCAGGCCGATCCGGCGCCTGATGTCCTGTCGTCCCCGGTCGGGGGCGGTGACGGGATCAGGCCGCCGCCCGTGAGGCCGCCCGCCAGCAGCCGGGCCGTTTCGTCGGCCAGTTCCGTGGCGCGTGCGGCTTCCGCGCGCAGCGTGTGTACGCGGCGGAACGCCTCGCCGTAGCGTCTCTGCTCCTCCAGCGGAAGCAGCGGCACCCGGAGGCGGCCCGGACTGACGTGTACGACGGTGCTGCCCGTCGAGGCGGCGGCGATGTTCTCCGTGGAACCCAGGAACCCGGCCAGGAACCACGGGTCGAGCCGGGCCGGGTCCGGGCGGAACAGGTGGACCTGGGGGCCGAGCAGCGCCCCCGTGTCCGTCTCGTCCGCCACCCGGGACATCGCACCGCTGCCTCCCGCGACCGCCCGGACGAGGACATCGCCGGTCGCGATCACCGGTGCCGTGTCCGCCCGCAGGCTGCCGGGGCCGCCGGACGGGGCCGTGCCCCGGGCGATGTCCTGGCCGGTGAGCACGGGCAGCGTGGCCGTCGATGCCTCGCCCGCAGTCTCCCGTGACTCCGGCGCCGTACGCAGCAGCGTCAGCGCACCGCCTCGTGCCAGGTCCGCCGCGGTGGCCGTGCGCCACTCGCGGGGTTTCGGGCCGGCCGCGCCCCAGTCGGTGTAGCGTGCGGCCTCGCCGAGCGACGCGGCTCCGGCGATCAGCCGGCGGCGCACCTCCTCCGTCTCGCGGGCCAGGTCGGCCGGGGCGATGTCCGTGCGGGAGGCGCGGACATGGCGGGCGGGCGTGAGGTCGACGAGGTCGTCCAGGAGGTCCACCACCGGCACCGCACGCGCCGTACCCGGCTCGTCCGTGAACGTGTCCGGGGCCTCGGCGAACGCCGACCACTGGCCCAGGGCGGCCTCCGTGAGCGACGGCCAGTCCGGGGCGGAGCGGGCACCACGCGTACCGGCCGCAGTCCCCGCCGCCCCCCGATCGCCCGTGCCCGCCGCCTCCGCCGTGTCGACGAAGAGGACCGACTTCCGCTCCGAGCCCGCCGGTTCGGGGCGTTGCAGCACCCAGACCTGGAGTCCCACGTGGAGGGGTGCCGCCGCTCCGGGCGGCAGCGCGACGACCGCGCGGACGGCTCCGCTGCGCACGAGATCCATGCGCACCCGACGGCCCGACGCGCGCGAGGCGGTGGCCGGCGGGAGGAGCATCACGGCGTGGCCGCCCGGCACCAGATGGGCCAGCGCGTGCTGAACCCACGCGAGTTCGGACTCGGCGCGGGGCGGGACGCCGTACGCCCAGCGTGAGTCGTACGCCAGCTCGTCGTGACCCCAGTCGCGGTCACCGTACGGCGGATTGCACAGGACGGCGTCGACGGTGAGGTCGGCGAAGGCGTCGGCGCGGAGACTGTCGCCGACACGCACCTCGACGTCCGCCTCGGGCGCGGCCAGCAACAGGCTCACCGCGCTGCGCTGCGCCTGCACCGTAACGGTGTCCTGGCCGTACAGCGCCCCCGCGCCGAGCCGCGCCGCCGCCGCGAGCAGCGATCCGCTTCCGCACGCGGGGTCGAGCACCCGCGCGCACGGACCTGGGAGGAGCCGGGCCATGAGGTCCGCGAGGGGGGCCGGAGTCCGGTACGTGCCCCCGGCCGCACTGTCCTCCAGCTCGCGTTCCGCCAGTACGGCCAGCGCCGCCTCACCGGTGCCGTCGTCCTGTACGCAGCGCAGCAGCGCTCGCAGCACGTCGATGTCCTCCCCGGCGAAGCGCACGGCCTCCGCCCCGGGGACGAGATCCGCGACATCGGCCGAGGCCCCCTCGGCGCGGACGATCAGGCTCGGGTCGGACAGGCCGGCGAGCGCCGCGCGTTCCTCGGGCGTGCACTGGGCGGCCGCCAGCACCAGCGGGAGCAGTACACCGCTCGGGCCGCCGGCCGCCCGGTGCAGGCGCAGCGCCGTGCGCAGCTCCTCCGCCGGGTCGGCCGTCGCCGCATAGCCGCGGGCGCCGAGCCAGGTCCGTACGTCGAGGAGGTCGTACAGAGGGCTGGAATCGGTGCCCCCGGAAGGGGCCGGGAAGTCGTCGTGCCTGCGACGCCAGTTGCTGACCGTGGCGCGCGTGACTCCTGCGATGCGTGAGATCTCGGCGGCGGTCACCTGGGCGGATGGCTGTGGCATGGCGGGAGTCCTGAGCCTCTCGGTAGTGAACAGCTCACAAGCTACACCAGTCGTCAAATCGATGGAAGTGATTGACAATGCTTTCATGGCTCTGCTTCTCTGGGTTTGCTTCCGGGTGAAAGTGCCCGGCAGTCGCTCAACGACCCAGGGGGAAGCATCGCCATGCCCATCACCATGCCGACCGCAGTCATCGAGGGGACCCAGCTCACCGTCATGCCGTTCCGGACCGACGCGGTCATCGGGACCATGTCCGTCGCGACGCTCGTCCAGCTCGTCCCGTCACCCCGTCGCGAGGAGGACACCAAGACGCTCAAGGCGGCCTCGGGCGCCTTGCGGCGTCACGCCGAACTGCGGGCGCTCGTGCAGCGGGCGCTGAAGTCCACGCAGAAGGGGAAGAACGTCGGTTCCTACGCGGAGTACATCGCCGACGGGGTCAAGGGGGAGCTCGGCTCCGGCTGGTCCACCCCGCCGGTGACCTTCTGGCACGCCGGCCCGCTCGCCGCGCTCAGCGACGAACTGCTGCCCGGCACCGGACTGCGGACCCTGACGATCGCACCGGGCACGTCGGTGGTCGCCATCGACGGCGAGACGCAGACGACGGCGTGGCACGAGCTCTACGACGATCCCGAGCGTTTCGGACTGACGTATGCCGAACTCGCGCAGGTACGGGTCCCGTTCGAGCTGTACGTGGACCTCGGCGTCGCCGACGCGCGGCAGATCTTCTACGACCGCAATGTGCAGGGCGTGGCCGTCGCGAAGAACCTGGCGATGTCCATGGACCAGCGCGACTTCGCCACCCGTCTCGCCCACCGCGTCGCGGAGTCGGTGAAGGTGGACATCGACGGCCGGCTCGTCCCCTTCACCAAGTTCGTCAACGCCACCAAGCGGCAGGTCGGCAGGACCGATCCCGAGGTCGTCACCCTGTCCGCGCTTCGGGCGCTGGTCATCACGGCGGTCTACGGCAAGGGCGGTCTCTCCCGGTCGGCCGAGACCGTGCACGAGGACGAACTGCCCATGGCGGCGACCGCCGAGCAGGTGGAGCAGTACGTGGTACCCGTGCTGGCCCGTCTGATCGCCGGGCACAGCGCGCACTTCCTCTCCCGTAGCGCCCTCACCGCACCCGCCGTACTGGCCGGCCTCGGCATCGCCGTGCACCACACCACTCCGTGGGCCGACCCCGCGCACGCGATGAGCGGCGACGCGCTGGACCGGCTCCTCGGCGGCATCCACTGGGAACGCGAGGCCCGCTACTGGGACGGCGTGGCGGCGAAGGCCGGCGCTTCCGGGCGCCTCAACTTCAGCGGCGGTGTGAAGGACTCCGGAGGCCGCGTCGCGGACGCGCTGCTCTACCCGGGCACGGAGGCGGGGCGCCGGATCAGGGGGCAGTGACCCCTTCGCCTCCTTGCTCGTCCCCTCGCACATCCGCGCGGCCGCGTTTGTGCTCACCGACCCACCACTGTTCGGAGTACGCCATGAACACACCCGACCACCAGAGCCCCGGCCCTTACCAGGCCCCCCACCCCCAGCCGGGTGGCTCGTACGGGGCGGTTGTTCCGCCCGCTCCGCAGCCGCCCCGTAGGGCCTCACCCGCCAAGGCGTGGCTGACCCACGGCGCGGCCGCCTTCGTGGCGTTGTTCCTCGGAGTGGGCATCGGCGCGAGCGGCGGATCGGACACCGGGAAGACGGACGACAAAGCGGACGGCGAGGTGAAGCCGGGGCCGACCGTGACAGTGACCGGGGCGGCCAGGACCCGTCCGGCGCCGACCGTCACCAGGACGGTGACGGCCGAGCCCAAGCCGCCGAAGAAGACCAAGGCCCCCGGGCCGGCCACGAGCTTCAGCGGCGACGGCGAGTACCTGGTCGGCGAGGACATCCAGGCCGGGACGTACAAGACGGCCGGGGCGGAAGGCGCGTTCGGCTGCTACTGGGAGCGGGCCAAGGACGCGAGCGGGGAGTTCGGGTCCATCATCGCCAACAACAACCTCGACGGACCGGGTCGGGTCACGCTCAACAAGGGCGAGTACTTCAAGACGAACCGGTGCGCGGAGTGGAAGCGGACCGGCTGAGGAGTCCCGCCACGTCACCTCCGCTTTGCGTACACGATCAGGTTGTCCACCGGGTGGCCGTTCTGGTCGAAGGCGCCGTCGCAGGTGATCAGGCGCAGGGCGCGGTCCGTGGTGCGGCCGTAGACGCGGGCGGTGGGGAAGGCGTTCTTGCGTACCGTCTCGCGGGCCGTGACCTCGAAGTGGGTGGTCCTGCCGCGGGCGTCCCGGATCACGATGTCCGCGCCCTCGGCGATTTCGCGCAGGTCGTGGAAGACCGCGCGGCCGTAGCGGGTGTCGTTGTGGCCGATCAGGACCGCCGCGCCGGGTTCGCCGGGGACGGCGCTGCCCGTGTACCAGCCGGCCGTCATGCCCTGGTCGGCCGGCGGGACCTCGACCGTGCGGTCCGGGTTGAGGCCGAGCCGCATGATGTCGCTGTCCACGCCGAGGGAGGGGATGGAGACGTGGGCGGGGGGCCGGGAGGTGGCGGTGGGGGCGGGTTTCGTGGTGGTCGCCGCCGAGGCCGGGGGCTCGGCCGGTGATGTCCCCGGGGCGGGGGAGCCGCCCGAGCAGGCGGTCAGTGCGGCGAGCGCGGTGAGGGCCAGGGCGGCGGCGAGAGGGGTGCGGGGCATGGGAAGGGGCTCCAGAGGTCGTACGCCGGCGGTGGCGCCGCCCGGTCGAGGGGCGGCGCCACCGCCGGTCATCGGCTGCGGGACGGGTCAGCCGTCGCGGCGGGCGGTACGGCGGCGCAGGACGACCGTCCCGGCACCGGCCAGCATCAGCGCGGCGGCCGCGGAGCCCGCGAGGGCGGTCGTGTGGCCGCCCGAGGTGCCGGCCGGGTGCTCACCGGCCGCGACGCCGCCGCGCGGGACCACGGAGGGCGCCGCCGAGGGCGGCTCGGTGGGCTCGGCGGACCTCGCCGGGGTCGGCTCGGCCGACGGTACGACGGACGGCTCGGCGGGCTGCTCCGCCGGCGGCCGGGACGGCTCGGCCGACGGGGTGGCCGTGGAGTCGGCGAAGGCCGGGGCGGCCGGTACGCACACCGCCCCGGCCGCGACGGCGGCGAGGAGGACGGTACGCAGGGATGTGCGCAGGGGCATGGGCAGGGCTCCGTTCCGGATCGGCCTCAGGGGCGGCCGCGGTGCGGGTGCGCACCGCGGCGCGAGGCGTGCGGACAGGCTCGCGCCATGTTGTGAGGAAGCTGTCAGATCGTTGTGTTCATCGCATCAGGGCCGCCCGGACCGCCGGAGGCCGTGGCGTCGGCCGGGAGCCGGAGCGTGAACACCGAGCCCTCACCGGGGGTGCTCACCGCCGTGGCCGCACCGCCGTGCGCCTCCGCGAGCTTGCGCACGATCGCCAGGCCGAGCCCGCTGCCGCCCGTGCGACGGTTCCGGGACTTCTCGCCCCGCCAGAACCGGTCGAAGACATGCGCCAGATCGTCGGCCGGGATGCCGCTGCCCGTGTCGGCGACGTCCACGAGCACCGCGTCCCCGTCCGCGGAGCCGTACGGCCGCAGCGTGACCTCCCCGCCCGCGGGGGTGTGACGCACCGCGTTGGACACCAGGTTGCCGACGGCCTGCCGCAGCCGGACCGGGTCGGCCGTCAGCGGCGGCAGGGGGCGGTCCGGCGGCGCGGGACGCACGCTCAGCGTGACGCCCGCCGCGTCGGCCCGCGCCTGGTGCGCGGCGGCGACCTGGCCGAGCAGCTCCTCGATCCGTACCGGCTCGGGGTGCAGTCGCAGCGCGTCGGCGTCGGCCTGGGCCAGGTCCTGGAGGTCGTCGATGATGTGCTGGAGCTGGACCGCCTCGGTGTGCAGGAAGGCGATGAACGCCGGGTCCGGATCGGCCACCCCGTCCTGCGCCGCCTCCAGCCAGCCCCGGATGTTGCTGAGCGGGGTGCGCAGTTCGTGGGCGACGTCGCTGACCATGGCCCTGCGCTGGGCCTCCAGGCGGGCGCGGTGCGCGGACATGTCGTTGAAGGCGGCGGCGAGCCGCCCGATCTCGTTGTCCGCGGCGACCACCACGGGTGCGGTGTCCTCCCCGTCCCGCATCCGCTGGGCGGCACCCGTCAGGGCCCGGAGCGGGCGCACGAGGCGCGCGCCGACGAGCACCGAGGCGCCGACGGTCAGGGCCAGCACCAGGGCCGCCGCGCCCGCGATCCGCGCGGTGTTCGCCGGTGAGAGGTCGAAGCCGGGCACGGTGGCGCCGCCCGGGTCGCCGATGAACAGCAGCGCGGGGGAGGCGACGTACGAACTGAGCTGCTCGCGGCGGGCCGTGCCCACGCAGGAGGCGACGGCCCGGTCGTCCTCGCCGGTGGCGGTCGCCTGCTGGTCGCCGGGACCGGGCACGGTGGTGGGGGCGGGGCTCGGTTCCTCGCGGGGTGCGGCGGTCGGCTCGACGCTCGGCACGGCGGCCGGCGGCAGGGTGGGTGCCGCCACCGCGGGCACCGGCACCGCCCCCACCGGTACGGGCTGGGCCGCCTGACCCCAGGACAGGCCCAGTTCGAGGTGGACGCCGTCGCGGCCCTGGCGCTCCAGACAGGCGTCGGCCAGCTGGTCGAGCGCCTCCAGGGCCTTCCGCTCGGTGGCGGTGGGGGTGTCCAGCGCGTCGACGGCGCACCCCGTGCCCCGGATCCGCTCGGGGTCGTTGCCACCCACCACCTGGACCAGGGGCCGGCCGCTCGCGCCGGCCACCACGTCCGCGGCGATCCCGAAGTCACCGAGGCAGGCCACACCCCGGTCCGCGATCTTCCGCAGCCGGGCCCGCTCCGACGCCGGCAGCCGGAACGGGCCCACCGCGCGCGGATCGACCCGGTCCGTGCTCGTGCCCGTCACCCCGGCGCCCTCGGCCGCCAGCGCGGTGTCCACGGACAACGGGTCGACCACGGCCGACGCCTGGGCCGGGAGCGCCGCCGCGTCCGGTGCCGCCGAGTCGGCGAGCGGGGCGCGCGCCGGGGTCGTCAGGGCGATCCGCCGCCCGGACTGCTCGGCCAGTTCACGTACCGTCCTCCCGACGCCGTCCCAGGTGGGATGAGCCGCCGCGTAACCGAGCAGACGGTGGTAGATCCGGGCGTCGGCGGCCAGGTTCTGGCCCTGCTCCTGGCGGATCGCGCCCGAGGTCGTCTGCACGGCGAGCCAGGCGGTCGCCGCCACCGAACACGCCGCCACCAGGGCCGAGACGGCCAGCAGCCGGGCGAACAGGCTCTTGCGCAACAGGACGGGCCGCCGGACGCCGCCCGTGCCCGGGCGCCCCGGGCTACGAAGTCGCCGCACGGGACGCCGCCTTCGCCGGGTCCGTCAGCTTGTAGCCGACACCGAAGACGGTGAGCAGCCGGACGGGCCGGCGCGGGGCCGGTTCGATCTTCTTGCGGAGGTTCATCACATGCACATCGACGGTCCGGTCACTGATGTACCGGTCGAAGCCGTGCAGTTCGGCGAGGAGTTGCTGCCGGGAGAACACCCGGTCGGGCTCGGCGGCGAGCGTGGACAGAATCCGGAACTCACCCGGCGTGCACTCCACGGCCCGCCCCTCCACGGTCACCACGTGCCGGACCGGATCGACGACCAGCGCCCCCACCCGCAGCACACCCGAGCCGTCCGGATCGCCGCTCGCCCCGCGCCGGTTGCGGCGCAGCAGCGTACGCACCCGGGCCATCAGCTCGCGCGGGCTGTACGGCTTGGTCACGTAGTCGTCGGCGCCCAGATCGAGGCCGAGCAGCAGATCGTCCTCCGTGGTGCGGGCCGTCAGCATCAGCACCGGCAGCTCGCGCTGCTCCGCGCGCAACACGCGTACGACGTCGAGGCCGTCGGCCCGAGGCATCATCACATCGAGCACCAGCAGGTCGGGTTCGCCGTGCCGGACCGCGTCGAGCGCCGCGAGGCCGTCGGGGGCCACGGTCACGCGGTGGCCCTCCCGTTCGAGGTAGCGGCGGAGGAGTTCGGCCTGATTCTCGTCGTCCTCGGCGACGACCACGTTTGCGCACACCTGATCGATCGTAGAGGGGCCGTACTTCCGGACCCTCCGTCGGCCGGGAGTACGCCGCACCCGCCGGCGGGCCTCTCGCGCCCCTTTCCCCTCGTATACGCTCTTCTGGTCTCGGCGCGGCCCTGATGGCAGGGGCCGCCCCACGTGGCGGTGTCCCACCGGCCTCCGCGCACCCGTCCCTTTCCCACCGACTCGCCGGGAAGCCCGCCTGATGCCCGCCACCGCCAGCAGCCGGCCCCCGGACCGGCTCCGCAAGGGCGTGCGGACCGCCCTCACCACCCTGGGCACCGGCTTCCTGCGCCACCCCGCCAACGCGGCCCTCCGCGAGAACGCCGACGCCCACGCCCTGTACGAGGCCCTGTTGCGCCTCGTCCACCGCCTCCTCTTCGTCTTCGTCGCCGAGGACCGCGACGCCCTGCACCCCCCGGACGCGAGCGCCCGGGGACGGGCCCGGTACGCGACGCACTTCTCGTCGGCCCGCCTCCGCGCCCACGCCCGCGAGCGGCGCGGCACGGAGGAGGGCGAGCTGTACGCGGCCCTGCGGACCGTCCTGGACGCCCTCGGCGACGCCGACGGCCGCCCCGAGCTGGGCCTGCCCGGCCTCGGCGGCCTTTTCGACGCCACGGAGGCCGACGCCCCGCTGCACGGCCTGGCCCTGTCCGACGAGCACCTGCTGACCGCCGTGCGCCACCTCTCCCAGGTCCAGGACCCGGGCACGCGCAACTGGCGTGCGGTCGACTTCCGCCGCCTGGAGGCCGAGGAACTGGGCTCCGTCTACGAATCCCTCCTCCAGCTCGTCCCCCGGACCGACGCGGCGGACCGGACCTTCGAACTCGTCGGGCTGCCCGGCAACACCCGTAAGACGACCGGCTCCTACTACACCCCGTCCGCGCTCGTCGAGTGCCTGCTCGACGCCACCCTCGATCCCGTGCTGGACGCCGCCGTCACACGCGGCGAGAAGGCGGCCGCCGCGACGGGTGCCGCCGACCCGTCCGAGGACGTCGCCCGGGAACTGCTCTCGCTCACCGTCTGCGATCCCGCCTGCGGCTCCGGCCACTTCCTGGTGGCGGCGGCCCGCCGCATCGCCGCGCGGGTCGCGGCGGTCCGCGAACACCCCGCCGAACCAACCCCGGACGCGGTCCGCCGTGCCCTCCACGAGGTCGTCGCCCGCTGCGTCCACGGGGTGGACCTCAACCCGATGGCGGTCGAACTGACCAAGGTGTCGCTGTGGCTGGAGGCCCTGGAGCCGGGCCGTCCGCTGGGCTTCCTGGACGAGCGCGTCAAGCACGGCAACGCCCTGATCGGCGCCACGCCGAGCCTGCTGCGGCGCGGCATCCCGGACGAGGCGTTCACGCCTGTGAGCGGCGACGACAAGGGGTGCGCCAGGGCCCTGAAGAAGCGGAACAGGGCCGAGCGGGCCGCCTCGTGCGGCGAGGCCGGCCGGCCGGCGGACCACGCACGCGCGCGGCACGTCGCCGACGCCTGGTGCGCCGCCTTCCTGTGGCGCGAGACGGCGGACGCCCCGCCGGCGGTGACCGAGGCGGTCTTCCGCGATCTGCGGGACGCGCCCCGCTCCACCCACGAGGAGATCGTGCGGCTGCGCGACCAGTACCGGTTCTTCCACTGGCACCTGGAGTTCCCCGAGGTCTTCGGCGCCGGCGGCCCCGGGGACGGCGTCGACGCGGCCACCGGGTGGACCGGTGGCTTCGACTGCGTCCTGGGCAACCCGCCGTGGGAGCGCATCAAGCTCCAGGAGCAGGAGTTCTTCGCCCAGCACGATGCGGAGATCGCCGCCGCGAAGACCGCCGCGGCCCGCAAGCGCCTGATCGCCGCGCTGAAGGAGGACGTGGACCGCACCGCCCTCCATACCGGGTTCGAGGCGGCGAAACGCATGGCGGAGGGCACGAGCCACTTCCTGCGCAACGGCGGACGGTACCCGCTCACCGGCCGCGGCGACATCAACACCTACGCCGTCTTCGCCGAGGCGGGCCGGACGCTGACCGGTCCGCGGGGCCGGATGGGCGTGATCGTGCCGACGGGCATCGCCACGGACGCGACGACCCAGTTCTTCTTCAAGGACCTGGTGGTCAAGGGCGCGCTGGCCGCCCTGTACGACTTCGAGAACGCCGCACCCGTCTTCCCGGACGTCCACCGCTCGTTCAAGTTCAGCATCCTGTCCCTGACCGGGCGCGCGGTGCGCGAACCCGCCGCCAGGTTCGCCTTCTTCCTCCGCGAGCCCGCCGAACTCGACCAGGAGGAAAAGGCGTTCGCGCTCACGCCCGAGGAGATCGCGCTCCTCAACCCCAACACGGGCACCTGCCCCGTCTTCCGCTCCCGCCGGGATGCCGAGATCACCCTCGGGATCTACGCGCGGGTCCCCGTCCTGGTCGAGGAGGGCGCCCCGGACGGCAACCCGTGGGGCGTCACGTTCGGCACGATGCTGCACATGGCCGACGACTCGCACCGCTTCCGCACCTGCGACGAGCTGACGGCCACCGGCTGGCGGCCGGCCGGAAACGCCTTCGTCAGGGGGGACCGGGCCATGCTGCCGCTGTACGAGGCCAAGATGGTCGACGCCTACAACCACCGCGCGGCGGACGTGGTCAAGAGTGCCACCGCCGTGAAACGCCAGAACCAGCCGTGCTACCTGACGGCCGACGCCTGGGCCTCCGCGTCCCGTCTCGCCCTGCCGGGCAACTGGGTGGACCGGGCCGACACACCGCCCGACGCCCCGCCCGGCTGGCTCGCCTTCCTCCGTATCAGCAGCCCCACCAACCAGCGCACCATGATCTCCGCGATACTGCCCCCGGCCGCGATCGGCGACTCCGTCTTCCTGCTCCGCACCAGGTCCTCGCGGGACAGCGCCGCCCTGGCCGCCCACTTCAACTCCTTCGTCTACGACTACGTGACCCGCCAGAAGGCCGCCGGGCTCAACCTCAACTTCTTCTACATCCGCCAGCTCCCGGTGCTGCCGCCCGCGATCGCCCACCGCCACACGGACTTCCTGATCCCCAGGGTCCTGGAACTCACCTACACGGCCCACGACATGCGCCCCTTCGCCGCCGACCTCGGCGACGCGGGAGCCCCCTTCCGCTGGGACGGGGAACGCCGCAGCCGGATCCGCGCCGAACTCGACGCGTTCTTCTTCCACCTCTACGGAATCGGCCGCGCCGACACCGGTCACATCCTGGACACCTTCCCCATCGTCCGGCGCAAGGACGAGGCGCGGTACGGCGGTTACCGCACGAGGGACCTGATCCTGGCCGTGTACGACGACATGGCCGCCGCCGGCCTCGTGGCGGGCGGGACCTATACCTCCCCGCTGAGCCCACCGCCGGGGGAGGGGGCCCGGCACCGGTGCTCCGTTCCGTCCGTGGCCCAGTGGAAACACGCCGAGGCGGCGCCACCTCACGCGGCGGTGGCGAGGGCGTCCTTCGCGAGCACCGCGTAGCAGTCAGCCGGGCGCCGCTCGAAGTCCGCCCGGGCCGGCAAGTGGTGACCTCGCCCGCGGTGCCGGTGTACCGCCGGGCCACGCGCGCGGCTGCGTCCCGCCGCCGCGGACCGCGCCTGACCAGGCCCTGGAGCCACGGGCCCGGGGCGGAGCCGCGGCTGCGCGAAGGGCTGGGCGGGGTGATCATCCCTACCCGCGCGCCCCTTTGTCCACACCAGAGAAAAAGTTCGACGAGTTCCTGCATAAGGGCTATCCGTCCCGGACGAACAGGTCTACCGTCCAAACCGTCCAAGACGCATACATGACATAAGTCCCCTCAGTCGCCGGTGCCCCGCAGGCCCCGGCTGACCTGCGCGGCAGTCCCCGCGCGGAACGGCACTGCAGTACCCGCCCGTACCACCGGCACTCTCCGGAGGACACACGTGCACCGATCCAGAACTGCATCCGGCAGCGGATCCGGGAGCCGCACCAGGCTCCGCGTCCGCAAGTCCCTCGCCCTGTTCACCGGCGGCCTCCTCGCCGCCGCGACCCTGAGCCTGAGCGCCGCCTCGGGCACCGCCGCCGCCCACGAGGAGCCCGCGCCTGCCCCCGCCGCGGAGGACTTCCAGCAGGTCACCCTCGCCAAGGGCGCCGCCGAGACCGGCGAGCCCATGTCCCTGGCGGTGCTGCCCGACCGCAGCGTCCTGCACACCTCGCGCAGCGGTGAGCTGCGCATCACCGACAGCGCGGGCAACACCCGGATCTCCGGTGTCATCCCCGTCTACTCGCACGACGAGGAAGGCCTCCAGGGCATCGGGGTCGACCCGGACTTCAGCGAGAACCGGGCCATCTACCTCTACTACGCGCCCCCGCTGGACACCCCGGCCGGCGACGCCCCCGAGACCGGCACCGCCGCCGACTTCGCCAAGTTCGACGGGGTCAACCGGCTCTCCCGCTTCGTCCTCAACGAGGACGGCACGCTCGACCTCGGCAGCGAGAAGAAGGTCCTCGACGTCAAGACGTCCCGCGGCATCTGCTGCCACGTCGGCGGCGACATCGACTTCGACGCCGAGGGCAACCTGTACCTGTCGACCGGCGACGACTCCAACCCCTTCGCCTCCGACGGCTACACCCCGATCGACGAGCGCCCGGACCGCAACCCGGCGTTCGACGCCCGCCGCTCCTCCGGCAACACCAACGACCTGCGCGGCAAGATCCTCCGCATCAAGGTCGCCGATGACGGCTCGTACACCATCCCGGAGGGCAACCTCTTCGCGCCCGGCACGGACAGGACCCGCCCCGAGATCTACGCGATGGGCTTCCGCAATCCCTTCCGCTTCTCCGTCGACAGGAAGACCGGCATCGTCTACGTGGGTGACTACGGCCCCGACGCGGGCGCGGCCGACCCCAAGCGCGGACCGGCCGGACAGGTCGAGTTCGCCCGGGTGACCAAGGCCGGGAACTTCGGCTGGCCGTTCTGCACGGGTGCCAACGACCCTTACATGGACTACGACTTCGCGACGAAGACCTCCGGCGCCGCCTTCGACTGCGCGGCCCCGAAGAACACCTCGCCGCACAACACCGGCCTGGTCGACCTGCCGCCGGCGCAGGCCGCCTGGATCCCGTACGACGGCGGCTCCGTACCGGAGTTCGGCACCGGCTCCGAGTCCCCGATGGGCGGACCGGTCTACCACTACGACCCGGACCTCGACTCGCCCGTGAAGTTCCCCGAGGCCTACGACGGCGACTTCTTCGCCGGCGAGTTCGGCCGCCGGTGGATCAAGCGCATCGAGCAGGACGCCGACGGCAAGGTCCAGTCGGTCAACGACGTCCCGTGGTCCGGCACCCAGATCATGGACATGTCCTTCGGTCCCGACGGGGCGCTGTACGTCCTGGACTACGGCCTCTCCTGGTTCGGCGGCGACGAGCACTCCGCCCTCTACCGCATCGAGAACGCCACCGGAGGACACTCCCCGATCGCCGAGGCCTCGGTGAACAAGACCTCCGGCACCGCACCCCTGAGGGCGCAGTTCTCCTCGGCCGGCACCACGGACTCCGACGGCGACGCGCTCACGTACACCTGGGACTTCGGCGACGGAGGCACCTCCACGGCCGCCAACCCCACGTACACGTACAAGAAGAACGGCACCTACACCGCGACCGTCACGGCGAAGGACCCCACCGGGCGGACCGGCTCGGCCAGCGTCCACATCACCGTCGGCAACACGGCCCCGGTCGTGAAGCTGGAACTCCCGGGTGACGGCCAGCTGTTCACCTTCGGCGACGACATCCCGTTCAAGGTCACCGTCACCGATCCCGAGGACGGCACCATCGACTGCTCCAAGATCGAGGTCAGCTTCGTGCTCGGCCACGACAGCCACGGCCACCCGATCACCTCGGAGCACGGCTGCACCGGCACCATCGCCACGGAGATGGACGGCGGGCACGACCCCAACGCCAACATCTTCGGCGTCATCAACGCCTCGTACACCGACGGAGGGGGCGGCGGCCAGGCCGCGCTGAGCGGCCACGACCAGGCACAGCTCCAGCCCCGCCACCGGCAGGCCGAGCACTTCAGCGACTCCTCGGGCGTCAAGACGTACGACAAGGCGAACGCCGAGGGCGGCAAGACCGTGGGCGACATCGACAACGACGACTGGATCTCCTTCGAGCCGTACATCCTCGGCGACTCCACCAAGCTCACCGCCCGGATCTCCTCCGGCGGCGCCGGCGGCTTCCTCGAGGTGCGGTCGGGCTCGGCGACCGGGAAGATCCTCGGCTCCGCACCCGTGCCCGTGACCGGTGGATGGGAGACGTTCCAGGACATCGACGTCCCGCTGCGCGACGTGCCGAAGAAGGCCACCGAACTGTTCCTGGTCTTCAAGGGCGGTGCCGGAGCCCTCTTCGACATCGACAGCTTCGAACTCTCCAACACCCCGCCCGACAGGACCGCCAAGCGCGTCCTGGTCTTCTCCAAGACCGCCGGCTTCCGCCACGACGCGATCCCCGAGGGCATCGCCGCACTGAAGGAACTCGGCAAGGGCAGCAACATCACTGTCGACGCCACCGAGGAGGCGGGCCAGTTCACCACCGCCAACCTGGCCCGCTACGACGCCGTCGTCTTCATGTCGACGACCGGTGACGTGCTCAACGCCGACCAGCAGAAGGCCTTCGAGAACTACATCGCCACCGGCGGCGGATACATGGGCGTCCACGCCGCCGCCGACACCGAGTACGACTGGTCGTTCTACGGCGGACTCGTCGGCGCGTACTTCGCCGGTCACCCCGCCATCCAGCCCGTCACCGTCCGCGTCGAGGACCACAAGCACCCGGCCACCGCCCACCTGGGCGACGCCTGGGAGTGGACCGACGAGCTGTACAACTACCGCACCAACCCCCGCGACAAGGTGAAGGTCCTCGCCACGCTCGACGAGACCACCTACACCGGCGGCACCATGAAGGGCGACCACCCGATCACCTGGTGCCAGGCCTACCAGGGCGGCCGTTCCTTCTACACCGGCCTCGGCCACACCAAGGAGTCGTACGCCGACGCGGACTTCCGGGGGCTGCTCCTCGGCGGAATGCGGTACGCCGCCGGTCAGGTCAAGGGCGACTGCAAGCCCGACACGGGCTACCGGTCGATCTTCAACGGCAAGACGCTCGAAGGCTGGAAGCAGGCGGGCCCGGGGAAGTTCGACGTCGTCGACGGCGAACTGCGCTCCCAGGGCGGCATGGGCCTGCTGACCTACCAGGCCAAGGAGCTGAAGTCGTACTCCCTGAAGCTCGACTGGAAGATGGCGGGCGACGACAACTCCGGTGTCTTCGTCGGCTTCCCGGAATCCGACGATCCCTGGTCCGCGGTGAACAACGGCTACGAGGTCCAGATCGACGCCACCGACGCCGTCGACCGCACCACCGGCTCGATCTACACCTTCAAGGCCGCGAACATCAAGGCCCGCGACCAGGTGCTGCGGCCGCCGGGACAGTGGAACAGCTACGAGATCAAGGTCCAGGGTGAACGGCTCCAGATCTTCCTCAACGGAGTGAAGATCAACGACTTCACCAACACCGACCCGGTCCGCAGCCTCAAGGAGGGCTACATCGGCCTCCAGAACCACGGGGCCAACGACCAGGTGTCCTTCCGCGACATCCAGCTGAAGGAACTCCCCTCGGCGTAGGACCGCCCTCCGCCCGGCGGCGGGCGGGACCTGACGCCCCGCCCGCCGCCCGGCCCGACCAGCCCCACGGGGCCCCGGCCCCCTCCTGTACAGCGCCACTTGCTCTGCCCAGCCGGCACCACCAGTCAGGGAGGCAGCCCGTGTCAGCACACGCCGTTCGTACCGGAGTCTGGTTCATCGGAGCACGCGGCTCCGTCGCCACCACCGCCACCGCGGGATGCGCGGCGCTCGCGGCGGGTCTCCACCCGGCGGCGGGCATGGTCACCGAGACCGCCCCGTTCGCCGGCATCGGTCTGCCACCCGTGTCCTCCCTCGTCTTCGGCGGGCACGACACCCTGGACTGCCCGCTCCCCAAACGCGCCGAGGCGCTCGCCGCCGGGGGAGTGCTGCCGCACGGCCTCCCCTCCGCAGTCCGCTCCGAACTCTCCGCCGCCGACGCGGAGATACGCACCGGCGGACCCCTGCCGGGCGACACCCGCACCGACGAGGAACTCATCGCGGCGTTCGCCGCCGACCTCACCGACTTCACCCGCCGGAGCGGCCTGGCCCGCACCGTCGTCATCAACGTCGCCTCCACCGAACCCGCGCCCGCCGCGGACGCCGACCGGCTCCCCGCCAGTTCCCTCTACGCCGCCGCCGCGCTCCGGGCCGGCTGTCCGTACGTCAACTTCACCCCCTCGACCGGGCTGCGCGCCCCCGCCCTTCGGGACGCCGTCGCGGCCTGCGGCCTCCCGCACGCCGGCCGCGACGGCAAGACCGGCCAGACCCTGCTGCGCTCGGTCCTCGCCCCGATGTTCGTCCAGCGTGCCCTGCCCGTCCGGGCCTGGTCCGGCACCAATCTGCTGGGCGGTGGCGACGGCGCCTCCCTCGCCGACCCGGCCGCCGCCGCGGCCAAGAACGCCGGCAAGGAACGGGTGCTCGCCGACACCCTCGGCACCGCCCCCGAGGGCGAGGTCCACATCGACGACGTACCGGCGCTCGGTGACTGGAAGACCGCCTGGGACCACATCGCGTTCGACGGGTTCCTCGGCGCCCGCATGGTGCTCCAGACGACCTGGCAGGGCTGCGACTCCGCGCTCGCCGCGCCCCTGGTGCTCGACCTGGCGCGGCTGCTGGCCCGCGCCCACGAAGCGGGCCTGACGGGCCCCAGGCCCGAGCTCGGTTTCTACTTCAAGGACCCGGACGGCGGACCCGCCGCCCTGTCCGAGCAGTATCTGGCCCTGCTCGCCTTCGCGGAGCGGCTGCGGGGCGCCGAATGACGGCACGCGCCTGGGCGGAACTGCTCAGGGTCTCCGCCCTGTTCACCGTGCCGGGCGACGCCCTGGCCGGCGCCGCCGCCGTGGGCCGGCGCCCCGGCCGCTCCACCGCCCTGGCCATGGGAGCGTCACTCTGCCTGTACGAGGCGGGCATGGCGCTCAACGACTGGGCCGACCGGGACGAGGACGCCGTCGACCGCCCGCAGCGGCCGATCCCCTCGGGCCGGATCACGCCCCGGGCCGCGCTCACCGCGGCCGGCGCACTGACCGCGGCCGGCCTCGGACTCGCCGCCCGCGCCGGCCGCCCCGCCCTGGCCGTGGCCACCGGCCTCGCGGCCACCGTCTGGGCCTACGACCTCCGGCTCAAGCACACCGCGGCCGGCCCGGCCGCCATGGCGGCGGCCCGCGGCCTGGACCTGCTCCTGGGCGCCACGGCCACGGCGACGGGCGGGACGACGGCCCCGGCGCCGGGACCACCCGCCCCGCACGCGAGCGGCGCGACGGCGACCGCGACGGGGCGGCCCGCCCCGCACGCGGGCGGCGCTCTCGCCGGCGCGGCTCTCCTCACCGCGCACACCTACGCCGTCACCGCCGTCTCCCGCCACGAGACCCGGGGCGGATCCACCGCGGCACCCCTCACCGCCCTCGCCTCCGTCCTCGCCCTCGGCGGCGCCATGGCGGCCGAGCGGCGGACCTCCCGCGACGGCGCGCCGGCCGCGCGGGCTCCCGGCAGGCTCCTGCGCACCGCACTGGCCGGCGCCTACCTCCGTACCGCCGCCCGCCCCCTCGCGCACGCCGCCCTCAATCCTTCGCCGCCGCTCACCCAGCGGGCGGTCGGCGGCGGCATCCGAGCGATGATCCCGCTCCAGGCCGCCCTCGCCGCACGCGCCGGAGCCACCGGCACGGGCCTGGCCGTCATGGGCCTCGTCCCGCTCGCCCGCGCCCTCTCCCGGAAGGTGAGCCCCACATGACACTCCGCCTCGGCTACGGCACCAACGGGCTCACCGACCTGCGCCTCGACGACGCCCTCGCCCTCCTCGCCGACCTCGGCTACGACGGCGTCGGCCTCACCCTCGACCACATGCACCTCGACCCCATGGCCCCGGACCTCGCCGCCCGCACCCGCCGGGTCGCCGCCCGGCTCCGGGAACTCGGCCTCACCGTCACCGTGGAGACCGGGGCCCGCTACGTCCTGGACCCGCGCCGCAAACACGGCCCCTCCCTCCTCGACCCGGACCCCGACGCGCGCGCCGCCCGCACCGGGCTGCTCCTGCGGGCCGTGGACATCGCCGCCGAGCTCGGCGCCCACGCCGTGCACTGCTTCAGCGGGATCCGGCCCGCCGACACGGACCCCGGCACCGCCTGGCAGCGGCTGACCGGCGCCCTCGCCCCGGTCATCGACGCCGCGGAACGCGCCGGAGTGCCCCTCGCCGTCGAACCGGAGCCCGGCCACCTCCTCGCGAACCTCGCCGACTTCCACCACCTGCGCGTCCTGTGCGGCGACCCCGCACCGCTCGGCCTCACCCTCGACATCGGCCACTGCCAGTGCCTGGAGACCGCGTCGCCCGCCGACTGCGTACGCGAGGCCGCGCCCTGGCTGCGCCACGTCCAGATCGAGGACATGCGCCGCGGCCTCCACGAGCACCTGCCCTTCGGCGACGGCGAGATCGACTTCCCGCCCGTGCTCGCCGCACTCGACGACAGCGGGTACGCCGGGCTCACCGTCGTCGAGCTGCCCCGCCACTCCCACGCCGGGCCCGAACTCGCCCGCACCTCCTTCGACTTCCTGGACAAGCACCGTCCGCCGCGCGAGGGCGAGAGCGCCGAAGGGAGCACGTCATGACCCGGACCCCCCTCCTGACCCGCAAGGAACTCGACGCCCTGCTCGGCGGCGTCGCGCGCGCCTGGCTCGACGAAGCGCTCGCCGAGGCCGCCCACGCCGGCACCCACCCGGACACCGCGCCCTTCGACGGATACGCCGTGCCGCCGTGGGAACTGCGGTACGCCGCCGCGGGCCGGCACTGCGGACTCGAACACGGCGACTCCGTACGCGCCCTGCTGCTCGTCGAGGCACGCGCCCAGCTGCCCACCCTCACCCGCCTCTACGACCAGGGCACCGCCGCCGAACGGCGCGCCGTCCTGCGCACCCTGCCCGCCCTGGACCTCGGCGCCACCGCGCTGCCCCTCGTCGAGGACGCGCTGCGCACCAACGACACCACGCTGGTCGCCGCCGCCGTCGGACCGTACGCCGCCGCGCACCTCGGCCCGCACGCCTGGCGCCACGCCGTGCTGAAGTGCCTGTTCACCGGGGTCCCCGTCGCCGCGGTCGACGGACTGGCGCGGCGCGCGCGGGGAGACGCGGAGCTCGCCCGGATGCTCGGCGACTACGCGGCCGAACGCACCGCCGCCGGCCGCACCGTCCCCGCCGACCTGCACCACGCCCTGGAGGCCACCCGGCCCTGATCCACCGGGCAGCCCCTCACCCCCACGGCCCCCTCGGCCCCACGCCCCCACGGCCCCCACGGTCTCGACGGAGGAGTCCTGATGCGCATCTTCGACCCGCACATCCACATGACCTCCCGCACCACCGACGACTATCAGGCGATGTACGACGCGGGAGTGCGCGCCCTCGTCGAACCCTCCTTCTGGCTCGGCCAGCCCCGCACCTCGCCCGCCAGCTTCCTCGACTACTTCGACGCCCTGCTCGGCTGGGAGCCCTTCCGCGCCGCCCAGTACGGCATCGCCCACCACTGCACCCTCGCCCTCAACCCCAAGGAGGCGAACGACCCGCGGTGCACGCCCGTACTCGACGCCCTGCCCCGCTACCTGGTGAAGGACTCCGTCGTCGCCGTCGGGGAGATCGGCTACGACTCGATGACCCCGGCCGAGGACACCGCCCTCGCCGCCCAGCTGCAGCTCGCCGCCGACCACGGGCTGCCCGCCCTCGTCCACACCCCGCACCGGGACAAGCTCGCCGGACTGCACCGCACCATCGACGTCGTCCGCGAATCGCACCTCGCCCCGGAACGGGTCCTGCTCGACCACCTCAACGAGACGACCGTCAAGGACGCTCTCGACAGCGGCTGCTGGGCCGGGTTCTCCATCTACCCCGACACCAAGATGGACGAGGACCGGATGGTCGCCGTCCTCCGGCTGTACGGCACCGAGCGGATTCTCGTCAACTCGGCCGCCGACTGGGGAAGAAGCGATCCGCTGAAGACCCGCAAGGTCGCCGACGCGATGCTCGCGGCGGGCTTCACCGAGGACGACGTCGACCTCGTCCTGTGGCGCAACCCGGTCGCCTTCTACGGCCAGAGCGGCCGCCTCCACCTCGACGCCCCCGAACCGGAGAACCTCCACGAGGGCAACTCCATCCTGCGCGGCGGGGAGTGAGGCGATGCGCTTCCGGCACCCGGACGGCACCGTCGTCCACCTCGCGTACTGCACCAACGTCCACCCCGCCGAAACCCTCGAAGGGGTCCGCGCCCAGCTGCGGGACCACTGCGAACCCGTACGCAAGAGGCTCGGCCGCGACCGCCTCGGCATCGGCCTCTGGCTCGCCAGGGACGCCGCCCGCACCCTGACCGACGAACCCGCGCAACTGCGCGCCCTGCGCACCGAACTCGACGGCCGGGGCCTCGAAGTCGTCACCCTCAACGGCTTCCCGTACGAGGGGTTCGGCGCCGAGGAGGTCAAGTACCGGGTGTACAAGCCCGACTGGACCGACCCCGAACGCCTCGCCCACACCACCGACCTGGCCCGGCTCCTCGCCGCCCTGCTGCCCGACGACGTCACCGAAGGCACCATCTCCACCCTGCCGCTCGCCTGGCGCACCCCGTACACCGGCGACCCCGAGGCCGCCCGCACCGCGCACGCCGCCCTCACCACCCTCGGTGAACGCCTCGACGTCCTCGCCGAACTCACCGGCAAATCCATCCGGATCGGCCTCGAACCCGAACCCGGCTGCACCGTCGAGACGACCGCCGACGCCATCGCCCCCCTCACCGCCGTCGGCCACCCGCGCATCGGCGTCTGCGTCGACACCTGCCACCTCGCCACGTCCTTCGAGGACCCGGCCACCGCACTCGACACCCTCGACACGGCCGGCGTCCCCGTCGTCAAGGCACAGCTGTCCGCCGCCCTGCACGCCGAGCACCCGCACCTCCCGGAAGTGCGCGCCGCGCTCGCCGCCTTCGCCGAGCCCCGCTTCCTGCACCAGACCCGCACCCCCACCACCGCGGGCCTGCGCGGCACCGACGATCTCGACGAGGCCGTCACCGGCGACGCCCTGCCCGACGGTTCCCCCTGGCGCTCCCACTTCCACGTCCCCCTGCACGCGCCGCCCGCCCCGCCGCTCACCTCCACCCTGTCCGTGCTCCGCGCCGCCCTGTCGCGACTGGCCGGCGGGGCCCGGCCGCGCACCCGGCACCTGGAGGTCGAGACGTACACCTGGCAGGCGCTCCCGGCCGAGCTGCGCCCCCGCACGCGCGTCCAGCTCGCCGACGGCATCGCCGCCGAACTCACCCTCGCCCGCGACCTGCTGGCCGACCTCGGCCTCAAGGAGCTGCCATGACCACCGCAGGGAAGGCCGGCACGCCCACCCCGCTCCTCGTCCTCGACGTCGTGGGTCTCACCCCGCGGCTCCTGGCCCACATGCCCCGCCTCAAGGCCCTCGGCCAGTCCGGCACCCACGCCCCGCTCGGCACCGTGCTGCCCGCCGTGACCTGCGCCGCCCAGTCCACCTTCCTCACCGGCACCCTGCCCGCCGAGCACGGCATCGTCGCCAACGGCTGGTACTTCCGCGAGCTCGGCGACGTCCTGCTCTGGCGCCAGCACAACGGACTCGTCGCGGGCGACAAGCTCTGGGACGCGGCCCGCCGCAGCCACCCCGGCTACACCGTCGCCAACATCTGCTGGTGGTACGCCATGGGCGCCGACACCGACATCACCGTCACCCCGCGCCCCGTCTACTACGCCGACGGCCGCAAGGAACCCGACTGCTACACCCGGCCGCCCGCCCTCCACGACGAACTCACCGGGAAACTCGGCACGTTCCCCCTCTTCCACTTCTGGGGCCCCGGCGCCGACCTCGTCTCCTCGCAGTGGATCATCGACGCGACCCGGCACATCCTCGACACCCGCCACCCCGACCTGGCCCTGTGCTACCTCCCGCACCTCGACTACGACCTCCAGCGCTACGGCCCCGACGACCCGCGCGCCTTCGCCGCCGCGGCCGAACTCGACCGCGCCGTCGCCCCCCTCCTGGACGACGCCCGCCGCGAGGGACGCACCGTCGTCGCCCTGTCCGAGTACGGCATCACCCGCGTCGACCGGCCCGTCGACATCAACCGGGCGCTGCGCCGGGCCGGACTCCTGGAGGTCCACACCCAGGACGGCATGGAGTACCTGGACCCGATGGCCTCCCGGGCCTTCGCCGTCGCCGACCACCAGCTCGCCCACGTCTACGTGCGCCGCCCCGAGGACCTGGAGGCGGCCCGCGAGGCGCTGGCGGACCTCCCCGGCATCGGGCAGCTCCTCGACGACGAGGGGAAGAAGGCCCACGGTCTGGACCACCCCCGCTCCGGCGAACTGGTCGCCGTCGCCGAACCGGACGCCTGGTTCACGTACTACTACTGGCTCGACGACGCCCGCGCGCCCGACTTCGCGCAGCTCGTCGAGATCCACCGCAAACCCGGCTACGACCCCGTCGAGCTCTTCATGGATCCGCAGGATCCGTACGTCCGGGTGCGGGCGGCGACCGCCGTCGCCCGCAAGAAGCTCGGCATGCGGTACCGCATGGCGGTCGTACCGCTCGACCCGTCACCCATCCGCGGCAGCCACGGCCGCCTTCCCACGAGCGACGAAGAAGGGCCGCTCATCCTCTGCTCCACCCCCCACGCGTTCACCGGCCCCGTCCGGGCCACCGAAGTGAAGTCCCTGCTCCTCACGCTCGCCGGCCTCGCGTGACCGGCCCGCGCAGCGTGTTCCGCACGTCTTCGACAAGGAGAGACACCGTGACCGCGTTCAACGAATCCGGATCGCACGACGCCCTGCGCCGCAGCCTCGGCGTCAGCCGCCGCAGCTTCCTCAGCACCTGCACGGCCGTGGCGGCGGGAGCCGTCGCCGCACCCGTCTTCGGGGCCTCGCCGGCCCTCGCCCAGCCCGCGCCCGACCGCGGCGCCGGCAGAGGCCTGTCCCTCGTCCCGGCGGACAAGCGGGGCATCATCCTGTACACCGTGCGCGACGCCACGGGCCGGGACCCGCTCAGCACCTCCCTGCCCTCCGGCTTCCGGGAGGTCTTCGGCGAGCTGGCCCGCTACGGCTACAAGCAGGTGGAGTTCGCCGGGTACGGCCAGCACGCCAACGCGCCCGGCGGCGGCAACCTGCAAACGGCCGAGGGCGCGAAGCTGCTGCGCTCCTGGCTCGACGAGTACGGGCTGCGGGCCCAGGGCAACCACGGCTTCATCCCCGGATCCTGGCCGCTGACCACCAGCGACCTGGACGAGTTCAAGCGCCACCTGGAGATGGCGAACATCCTCGGCATGGACCACATGGGCACCGGTGGCGACCCCACCGGCAGCGCCTACGCAGCCGACTGGGACGTCGCCGCCGAGAAGTGGAACGCACTGGGGCAGATCGCCCGCGCCGCGGGCATCAAGCTGTACACCCACAACCACGACGCGGCCTACGGCTTCCTGCTGGACGGCGGCCCGCTGGACGCCCAGGGCCGCCCGACCCGCAGCTCCGGCATCCGCAAGCTGGAGTACTTCCTCCAGCGCACCGACCCGAAGGCGGTGTGGCTGGAGATGGACATCTACTGGGCGCACGTCGCCCAGTACAAGTTCCACACCTACACCGCGCACGACGGGTCCACCCAGGAGGACATCTTCGACCCGGCGGCCCTCGTCCGCTCCCACAGCAAGCGCTACCCGCTGTTCCACGCCAAGGACGGCGTCGTCAACACGGCAAACGGACAGGGCTACGACATGGTCCCGTTCGGGACCGGGGTCATCGACTACCGGACCTTCTTCCGCCGCGTCGGCGCGAAGAACTACCACAACCCGATGATCGAGCAGGACAACGCCCCGAGCTCGTCCGTCCCCGGCCAGTCCCTGGCCCACGCGAAGATCGGCTACGACAACCTGGCGGCGCTGCGCAAGTAGCACCACGCCCCACCCGACGGGCCTCCCCGCACACCGTGGGGAGGCCCGTCGCGTGGGGGCCGTTCCCGCGTCGCCCGTGAGGCCCGCCCGGGCAGGGGGCGCGGAGGGAAACGGCACCGGGCGGCAACCTTTTGCCGGGTGACGGCGACTGTGTGCACGAGTCCACGTCCCGAACCGAACGCAGGTGCCCCCCATGAAACGCATCACCCGCCGAAGGGCTCTCGCCGTCCTGCCCGCCGCACTCCTCCTGGCCCTCGTGCCGGGCAGCGCGTCCGCCTACCCCAACCCCGGCAGGGTCACCGGGGACGTCGTCGTCCACGACCCCTCGATGGTCCGCACGTCCTCGGGGCAGTACCTCCTCTACTCCACCGGCGACAACCTCCAGCTGCGCACCTCCACCGACCGCACCGCCTTCGGCCGCGCGGGATCGGCTTTCGCCACCCCGCCGGCCTGGTGGAAGAACTACTCCCCGGCCTCCGACCCGTGGGCCCCCGACATCTCGTACCACGGCGGCAAGTACCTGATGTACTACGCGGTCTCGTCCTTCGGCTCGAACACCTCGGCCATCGGACTGGCCGGCTCCACCACAGGACAACCGGGCAGCTGGAGCGACTACGGCATCGTGTACACCTCCGGCCCGTCGAGCGACTACAACGCCATCGACCCCAACCTCTTCGTGGACGACGACGGCCGGTGGTGGCTGTCGTTCGGCTCCTGGTGGACCGGCATCAAGATGATCCGGCTCGACCCGTCCACCGGGAAGCAGTACGCCGGTGACACCGCGCGCCGCTCACTGGCATCCCGCCCCACCGGGACCAAGGCCGTGGAGGCGCCGACCGTGGTCGAGCGCAACGGGTACTACTACCTGTTCGCCTCCTACGACACGTGCTGCGCGGGCACGAGTTCCACGTACAAGGTCAAGGTCGGACGCGCCAGGAGCGTCACGGGGCCGTACTACGACCGCAACGGCGTGAGCATGCTCAGCAACGGCGGGACGCCGGTGCTGGAGTCGCACGGGCGGTACATCGGGCCCGGTGGCCAGTCGGTGCTCCCCGACGTCGACGGGGACCTGCTCGTCTACCACTACTACGACGGCCAGGACAACGGGACGCCCAAGCTCGGCGTCAACCTCCTGGACTGGAGCAGCGGCTGGCCCGTGGCCCGCTGACCCGGCGTCCGCCGGGGCCCGGCAACCTCGCGGCCCCCGGCGGCAACCACTACCCGCAGACTCACCACCTCCCCGACGCGAAGGTTCAGCTCATGACAGCGCATCACCGAACGGCACAGCACACCTCCCGCACACCGGCAGGCGGCGGTCACCGCAGGCGCCGCCCGCGAATGGTCCTGGCGGCAGCGGTCGCCACCGCCCTCGCGGCCACGGTCGCCGTCACCGCCGTGAACGGACTCTCCCCGGCGGCGGACGCGGCCGAAGCAGCCGCCGTCTCCCCGGTCCGGGCCGACGAGGCGGCCGACGGCTTCGCCTCGGTCGACGCCCTGGGGCAGAACGGCACGTACGGCGGGCGCGGCGGCGAGACCGTCACCGTGCGCACGCTCGCCGACCTGGAGAAGTACGCGACGGCGACGCAGCCCTACGTCATCGTCGTCGCGGCGGCCATCACCATGGACCCCAAGGGCCGGGAGATCAAGGTCGCTTCCCACAAGACGATCATCGGCTCCGGCACCTCGGGGCACATCGTCGGCGGGGGTTTCTTCCTCGGGCAGGGGGTGCACAACGTCATCATCCGCAACCTGACGATCCGGGACTCCTACGCCGGGACCTGGAACGACAAGGACCACGACTGGGACGCCATCCAGATGGACGGCGCCCACCACGTGTGGATCGACCACAACGACCTGCGGAACATGGCCGACGGGCTGATCGACAGCCGCAAGGACACCACCTACCTCACGGTCTCCTGGAACCGGCTCCAGCACGACAACAAGGCGTTCGGCATCGGCTGGACCGAGAACACCACCGCCGACATCACGATCCACCACAACTGGTTCCACGAGACCGAACAGCGCAACCCCTCGACCGACAACGTGGCCCACGCCCACCTGTACAACAACTACCTCCAGGACGACCCGGGCACCGCCATCACCTCCAGTTACGGCAACTACGCCCGCGGCCACACGAACATGGTCCTGGAGAACAGCTACTTCGACGGTCTGAACAATCCCGTCACCCGGGACAGCACCGCCACCCTCGTCCAGCGCGGCAGCGTCTTCAGCGGCACGAGCGGACGCAACGAGAGCGGCGGCGGCGCGTCCTTCGACCCGCGCAGCTTCTACCCCTACACGCTCGACGCCGCCAAGGACGTCCCCGCGCTGGTGAAGGCGGGCGCGGGGCCGCGCGCCGCCATGGGAACCACGGCCCCCGCCGCGGCCGCGGCCGTGAAGACGCTCACCGTCGCCAAGGACGGCAGCGGTCAGTACGGCAGCGTGCAGGCCGCCGTGAACGCGGTGCCCGCGGGAAACACGGCCCGGACCGTCATCGCCATCGCGCCCGGCACGTACCGCGAGACGGTGAAGATCCCCTCGACCAAGCAGAACGTCACCCTCCAGGGCACCGGACCCAGCCGCAAGAGCACCGTCATCGTGTACGACAACGCCTCCGGTACCCGCAAGCCCGA
Source organism: Streptomyces sp. NPDC019224 (assembly GCF_040632605.1). Lineage (NCBI taxonomy): Bacteria > Bacillati > Actinomycetota > Actinomycetes > Kitasatosporales > Streptomycetaceae > Streptomyces > Streptomyces sp. NPDC019224. Next base: position 73,617 of record NZ_JBEYCF010000007.1, on the reverse strand, counting down.
CGGGTCGGGGACGTACGGCACGGGCGGCAGCGCGACCGTCGCGGCCGAGGCGGACGGCTTCCAGGCCCGCAACCTCACCATCGCCAACGACTTCGACGAGGCCGCCCACCAGGACATGAACGGCCAGCAGGCGGTGGCGCTGCGGACCGCGGCCGACAAGGTGTTCCTCGACTCGATCATCACCGAGGGCGACCAGGACACCCTGCTGCTCGACACCGCCGCCAAGGACAGGCTCGGCCGCGTCTACATGAAGAACTCCTACGTCGTCGGCAACGTCGACTTCATCTTCGGCCGGGCGAGCGCGGTCATCGACGCCTCGGTCATCACGCTGAAGAAGCGGTGGGACGGCAGTTCCGCCGGATACGTCACCGCCCCGAGCACGCCCGCCGGCCGCAAGGGCTTCCTCATCAACAACTCCACGGTCAACGGCGACGTCTCCGCCGGCACCTTCTACCTCGGTCGCCCCTGGCACGCCGGCGGCGACGCCACGCTCGACCCGATGACCACCGTCCGCGACAGCACCCTGAGCGCCGCGATCCGGCCGGCGCCGTGGACCGACATGAGCGGCTTCTCCTGGAAGGACGACCGCTTCGCGGAGTACCGCAACGACGGCCCTGGGGCCGGTGCGGCGAGCGGCGACCGGCCGCAGCTCGGCGACAGCGCGGCGGCCGGGCAGGAGGTCGCCGACTGGCTCGCGGGCTGGACGCCGACGGCCGACTGAGCCGGGCGGTCCGCGCTCCCGGTGATGTCCCGGGCGGCGGGCGGGCATATCGTGGCGGCAGCCGTCCGGCTGCCGCCACGAGCGGTTCTGGACGAGCTCTCGCCGGGACATTGAGTCGAAGCGCTTCGACAGTAGTCTGGACATGCTGTGCGGGACAGGTCTAGTCTCGGATTATCTGCATGTCGCAGGCGGAGAGGTGAAGTCGAAGCGCTTCGCCTCTTTCGACCGAAACCGCCGCAGCGGACCGAATCGTGTGCCGGATCCGACGACGCCCCTCCTGGAGAGCAGCATGGTCACCCTTGCCGAGGTCGCGCAGCATGCCGGAGTCTCGGCGAGCACGGTGAGCTACGTCCTCAGCGGGAAGCGGTCCATCTCGGTCTCCACGCGTGAGCGCGTCGAGCAGAGCATCCAGCAGCTCGGCTACCACCCCAACGCCGGCGCCCGCGCGCTCGCCAGCAGCCGGTCGAACATCATCGCGCTCATGGTGCCGCTGCGCACCGACATGTACGTGCCCGTGATGATGGAGATCGCCATCGCGGTCGCCACCACCGCCCGCACCCACGGCTACGACGTCCTCCTCCTCACCGGCGAGGAGGGGCCCGCGGCGGTGCGGCGGATCGCCGGCAGCTCGCTGGCCGACGCGATGATCCTGATGGACGTCGAACTGCACGACGAGCGGCTGCCGCTCCTGCGCGAGACCGACCGGGCCGCCGTGCTCATCGGCCTGCCCGCCGACACCAGCGGGCTGACCTGCGTGGACCTCGACTTCGAGGCGACCGGCGCGCTCTGCGTGGAACACCTGGCCGGTCTCGGACACCGCGAGATCGCCGTCATCGGCGAGGCCGCCGCGGTGTACGAGCGGCACACCGGATTCGCCGAACGGACCGTCGACGGCGTACGGACCAAGGCGCAGGAGACGGGCGTGCGCGTCCTGCACCGGCCGTGCGAGGGCGGGTACGCGGCGATGGCCCAGACCCTGTCGCGGATATTCGACGAGCGCCCCGGCACCACCGGCTTCATCGTGCAGAACGAGGCGGCGGTCGAGCCGCTGCTCAACCTGTTGCGGCAGCAGGGCCGGGCCGTGCCCGAGGACGTGTCGGTGGTGGCGATCTGCCCCGAGCAGGTGGCCACCCAGGCATCCGTCCGGCTCACCTCCGTCGCCATACCGGCCCAGGAGATGGGGCGCCGCTCCGTCGAGCAGGTCGTCGCCAAGCTCTCCGGCGGGGGCACGGACGAAGTGGAGCTGCTGGCACCTGAGCTGACGGTGCGGGAGAGCACCGGGCCCGCCCCGGTGTGACCACGTGGCCCGGCCCCCGGGCGGGGGGCCGGGCCACGTGCGCGCGGGTCAGCCCGCGGAGACGCCGAAGGAATTCGTGCGGAAGTCGAGGCCGCCCGCCGACGAGGTGATCTCGTAGCCGAACTGGACGTCACCGATGGTCTCGTTGCCCCACCAGCCCTTGGTGTCCTTGATCCACTTCAGGATCGGCAGGATGTTCACCGTTCCCGAGGTCGAGTCCGAGGTCCGCAGGAACGAGAAGACCTGGTTGGAGCCGTTGTCGCCCTTGTAGACGGTCCAGGTGTGCCCGCCCAGCGTCAGCGTGCCCTGCGGGGTGCCCAACGGGCCGACGGCGCCGTTGTAGTTGACCCAGAGCATGACCTCGTAGTCGTAGTCGCTGTCCCAGATGTCGTACGAGGTGTTGTAGGCGCCGGACGAGGGGACGGTGACGTTGTACGTGCTGGTGAGCGACGACAGCGAGCCGATCGGCTTGTTCACCACCTTCTTGGCGTTCGGGTACGACTTGATGCCGCCGGTGTTCGGGTGGTCCGCCCACACGCCCCAGTTCGACGAGGAGTTGGCCCAGACGGACTGGGCGCCCGCGCCGGAACCCCAGATGTTGTTGTAGAGGGTGTAGCCGTCGGAGGTGGTGTACGTGCCCCACTGGTCCGACGAGGACCAGACGGCGGCCTGGGCGGGGGCGGCGGCGAAGCCGACGAGGGCCGCCAGCGCCACCGCCGGGGCCAGTGCGAGCCTGTTGAGGGTACGGGTGCGTCGTGCCATGGTCGTCCTTCCATGGTGGGGGAGAGAGCTACCGCGGCCGGAGTTCCAGGACGCGGTCCACGCCGGCCGTCAGCTCCAGGGGAGCCGAGGGGGAGCCGGCGGAGGCTTCGGTGAGCGTGCTGCCGTCGCCCGTACGGACATCGACACGGGCGTCACGCGTCGGGTGCAGGACCGCCGTCGCGGTACCGTCGGCCGACCAGCGCAGATCCAGTCCGGCGCCGAACCGCGTACGCACACCGCGCAGTTCACCGCTCGGGCAGCCGTCCAGGGGCGCGGGCAGCAGGACCAGCCGGCGCGGCGTCGACTGGACCAGCGACTCGATGACGGCGGCGGGCAGGGCATGCGCCGCGTCCGCGTTGTACACGTCGCGGGCCGGGTAGTGGGCGCTCATCAGCGAGTCGTGGAAGAAGTCGCCCGCCAGGACGGACCGGACCGCCGCCGAGGCCCGGGCCCCGTCCCGCAGCCGCGCCGCGATCAGCGCGTGGTGCAGATGGCCGTGGGCCGAGTCGTTCTCCGCGCCCCGCAGCTCCAGCGCCCGGTGCGCGGCGGCGGCCAGCCCGGGCGTGTCGTACGGATTGATCGCGTCCAGCGGCCACACCGGGTAGAGGTGGCTGAGGTGGCGGTGGTCGTACGTCTCCGCCAGGCCCGGCCACGCCCACTCGGCGAGCGCGCCGTCCTCGTTGACCCGGTAGTCCGGGAGCCGGTCCGCCAGGGCCCGCCGGCGCTCGGCGACCGGGCCGGCGGGGAGCCGGTCGGCGGACGCGGTGAGCGCGTGGCGGGCCGCCGCGAGGTCCATCGTCGCGTTGACCGTGCCCCAGCTCGCGTTGGCCGGACGGTTCTCCGGCGAGTACGAGGGCACGACCGCCACCCGCCCGTCGGGGCCGGTCCGGGTGAGGAAGTCCTCGTAGAACAGGGCGGTCTCGTGCAGGGCGGCGGTCAGCCGGGGGTCCCGCGTCCCCGTCGTCTCCTCGTGCTCGACCAGCGGCTCCAGGAGCCAGTCCGCGCCGGCCGTCCACAGGTGCAGCGGGTAGGCGCGCTGGTAGTGGCGGGTGTGCCCCGACTCGCCGTCCGTGTGCGACGGGGCCACGAGGCCGCGCGCGCCGAACACCGCCCGCGCGTTGTCCCGCCAGTCCGCGAGCTGCCCGTACACCAGGGCGGCATGGGCCTCGGACACCTCCGGCAGCGCCGCCGCGGCGGCCGAGGCGATCTGGAGGTTGAGGTTGGCGTTGGTGGTGAACGCCCCCGACCACGCGGTGTCCCAGTCACCCGTCCACAGCCCGGTCAGCCGGGGCGGCAGGGCCCCGGAAGCGGACAGCAGGTGGTACCGCCCCGCCGCGAACAGCCGCTCCAGCAGGGCAGGGCTGTCCGGCCGCCGGACCAACTCACTTCCTGGCAGTTCGCGTTCGGCCGGGTCCGCGTCCAGGGTGAGCGCGGCCCGCTCGAACGCCGGCCGGTGCAGCGCCACATGGCGGGCGAGCAGCGTGGTGTAGTCGTCGCCCGGCAGCGCGGCGCACTCCGCCGTCAGGTCGAGGTGGCCCTCGTGCCGGCGCACCCGGGTCAGCAGCAGCAGGCTCCTGGCCCCCTCGACGCGGACGCCCTCGCCCGCCACCGAAACCCGCCCGCCCTCCGTCCGGAGCACCGTCACACCGCTGTACGCGAGGCCGCTGTCGGGGTAGCCCGCGCGCAGCGACAGCCGGGCGCCGTCCTGGGTCAGCACGGTGCTGCGCCCGACGGCCAGACGCGGCGGGGCGCCGGGCAGGGCGGGGTCCAGGGTCACGTCCGCGGCGAGCCCCGGCCCCGTGACGCACTGGACGATCACGTCGTCGGCGCGGGAGACGAAGACCCGGCTGCGCCACGTCTCGCAGGCGGCCGTGATCTCACCGGTGGCGAAGTCGACCGCCCGGCGGTACCCCGAGGACGGGTCCGCCGCCGGGTCGTTGCCGGGCACCGGCCGGACCCGGGTCTGGAAGGCCGGGTGGAAGGGCTGCACCCACACCAGGGGCCGGCCCGCACCGAAGCCTTCCGCCGCCCTGGTGTCCCCGGAGAGCAGGGCGCTCTGCAGCCGGTCGAGCCGGTCCGCGAGCTCGGGCGGGCGGACGTGCTCACTGCCGTTGGGCCGCACCAGGGTGTGGTGGTTGACGACGACCCGGTCGTCGGCCGGGTCGCCGTACACCATGGCCCCGTGCCGCCCGTTGCCCCCCAGGAAGGCGTCCTCCCAGCGGGCGGCGGGGCGCGGCTCCCAGGTGCCGTCGATGGTCGTGCGTCCGGTCACGGCGTGGCGCTCCGCAGCACGGCGACGCCGTAGCGGCCGAGCGCGATCCGGTCCGTCACCGACCGCCCGGTCAGCAGGTCCTCGTACGCGCCGGGGACGGCCACGGTGACCATCTCGCGGCGGTGGTGCAGCAGGAACAGCAGGTCACCCCGGCGCACTGCCTCCACCCCCTCGGGCAGCCCTGCCAGGACCGGCTCCACCCCGGCCTCCCGGACCACGTCGGCCAGGAGGGCCCGCAGCGCCGGCGGCTCAGGAAGCGTCGACACGTACACCGCCCGGCCCCTGCGCAGCACGGCCGGCAGTCCGGCCAGCTCGCCCTCGCGGTAGGTCGCCAGCACCTCGGCGTCCTCGGCCGCCTCCAGCTCCTCCGACCACAGGGTGCCCCGGAAGCCGTCGCACTCCACGGTCTCGTCCGCCTCCAGCGGCCACCACTCGTGCAGGGTGCCGATCCCGAACAGCTCGCGCAGCCGGGCGTCCATCCCGCCCGGCCTGATCCGGTCGTCCACGTCCGCGATGCCGCTGAAGAAGCCGCACACCAGCCGTCCGCCGCCCCGTACGTACGCCACGAGGTTGTCGACCGCCGCGTCGCCGAGCAGGTAGAGGTGCGGGACGACGACCGCCTTGAACCGGCTCAGGTCGGCGTCGGGCCGGGCGAAGTCCGTGGGTGTGCCGTTCTCCCACAGCGCCCGGTGCCAGCGCCGTACCACCTCGGTGTAGTCCAGCAGCGAGGACGGACCGCCCTCCTGAGCGCCCGCCCACCAGGCGTCCCAGTCGTGCAGCACCGCCACATCGGCGGCGACGCCGGTGCCGGACACCACGGGGCCGAGCGCGGCGAGTTCGGTGCCCAGCCGCCGGGTCTCGCGGAAGGAGCGGCCGTGCTCGCCGGCGTGGCCGAGCATGCCCGAGTGGAACTTCTCCGAACCCTGGCGGGACTGCCGCCACTGGAAGTAGCAGATGGCGTCGGCGCCGCGCGCCACCGACTGGAGCGACCAGAGCCGGTTCAGCCCCTCGGGCTTGGGGTGGTTGACGCCCCGCCAGTTCACCGCGCCCGCCGCCTGCTCCATCAGCATCCACGGGCCGGCGGCCTGCGAGCGCGTCATGTCCGCGAGCATCGCGTTGTACTGCCCGCCCTGCGGGTCGCGCGGGTCCGGGTAGACGTCGACCGAGACGATGTCCTCCTGTCCCGACCACGCCCAGGCGTCCTGCCCCGACCACAGCGGCATGAAGTTCGTCGTCACCGGGATGTGCGGGGTGTGCCGGGCGACGATGTCCCGCTCGGCGGTGAAGCACTCCAGCAGCGCGTCCGAGGTGAAGCGCTTGAAGTCCAGCACCTGGGTGGGGTTCCTCATGTACTGCGCCTTGCGCGGCGGCAGGATCTCCGTCCACGCGTCGTAGCGCTGGCTCCAGAAGGCCGTGCCCCACGCCTCGTTGAGGGCGTCGAGCGTCCCGTACCGGCTGCGCAGCCAGCGGCGGAAGTGCCCCGCCGTCTCGTCGCACCAGCAGTGCGTGCAGTACTCGTTGTTGATGTGCCACACGGTCAGCGCGGGGTGCTCCGCGTACCGCGCGGCGAGATCCTCGGTCAGGGCGGCGGCGTAGCGGCGGTAGACCGGTGAGCTGGCGCAGAACTGCTGGCGCGAGCCGTACCAGACGATGGACCCGTCCTCCGCGCGCGGCAGGGTCTCCGGGTGCCGCGCCCCCATCCAGGGCGGCGGGGACGCGGTCGGGGTCGCGAGCACGACGCCGATGCCGTGGGCGTGCATCAGGTCCATCAGCCGGTCCAGCCAGTCGAACTCCCTTGCTCCCGGGCGGGGTTCGATCTTCGCCCAGGAGAAGACGCCGAGGGTGACGGAGTTGACGCCGGCCTTCTTCATCAGCCGTACGTCGTCCTCCCACACCTCCTCGGGCCACTGTTCGGGGTTGTAGTCGCCTCCGAAGAGGATGCGGCCACGGGCTGCGTCGCGCAGGGACGGCATGGCGTCTCCGGTTCCTTACTGGGGTTCTGCGTACTGGATGCCGCGGCCGTTGGTGCCCAGGTAGACACGGCCGTGGACGCGGGGGTCGCCGGTGATCACCTCACCGGTCCAGCCCCACTGGTGGGAGTCGTCGTTGATCCGCACCCAGGTGCGGCCCGCGTCGTCGGAGCGCAGCACCGCCACCCCGTCGTACGTGTCCGCGACCCTGCCGGTCTGGAAGACGGCCGGATAGCCCGCGCCGGGCCGCCGGGGGTCCCGCACCGGGGCCGCCTTTCCGAAGCCCAGCGCGTGCGAGGCCTGGCAGCCGGGCACCGCGGTGAAGGTGAGCCCGCCGTCCGTGGAGCGGAAGAGGCCGTTGTCCTTCGCGGACAGCCACAGGTCACCGCTGCGGCCGGGTGCCGCCGCCACCTTGAACTGCGGGTCGCCGGACGGGAGTCCGCTCGCGCCCCGGCCGAAGGTCGCGCCCCCGTCGCGGGAGACGAAGACGGCCCCGGTGTCGGTGTCGTACACGTAGAAGCGCCTCGGATCGACCGGGTCGGCGACCGGGGTGCCGCCCTTGGGGAAGGTCGTCACCTCGGCCCAGCTCGCGCCGCCGTCGGTGGACCGGTGGGCGGGGTACTTGGTGCCGTCCCAGTGGATGAACGACCAGAGCAGCGTCGCCCCGTCCGCCGAGACCGCGACGGGCCCCGGCGCGGAGGGCGCGATCGCGGGCTGGGCGGCGAACGGCTGCCAGCTGCGGCCCCCGTCGTGGGAGAAGGCACCGGCCGCGTCGGAACCGGACGGCCAGCCGGTGCGCACCACGTACGACGGCTTCAGCGCGGCGAGCGCGAGGCCGGTGGCCGTACCGAAGACCGGGTTCACGGCCATGCCCCGGGACGGGGACGCGGTCAGCGAGTCGTGGTACATCACCCCGATGTCGCCGAGGCCGCTCAGGAGCCGGGCGCCCTTGCCGGGCGGGGCGAGGAGGAAGCGTACCGACGACTCCTCCAGGCCCCGGATCTCCGGCGCCCAGTGGACGAGGTCGCGCGTCCCGAAGATCGTCGCGCCGGTCCCGTACACGATGTGGTGCGAGTCGAAGGGGTCGACGGCGACGGCCTGGATCCACCAGCCGAACTTGGCCGCGTCCCCGCCCCAGCGCAGATACGGGGTCTCCGACACGTCCACGACGGCGGTGTCCTTCAGCGAGACCCAGCTCGCGCCGCCGTCGGTGGACCGGAACACCGTGTCGATCAGCCCCCAGCGGTTGTTGGTGGTGACGACGAGCGTGCCGGCCCGGCGCGCGTCGACGGCGACCCCGCCGTACCCGAAGCCGTCACCGGCGGCGGCGTCCGGCCGCACCGGGGTGACCTCGCTCCAGGCACCCGTCACCGTGTCGAGCCGGTGCACCGAGCCGTCGGACTGCCCGTTGGGCCCCGGGGCGTCCGCGTAGGTGACGTACAGCGCCCGCCCCCGGGCGTCGTACGCGGCCCGCACCGGCACCTCGACCGCCGCGCTCCCGGACGGCTGCCCGGGCACCGCCTCCCAGCCGCCCCTGCCGTCCGTACGGTAGAGCGCGCTGCCGCCGTCGCCCCAGCCCGCGTACACCGTCCGGCCGGCGGCCACCAGGAACATCACGCCCTGCCCGGTCTCCGACGGGGTCGCCGGGAACGCGGCCGGAGCCCAGGTCGCGCCCCGGTCCGTGGAGCGCAGCAGCCCGTCGTGCCGGGTGCCCAGCCACAGCGTCCCGCTGTCGCGGGGGTCCACGAGCAGTCGCTCGCCGGCCCCGCGCCCGTCCTCGTTCGCGCCGAGCCGCACGGGCAGGTCGGCCCGCTCCCAGGTGGCGCCCCGGTCGTCGGAGCGCAGCACCGCGCCGGGGGACGCCCAGGACTGCGCGTACGTGCCGCAGGCCAGGTAGAGGCGGTCCGGGTGGGCCGGGTCGACGGCCATCGCCTCGATGCCGAGGAGGTTCCAGTCGTCCCAGCCGATGTGGTCGGTGAGCGCCGTCCAGCGGGCCTTCGCCGCGTCCCAGCGGTAGGCGCCGCCGATGTCGGTGCGGGCGTAGGCCAGGCCCTTCACCGCGGGGTGGAACAGCAGCCCGGTGACGAACCCGGTGCCGCCGATCGCGGCCGTCCGCCAGCGGTGGGGCCGGGGCCCGCCGTCGTGGTGGCGGCCTTGGGCCGCGGCGGTGCCCGCGGCCGGGAGGGCGGTGGCAGCGGCGGCGACGGCCGCCGTGGCGAGCACGGTTCTGCGGCGGGGCGTGGGCGCGGACGAAGCGCGCATGGCGAACACCTTCCGGACAACGGGGGAGGGGGAGAAGGAGTGGGACCGGGCAGCGGGTCAGCCCTTCACGGCGCCGGTGAGCATGCCCTTCTGGAAGTGCTTCTGGACGAACGGCGACAGCACCGCGACCGGGACCAGCGCGAGGATCATGACGGCCATCTGCACGGCGAGGCTGTTGATCTGGCCGTTGCTGACGGCAGCGCCCATGGCGCCCGGCGGCACCTGGTGCTGGAGGACCAGCTGACGCAGGATCATCTGCAGCGGGTACTTGTCGCTGTCCTGGATGTAGAGCATCGCGTTGAACCACTGGCTCCAGTAGCCGACCGCGTAGAACAGCGAGATCACGGCGATCACCGCACGCGACAGCGGCATGATGATCTGGAGCAGGATGCGCCACTCGCCGGCCCCGTCGATGCGGGCCGCGTCGATGAGTTCGGGCGCGGTGTCCATGAAGAAGCCGCGCAGCACCAGCACGTTGAACACGCTGATCGCGCTGGGCAGGATCATCGACCAGTAGCTGTTGCTCAGGCCGATGCCGGTGACCAGCAGATACGTCGGGATGAGCCCGGCGCCGAAGAACATCGTCGCCATCAGCGTCATCAGCAGCGGGCGGTGCGCGTACGAGTCGCGGCGGCTCAGCCCGTACGCGCACAGGACGGAGACGACCATGCTGACGGCCGTACCGACGACGGTGAGGCCGACGCTGACGGCGGCCGCGCGGGTCACCGCGCCCCCGCTCAGCAGCTCCTTGTACGCGACGAACGTGATGTGCTTCGGCCAGACGACCAGGCCGCCCGCCTCGTTGATGGCCTTGGTGTCGGAGAGGCTGGTCACCAGCACCACCCAGATCGGGATGATGACGATCGCGCAGATCGCGACGAGCCCGATGCCCTTGAAGGCGAGGCCGGCCTTCGTCGGCTCCTCCTCCCACACCGGGCGCGGCTCGATGCGCAGGGCGCGCTGGAGTGGCGTCTCGGTGCGGGGCGCGGGGGCCGCCGTGCTGCTCTCTTGGTCCAGGAGAGTTGTCATTTCTTGGAGTACACCCCCTGCTCGCCCAGCATGTGGGCGACCTTGTTGGCACCCAGCACCATGGCGACGCTGAACAGTCCCTTGAAGATGCCGGCGGCGGCCGCGTAGCCGAAGTCGCCGGTCTTGATGCCCGTCCACCAGATGTAGGTGTCCAGGATTTCCGAGGCCCCCGCGCCGACCTGGTCGCGCTGGAGCAGGATCTGCTCGAAGTCGAGGTTGAGCGCGCTGCCCACCCGCAGGACGAGCAGCAGGGCGATGACCGGGCGCAGCGCGGGCAGCGTGACGTGCCACATGCGGCGCCAGCGGCCGGCCCCGTCGACGGCGGCGGCCTCGTACAGGTCGGTGTTGACGGCGGCGAGCGCGGCCAGGAAGACGATGACGCCCCAGCCGGCGTCCTTCCATACGGCCTGCGCGCTGACCAGGAACTTGAAGAAGCCCGGGTCGGTCATCAGGTCGAAGCCCTCGTGACCGCGCTCGCGCAGCCACTGGGCGACCAGTCCGGCGCCGCCGAACATCTGCTGGAAGACGGTGACGACGAGCACCCAGGAGAAGAAGTGCGGCAGGTAGACGACCGCCTGCACCCAGGCCCTGACCCGGGCGCTCATGATCGTGTTGAGCAGGAGCGCGATGGCGATCGGGATGGGGAAGAACAGGACCAGCTGGGTCACGAAGATGACCAGCGTGTTCACCAGGACTTCCCAGAAGCGGTAGTCCTCGAAGATCCGGGTGAAGTTGTCGAACCCGACGAACGGGCTGCCCGTGATGCCCAGGTCGTACACGTCGTAGTCCTGGAAGGCCACGATGTTCCCGAGCAGCGGGATGTAGTTGAAGATCAGCAGCAGCGCGATGGCCGGCATCGTCATCAGGATCAGGGTGCGGTCGCGCCGCAGCCGCTGACGCCAGGTGATGCCGCCCGTCCGCCTGCCCGAGTCCGCCCGTCCGCCCTTGTCCGTACGGGATCCGCGGGCGCCGCCCGCCCGGGACCTGCCCGCCCGGACACTCCTCGTCTCCCCGCCGTCACCGTCCCCGGCGCCGCTGCCGCCTGCCGGGGCGCTCGCCCCGCCGGCGGTGCGGTCCGGGTCGGCCGCGACCGTGGCCCGTGACTTCACCCTGTGCTCCCCATGTCGTGCTCCTGACCCCGGCCGCCGGGCCCGGTGTGCCCGGCGGCCCTTCCCTCTCGTGCGTACGGTGTGTGCCGCGTACGCGTCAGTTGCCGGAGCCGTTCTTGTCGAGAACGTCCTGGTACCAGTCGCGCAGCTTGTCGCCGCCGCTCTTCTTCCAGGTGTTCACCGCGTCGTCCACGTCGCTGACCTTCTTGCGGCCGCGGCGGATGTCCTTCTGCAGGTCGTCGAACGGGGTGTACAGGGAGGCGTAGCGCTGCGGCTCGACGACCTGCATCCCGAAGAACATGGGCTTCTTGACGTGCGGCGCCTGGCGCGCCATCCAGCCGGCGTAGTCCTTGGCCAGCTGAGGCTGGTCCGGGTAGGCGATGGAGGTGGGCGGCGAGGCGACGAACAGGAACGTGGAGGGCTGGGCCTCCTCGATTCCCTGCGGGGTGTAGGTCGGGGCCCCGTCCTTGATGGTGTAGTGGGTGCCCTTGACGCCGTAGTTGGTGAGCATGAACTCCTCGGTGCCGAACGGCGCCGCCGCGTAGTCGGCGATCGCGAGGAACTCCTCGATCTTCTCCTTGGGCAGCTTCTTGCTGAGGAAGGTGAAGATGCCCGCCGGGTCGGACTGCCAGAGCGTCGGACTGCCGCCGTCGGCGCTGAAGAAGTCGAGCGCCTGCATGTCGAACTTCGGGTTGGCGGAGGCCTGTTCGGTGACCATGCCCTTCCAGCCGCCGGTGCCGTCGTTGTACATCACGGTGTGACCGCTGGTGAAGCGGATCTTGGCGTCGGCGTCCTTGCCGGCCTCGGCGTCCGGGTGGACGTACCCGTTGTCGTGGAGCTTGCGGGCGAAGGCCAGGGCTTCCCGGTACTCCTTCGTCTCGATCTTGTGGACGAGCTTGCCGTCCTCCAGCCGCCAGTAGTGCGGCGCGTCCGGGAGCAGGCCGAAGATCATCTGGATGCAGACCCAGAGGTCGTCGAAGGCCCACACCTTCTTCTTGGGAGCGGTGTACTCCTTGCCGAAGGCCAGCAGGTCGTCGGCGCTCGCCGGGACGGCGCCGGAGCCGATCAGGTCCTTGCGGTAGAAGATCGCGTTGCCGATGATCGGCGTCGGCATGGGCAGCCCGCGCAGCTTGCCGCCGAAGACCGAGTACTGCCAGGCGCCGGTGGGGATGTTGGCCAGGTTGGGGTACTTCTTGACGGCGTCGCCCGCCAGGTAGGGGGACAGGTCCGCGAACTTGGCGGTGATGGCGTTGCGGATCTGCCCCTGCATGTTCCAGCCGGGGATGGTCACGACGTCCGGGATGTCCGAGCCGGCGAGGACCGCGCCGATCTTGTCCTGGTAGGTGTTGCCGTCCTGCGGGTCGAAGTCGAGCGTCGCGCCGACCGCCTTGTTCACGGCCGTGTAGTACGGGTTGTTCTTCTTCGGGACGGTGCCCCACAGCGGGGTCATGACCCGGAACTCCGAACCCTTGCCCGGGACCGACTTGACCGAGACCACCAGCGGGTCCGGGAGCTTGGTGAAGCCGGGGCTCGAACCGTTGACGCCGGGGACATCGGGCTGGACCAGGTTCAGCGGGACGTAGCTCGGTACGACCTTCTTCAGGGCCTTGCCCGAGGTCGTGCCCTCCTTGCTCCCGGAACCGGAGCCGGAACCGCCGCACGCGGCGAGCAGCGGCACCCCGCCGGCCACGGCGACGGCCGCCACCGCGCCGGTGGCGAGGAAGCTTCTCCGGCTCGGGGCCGGGGAGGTGGGGGAGGAATTCGGCGTCATTGCGTCAACCCTTCGAGGCGCACCAGGACGACACGCGGCGGGGCGACCGCCGTTCGGTTCCTGTGTCTGAGGTGGAGCGTTGCTGGCTGAGCCGGTGTCACCGGCCCCAGGTGAAGCGGTTCAACTGGGCGGCGGCAGAACGTGTCGCCGTCCCGGGAAATCCAGGGCGCCGGGCGCCCCATCGAAGCTCCGTCGAAGCGCTTCGATGTTGCAGCGAGGTTAAGTGAAGGGTCTGTGTGGCACAAGAGTTCGTTGCCGGATTCCTCCGATGCGTTTCCGAACTGTTTCCTGCGACGACTCGGCCGCGCCGGAGGCACAGGTCGGCCACCGACCCTTGACACGCCCCGGGTTGGCCGTTGAGCATCGAAGCGCTTCGAAAGATCGTCCGAGACCCTTCCGGGGCCCGCACGAGGCGCCGGCACCGCCAGACCTCCCACCTTTGAAGAAGGACCCGCACGTGACGGAACAACCGCAGCCCTTCCGCGACCCGCGACTGCCCTTCGCCAAGCGCGTCGACGATCTGCTCCAGCGGCTCACGCCGGACGAGCGCGTCGCGATGCTGCACCAGTTCGCACCGGCGGTCGACCGGCTCGGGATCGGCGCCTTCCGCACCGGCCAGGAGGCCCTGCACGGTGTCGCCTGGATGGGGCAGGCCACGGTCTTCCCGCAGGCCGTGGGGCTCGGCGCCACCTGGAACGACGAGCTGGTGCGCCGGATCGGCGAGGCCGTCGGCAACGAGGTCCGCGCCAAGCGCGCCCAGGACGACCGGGTCGGGCTCAACGTCTGGGCCCCCACCGTCAATCTGCTGCGCCACCCGCTGTGGGGGCGCGGCGAGGAGGGGTACAGCGAGGACGCCGCGCTCACCTCCGCCATCGCCGTCGCCTACACCCGGGGCCTGCGCGGCGACCACCCGCACTACTGGCGCACCGCTCCGGTCCTCAAGCACTGGCTCGCCCACAACAACGAGACGGACCGCGACACCTCGTCCTCCTCGATCCGCCCGAGGGTGCTGCACGAGTACGACCTCAGGGCCTTCCGCGACGCCGTCCGAGCGGGCGCGGTCGCCGGGGTGATGCCCGCCTACAACCTGGTCAACGGGCGCCCCAACCACGTGTCGCCGCTGCTCTCCCGGCACCTGCGCGGCTGGACCGACCAGCCCCTGGTCGTCTGCTCCGACGCCGGCGCACCGACCAACCTGGTCGACTCCGAGCACTACTTCGACACCCACGAGGAGGCGACCGCCGCCGCCCTGCGCGCCGGCGTCGACAGCTTCACCGACCACGGCCAGGACTCCACCGTCATGACCGGCCGCATCAAGGGCGCCCTGGAACGGGGACTGCTCGACGAGCACGACGTCGACACCGCCGTCCGCCGCCTGCTCCACATGCGCTTCGCACTCGGCGAGTTCGACCCCGGCCTGGACCCGTACGCGGACACCACCGCCCTCGACACCGAGGAACACCGGGCGCTCGCCCTGGAGGCCGCCGAGCAGGCGGTCGTGCTCCTCAAGAACGACGGACTGCTGCCGCTCGACCCCGCGGCCGGCCGGACCGTCGCCGTCGTCGGACTCCTCGCGGACGCCTGCAAGCTCGACTGGTACAGCGGCACCCTGATCCACCGCTCGACCCCGCTCGACGGACTGCGCGAGCGCCTCGGCGCCGACCGCGTGATCCACGCCGAGGGCGCCGACCTGGTCCGGATCAAGTGCGCGGACGGCTGGCTGCACATCCCCCCGGCGGACCCGGGCGGCGACGCGGCGCGCGGCGCGGAGGGCGCACTCGACCCGGCGCTCCTCGCCGGCCGCACCGACCTGCCCCCGCTGACCTGCGCCGACACCCCGTCCGAGCTGGCGCTGGTGGACTGGGGCGGCGGCGTGATCACCCTGCGGGAACCCGAAGGCCGCTACCTCTCCGTCGCCGACGACGGCTTCGTACGCGCCTCCGCGGACGAGCCGGGCGGCTGGATCGTCCAGGAGACCTTCCGGTGGGAAGCGGTGGAAGGTCATGCCGGCGGTCACCGCCTTCTGCACATCGGAACGGGTGGGTATGTCTCAGTCGCCGCCGACGGCGTAAAGGTTGCCGTCCCGGGCGAAGAGAATTCCGAGGCCCCCGGCACCGTCTTCGAGACCGAGGTCACCGAGCGCGGCGAGGACGCCGTCGCCCGCGCCGCGGCGGCCGCCGACACCGTGATCGTGGTGGCCGGCAACGACCCGCACATCAACGGCCGCGAGACCGAGGACCGCACCACCCTCGACCTGCCCGCCCAGCAGGAACGCCTCTGGCGCGCCGCCCACGCCGCCAACCCGCGCACCGTCCTGGCGGTCACCTCCGCCTACCCGTACGCCCTGGCCGACGCCGCCGCCACCCTGCCCGCACTGCTGTGGACCGCGCACGGCGGCCAGGCCGCGGGCACCGCCCTCGCGCGTGTCCTCGCCGGCGACGTCTCCCCGGCCGGCCGGCTGCCGCAGACCTGGTACGCCTCCGACGCGGAACTGCCCGGGCTCCTCGACTACGACGTCATCGGCTCGCGGCAGACCTACCTCTACTACGAGGGCACCCCGCTCTTCCCCTTCGGCCACGGCCTCACCTACACCGACTTCGCGTACAGCGCCCTGACCGCCGTACGCGAGGGCGACCTGCTGCACGTCTCGCTGACCGTCACCAACACCGGCACCGTCGGCTCCGACGAGGTCGCCCAGCTGTACGTACGGGCCGTGGCCCCGTCCGTCACCCGGCCGCTGCGCCAACTGGCCGGACACCGCCGGCTGCACCTCGGCCCCGGCGCCGAGGAGCGCGTCGCGTTCACCGTGCCCGTCGAGGAGCTCGGCCACTGGGACGTGGCGCACGGCCGCTGGAGCGTCGAGCCCGGCGCGTACGAGATCCAGGCGGGCGCCTCCAGCACGGACATCCGGGCCGTCACGGTCGTCACGGTGGAGGGGGAACCGGCCGCGCCGCGCCCGGTCCTGGCCCGCGGCCTGGAGGCCGCCGACTACGACGAGCAGCTGGGCACCGAGATCGTCGACCGGATGAAGACCGACGACGACGCGGTCACCGCCACCGCCGAATCCAACGAACTCCTCTACCGCCGCTGCGACTTCGGTGCCGGAACGAACGGCGTCGAGGCCTCCGCCTCGGGGGAGGGGGCCGTCCTGCTCACCATCGACGGCACCACCGTCACCGTCCCGGTACCCGCCACCGGCGGACCGTACGACTACCGCACCCTCCGGGCCGGTCTGACCGCCTCCGGCGTCCGCGACCTGCGGATCACCCTGCGCGGCACGGTCCGGCTGGCTTGGCTCGGCTTCACCGGGGCCGGCGAGTGAACCGCACCGCCGCGCGTCCCCCTCTTCCTCCCCCTCCAGTTGCCCCCGGCAAGGAGTCCGCATGAAGTTCACCGACGGCTTCTGGCTCATGCGTGAGGGCGTACGCGCCTCCTACGCGACCGAGATCCGCGATCTGCGCGTCAGCGCCGACCAGTTCACCGCGTACGCCGCCGTGAAACGGGTGGCCGCGCGCGGCGACACCCTCAACACCCCGCTCATCACCGTCGACTGCTTCTCCCCCGCCGAGGGGATCATCGGTGTCCGCACCACGCACCACGCCGGAAAGGCCCACCGGGGCCCGGACTTCGCCTTCCCCGGGCTCGACCCGGCTGCCTCCGGGGCCCGTACCCGCCAGGACGGCGCCGTCACCGAACTCACCAGCGGACCGCTCACACTGCGGATGGACGGCGAAGGCCCCTGGGGCATCACCTTCCTCGACGCCGACGGGCGCCGCCTGACCGCGGTCGACGCCAAGGGCACCGCCTTCGCCACCACGCCCGACGGCGACCACCACATGGTCGCCCAACTCGCCCTCGACATAGGCGAGAACGTCTACGGGCTCGGCGAGCGTTTCACCCCGTACGTCAAGAACGGCCAGAGCGTGGACATCTGGCAGGCGGACGGCGGCACCAGCAGCGAACTGGCCTACAAGAACATCCCGTTCTACCTCTCCTCGCGCGGCTACGGCGTCTTCGTCAACCACCCCGGCAAGGTCTCCTTCGAGGTCGGCTCGGAGTCGGTGGGGCAGGTGCAGTTCAGCGTCGAGGACCAGTCGCTGGAGTACTTCGTCGTCGCCGGACCGACGCCGAAGGAGGTGCTGGCCCGCTACACCGCGCTCACCGGCCGCCCCGCGCTCCCGCCGGCCTGGTCGTTCGGCCTCTGGCTGACGACGTCCTTCTGCACCTCGTACGACGAGGCGACCGTCACCTCGTTCGTCGACGGCATGGCAGAACGCGAGATCCCGCTCTCCGTCTTCCACTTCGACTGCTTCTGGATGCGCGAGTACCAGTGGTCGGACTTCCTCTGGGACCCGGACGTCTTCCCCGACCCGGAGGGCATGCTCGCCCGGCTCAAGGAACGCGGGCTGCGGATCAGCATGTGGATCAACCCGTACATCGCCCAGAAGTCGGCGCTGTTCGCGGAGGGCGCCGAACTGGGCCATCTGGTCCGCCGCCCCAACGGTGACGTCTGGCAGTGGGACCTGTGGCAGCCCGGCATGGCCCTGGTCGACTTCACCAGCCCCGCCGCGCGCGAGTGGTACACCGCGAAGCTGCGCGTCCTGCTCGACCAGGGCGTCGACTGCTTCAAGACCGACTTCGGGGAGCGCATCCCCACCGACGTGGTCTGGCACGACGGCTCGGACCCGGAGCGGATGCACAACTACTACGCGCAGATCTACAACAAGACGGTCTTCGAGCTCCTGGAGAAGGAGCGCGGCCACGGCGAGGCCGTCCTCTTCGCCCGGTCCGCCACGGCCGGCGGGCAGCAGTTCCCCGTCCACTGGGGCGGCGACTGCTTCGCCTCGTTCACGGCGATGGCCGAGTCCCTGCGCGGCGGCCTGTCCCTGAGCCTGTCCGGCTTCGGCTTCTGGAGCCACGACATCGGGGGCTTCGAGGGCACCCCGGACCCGGCCGTCTTCAAGCGCTGGCTCGCCTTCGGCCTGCTCTCCTCGCACAGCCGGCTGCACGGCAACGTGTCGTACCGGGTGCCGTGGGAGTTCGGCGAGGAGGCGGTGGACGTCGCCCGCAAGTTCACCCTGCTCAAGCACCGGCTGATGCCGTACCTCTACGGTGCCGCCGCCACCGCCCACCGCACGGGCGTCCCGATGATGCGGCCCATGCTGCTCGAATTCCCCGGCGACCCGACCACCCGCATGCTGGACCGGCAGTACATGCTCGGCCCCGACCTGCTGGTCGCCCCGGTCTTCACCGAGGACGGGCAGGTCGAGTACTACGTCCCCGAGGGCACCTGGACCCACCTGCTCACCGGCGAGACGGTCACCGGACCCGTCTGGCGCCACGAGACCCACGGCTTCGACAGCCTGCCGGTCCTCGTCCGCCCCGGCGCGGTCCTGCCCTGGGGCGGTGACGACCAGCGCCCCGACGGCGACTGGCTGGACGGACTCACGCTGCGCGTCTTCGGGGGCGGCGCGGAGGGGTCCGGCACGACGGTGACGGTGCCGGACCACGCGGGCGCCACCGCCGCCACCTTCCGGGTGACGTGCGAGGGCGACACCCTCACGGTCACCTCCGAACGCACCGAGCGCCCGTACCGCGTGGTCGACGAGGCCACGGGGGCGACGGGGGAGGGCACGGGCACGGTGACGGTGCGGGGCGCCTGACCGGTTGAGCGGGGGCGGGACGGCAGGAGGGGGGCCGTCCCGCCTCCGCGCGTGTCCGCGGCGGCGAGGTCTACCGTGTGCCCGCCGCCAGGGCCCGGGCGGCGGCGCCCGGCGAGGTGTGCCAGAGCGTCGTCACCGGCTCCCACACCCGGATGCCGTCCGCCATGCCGACGGCCGGCGCCCCGAACGTCACCCCGTAGTGCGCCGGGTCCGCCGCCACGGAGAGGCTGCGCACGACATGGCCCTCGGTCGTCCCCGGCGCCGCCGTGCGCACCGCCGCGTACCCGCGCTCGCCCGGCGACAGCACGTACGGCCCGCTCGTCGCCGGCGGTACGGGCTGTGCCGAGCCGTCCAGGCCCCGGAACGTCACCGTCGGGACGCGGTCCACGGCGCAGGCGCGGCCGCCCTCGTTGACCACGGAGATCCGGGCGGTGTTCTGCCGCCCGCCGGGTCCGGCCGAGATGCGGAGGTTCTTCTCCTGGCAGGGGGCGGTCGCGCGGGCCTGCGCGGCCGGGGGAGCGGTTGTGGCCCAGACGGGGGGTGCGGACAGGGCCGCGGCGGCGGCAGCGGTGACGGCGGCGGTGAGAGCGGTGCGCAGACGCATGAGGTTTCTCTCCTGGGTCGACGGGCCCCGACCGGGACGGCGGGCCTGAGTCGTCGCGGGCCGTGAGGCCGACGGGATCAGTCTGGAACAGTCTGACCGGTGTACCGGACTCAGGGCGATAAATCAGACATATCGATCCGGCAACGTGCCGTCGGGCGGACGCATTCCTTGAGGAACTCCGGATTTGCCTAAGGCTCTTAGGCAAGCGCATGATGGCCGTCACCGGACGAGGAGGCGACCATGGTGCGCGCGGGCCTGACCGCGGAACGCCTGACCAGGGCGGGCGCCGAGCTGGCCGACGAGGTCGGCTTCGAGCAGGTGACCGTCTCGGCGCTGGCCCGGCGGTTCGACGTCAAGGTCGCGAGCCTCTACTCGCACCTGAAGAACTCCCAGGACCTGCGGACCAGGATCGCCCTGCTCGCCCTGGAGGAAATGGCCGACCGGGGCGCCGCCGCGCTCGCGGGGCGGGCCGGCAAGGACGCGCTGAGCGCCTTCGCCGACGTCTACCGGGACTACGCCCGCGAGCACCCCGGCCGTTACGCGGCGGCCCAGATGAAGCTGGACCCGGAAGCGGCGGCGGCCAGTGCCGGCGGCAGGCACGCGCGGATGACCCGGGCCATCCTGCGCGGCTACGACCTGACCGAGCCGGACCAGACGCACGCGGTGCGGCTGCTGGGCAGCGTCTTCCACGGGTTCGTCAGCCTGGAGGCCCAGGGCGGGTTCAGCCACAGCGCGCCCGACTCGCAGGAGTCCTGGACCCGGTCCCTGGACGCGCTCGACACCCTTCTGCGCAACTGGCCCGCGCCCGGGCACCCGTAAATCGCCCAGCCGCACCCGCGATCCCAGGGGGAGCCATGAGCGCCGACACCCCCGCACCCCTCTCCTTCATCACCCCCGTCACCACCGGCCTGCTGCGCGGCGCGCTCGACGTGGAGCGCACCGACGCCGGGCTGCTCGCGCACCGGTTGCCCGCCGCGGCCCGCGCCCAGGCGCCGGACGGACAGCTCGCCCTGGCCGAGGCCCAGCCCTCCGGCGTACGCCTGGCCTTCCGGACCCGGGCCACCGTCGTCGAGCTGGAGGCGCGCCGCACCCGCACCGCCTACCAGGGCGGCCCGCCCAGGCCCGACGGGGCGTTCGTTTTCCAGGGGAGGCGGGGAGCGCCCCCCGGCCCGTGACGCCGCCGGACCGGCCCCTCACCCGCGGGGCCGGTCCGGCGGCCGACCTGTCGTCAGGCGCCCGGCGGCACGTGGGACGGGCGGCCCCGGCCCCGGGTGACGGAGTAGCCGAAGACGCCCGCCAGCGCGGCGAGCACGCCGCCGCCCGCCGTCCACAGCCAGCGGCTGGTCCACCAGCCCGAGGACCAGCCGTCCTCCGGCTCACCGGCGAGCGCGACCGGCTCGGCGGAGGCGTCCGTGGCGTCCGCGTCGGCCGATGCCAGGTCGGCCGAGGAGGTCCCGGGGACCAGCGGCTCGGAAAGGCCGCCGTCGACGTCGGCGGAACCGCCCCGGTCCTTGGAGTCGACCTCGACCTCGGTGTGCACCGGCAGACCGAGGTCGGCCTGCGCCAGGTCCGTGACCGTGAGGCGGACGTAGTAGCTGCCGGGCAGCGGGTCGTTGGCCCAGGGCTCGGCCATGGCCCGGACGGTACGCAGCACACAGGTCAGCTCGACCGTCGCGGCGTCGGTCGCGGCCGTGCCCGTCTGCTTGCCGTACATGCAGGCCTGGCGGCGGCGCAGCCCGTCGTACACGTCGACCTGCCAGGTCTGCGCCCCGTGCCGGGTGGCGCTCTCGGGCAGGGTGACCTTCGCGGTCACCGTGGCGCGCTGCCCGGCGTCGGCCGGGAAGACCCAGTACAGGTAGTCGCCGGTGGAGGCCCCGGCGGTGGCGGTCTCGCCCTGCTGGATCGCCGTGGCGGTACGGAAGGCGGTGCCCGCCTCCGTGGGGCCGGAGCCGTCACCGGAGGGGCTCGGGCTCGCCGACGCGTCGTCGGCCGCGGCGGCCGAGGCCCCGGCCAGCAGGGTCAGGCCGGTCAGCAGCGCACCCGCGAGCACGCGTCTCGTACGGGACATCAGGGGGTCCTCCAGACAGCGACGCGCCAGCGCGAGATCCAGCCGAAGAGCAGACCCACGATCAGACCGGTCAGGGTGAGCAGGCCCAGCAGCCACCAGCCGTGGCCGAGACCGAACGCCGCGACGTCCGCCGCCTCGTCGGGCGCGTCCACCACGTCGATGGTCAGTTCGAGCGGCATGCCGGGGGTGGTCTTCACCGAGGCCGGGGCCGAGAACGAGTTGCTGACCTGGAGGCAGACGGTCTCCGCGGCCGGCTTGCTGTCGTTGTCGTCCTGCCCGGGCTTCGGGTAGCGCAGCCCGGACGAGATCGCGTCGGTGCGTCCGGTCCCGGACTCGGAGCCCCGGACGATCTCGCGGCCGTGCGTGGTCACCGCGCGCAGCAGCATCCCGTAGTCGTTGTTGACGGCGCGGTCGGCGAACACGCTGACGGAGGCGCGCAGTTCCTGGCCGGGGAACACGTCGACCCTGTACCAGCGGTGCTCGGCGAACTTCTCGCGGTCGGTGTAGAGGCCCGGCTCGAGCACCGGTGCGTCCGCGCAGCTGCCGGCGCCCTTCGTGGCGACCGGGGTGACGACGGGCTCCGCCGCCCGGTCCACCAACTGCTTCACGCGGCCCGAGAGTTCTTCGGTGTGCTGGACGGCGGTGTAGGTGCCGCCGGTGGCCTCGGCGATGCAGGTCAGCTGCTGGCGGATCTTGGCGTTCGGCACCAGGCCCAGCGTGTCGATGACCAGGTGGATGCCGCGCGCCGCGATGTCACGGGCGACCTCGCACGGGTCGAGCGGGCCGCAGGTGTCCTCGCCGTCGCTGATGAGCACGATCCGGCGGGTGGAGTCGCCGCCCTCCAGGTCGTCGGCGGCGCCGAGCAGGGCGGGGCCGATCGGGGTCCAGCCGGTGGGGGCGAGCGTGGCGACGGCGGTCTTCGCCTCGGTGCGGTCCAGCGGGCCGACCGGGTACAGCTGCCTGGTGTCCTTGCAGCCCACCTTGCGGTCGTCGCCCGGGTAGTCGGCGCCGAGGGTGCGGATGCCGAGCTGCACCTGCTCCGGCACCGCGTCCAGGACCTCGTTGAACGCCTGCTTCGCCGCGCTCATCCGGGACCGGCCGTCGATGTCACGGGTCCGCATGGAACCGCTGACGTCGAGGACCAGCTCGACCTTGGGGGAGGCTTTCGTGGGGGGTTCATCGGCCGATGCGGGAAGCACCGAGCCGAGCCCGGCGGTCAGGGTGGCGAGCAGGACGCCCACCCCGACCGTCAGCCTTCTTCTTATGATCATCGCCGGATAGTAGTGAACATCAGTTCGCTATCCAAAACGGCTGGTCGCCGTCGTACGCGGGACGCCCTGCGCACGACGGCTCCTGGCGTCCGGTCAGCCGGTGCGGTCCCCGCCGAGCAGCGGCCCCGCCGCCCGGTCCAGGACGGAAGCGATCCGGTTCCACGCCGTCAGATCCCGTTCCACGGCCTCCAGGAGCAGGTCCGCGCCGGTGTCCCAGCCGGCCGCCACGGCGACCGGGTCCGCCCCCGTGGCCGCCGAAGTGGCGAGCGCCGCCGCGCCCAGCGCCACCAACTCCCCGGCGCCCGGCACGATCACCGGCCGCCCGGAGAGCCGTCGTACGGTCTCCACCCACACGCGGCCCTGGGCCCCGCCGCCGATCAGCCGCAGCGGCCGGCCCGCCACCTCGGGGTCGGCCGGATCGAGCCCGCAGGCCCGCAACAGCTCGTCCAGCGCCCGCAGCACGGTGAACACCGCCCCCTCGTAGGCGGCGCCGAGCAGTTGCCGCGAGGTGGTGTCGTGCCGCAGTCCGGTGAGGAGACCGGCGGCGATGGGCAGGTCCGGGGTGCGCTCGCCGTCCAGGTAGGGCAGCAGGACCGCCTCGCCGCCGGGCGCCGCGTCATCGCGGTCCAGGCCGAGCAGGGCGGCCACCTTGTCCACGGCGAGCGTGCAGTTGAGGGTGCAGGCCAGCGGCAGGTACGTGCCGTCCGCCGCCGCGAACCCGGAGAGCGCGGCCGAGGCCGGCCTGGTCCGCGAGGCCGCGAAGACCGTGCCCGAGGTGCCCAGGCTCAGCACCGGGTGGTCCAGGAGCCCCGCGCCGCCCAGGCCGAGCCCGACGGCGGCGCTCATGTTGTCCCCGGTGCCCGCCGCGACGGCGATCCCGGCGGGCAGCCCGAGCGCCTCGGCGGCCGCCTCCGTCAGCGAACCGACCCGGGCCGCGCCGCTCGCCGCCACCTCGGGCAGCAGCGCCGGGTCGAGACCGATGAGCGCGAGCAGTTCGGGGTCGTAGGCGCCGGTCGCGGTGGAGTACCAGCAGGTGCCCGACGCGTCGCCCGGGTCGGTGACGGCCCGGCCGGCCAGCCGCTCGGTCAGGAAGTCGTGCGGGAGGCGCACCGCGGCCGCCGCCTCGGCGGTCTCCGGCTCGTTCTCCCGCAGCCACTGCCACTTGGACGCGGTCATCGCGGCCACCGGGACCGAACCGGTGCGCGCGGTCCAGGCGTCCGGGCCGCCGAGCGCGGCGGTCAGGGCCGCGGCCTGCGGGGCGGACCGGGTGTCGTTCCACAGCAGGGCGGGGCGCAGCGGACGGCCCCCGGCGTCCAGGACGACCAGCCCGTGCTGCTGGCCGGCGACCGCGATCCCCGCGACGTCCGCCGCCGCGACCCCGGACTCCTTCAGCCCGGCGGCGACCGCGTCGCGCAGGGCCTGCCACCAGATCTCGGGGTCGCTCTCGCGCGCGCCGCCCTCGCCGGTGACCACGTGCGGGGCGCGGCCGACCGCGAGCAGCCGGCCGGTGGCGGTGTCGACGAACGCCGCCTTGGTGGACTGGGTGGAACTGTCCACACCGATGACGACGGTATGCGGCGGCATGGCTGACCTCATTCGCTGCTCGTGGGCCCCGGCTGCGGGAAGTCGCACCGCCGGGTATTTGATCGTACGCAAAACAAATTACGCGATCGGACGCGTCCGGAACAGGGGTCGTTCCTCCTCCCCGGCGGCACCGTGCTGAGGACTTCGTAACGGGGGCTTTACGTCACGCGGGCGACCCGTGCATGATTAGTCATGACAGTGAACAAATTGAGGTTCGGCCGCCCGACCGGCTGCGGAACCACGGCCCCGAAGGCGGCACCACCATGACGGAACGCTTCGCACCGACCCCCGAGGACAAGTTCACCTTCGGTCTGTGGACCGTGGGCTGGCAGGGCCGCGACCCCTTCGGTGACGCCACGCGCACCGCGATCGACCCGGTCGACTCCGTCCAGCGGCTCGCCGAGCTGGGCGCGTACGGCGTGACCTTCCACGACGACGACCTGATCCCCTTCGGTTCGACGGACACCGAGCGCGAGGGCATCGTCAAGCGCTTCCGCCAGGCGCTCGACGCGGCCGGACTCGTCGTCCCCATGGCCACGACGAACCTCTTCACGCACCCCGTCTTCAAGGACGGCGCCTTCACCGCCAACGACCGCGACGTCCGCCGCTACGCCCTGCGCAAGACCCTGCGCAACATCGACCTGGCCGTCGAGCTCGGCGCCACCACCTACGTCGCCTGGGGCGGCCGGGAGGGCTCCGAGTCCGGCGCCGCCAAGGACATCCGCGTCGCGCTCGACCGCATGAAGGAGGCCTTCGACCTCCTGGGCGACTACGTCACCGAGCAGGGCTACGACCTGAAGTTCGCCATCGAGCCCAAGCCGAACGAGCCGCGCGGCGACATCCTCCTCCCCACCATCGGCCACGCCCTCGCCTTCATCGAGCGCCTGGAGCGCCCCGAGATGGTGGGCGTCAACCCGGAGGTCGGGCACGAGCAGATGGCCGGGCTGAACTTCCCGCACGGCATCGCCCAGGCCCTGTGGGCGGGCAAGCTCTTCCACATCGACCTCAACGGCCAGTCCGGCATCAAGTACGACCAGGACCTCCGCTTCGGCGCCGGCGACCTGCGCCAGGCGTTCTGGCTCGTCGACCTCCTGGAGAACTCCGACTACGCCGGCCCGCGCCACTTCGACTTCAAGCCGCCGCGCACCGAGGACTACGACGGCGTCTGGGCCTCCGCCGCCGGCTGCATGCGCAACTACCTGATCCTCAAGGAGCGCGCCGCCGCCTTCCGCGCCGACCCGGCCGTCCAGGAGGCCCTGCGCGCCTCCCGCCTGGACGAGCTCGCCCAGCGCACCGCCGAGGACGGCGTGGCCGGCCTGCTTGCCGACCGCTCCGCCTTCGAGGACTTCGACGTGGACGCGGCGGCCGTACGCGGCATGGCGTTCGAGGCCCTGGACCAGCTGGCGATGGACCACCTGCTCGGCGTCCGCTGACACCACCGGACAGGTAGACAAGGGGGCGGACGCGGTGCGTCCGCCCCCTTCTCCGTGTGCCGCGTACGCCTCAGGCCATCGCCGGGCGCGCGTACGCCGCCGGGTCGGCCAGCACGTCCGTCATCACCAGCGCCGCCGCGCCCCGCGCCGCGTCACCCGCGACCGACGACGCACGCAGCCGGCCCCCGCCGGGCGACCAGAGCCCGGACACGACCCGGCCCGTCAGCTCCTCGTCGGCGGGCGGCGACAGCCACGGCATCAGGTTCCGGTAGATCCCGCCGAGCACCACCGCGTCCGGGTCCAGCAGGTTGACCGAACCCGACAGCACCCGCCCCAGCATCCGGCCGGCCTCCGCGACCGCGCCGACCGCCCGCTCGTCGCCGGCCCGCACCCGCTTCTCCAGCTCCGCGACCCCGAGCCCGCCGCCCCCGTCGACCCCGGCCGCCCGCAGCAGCGCCGCCTGTCCGGCGTACTGCTCCAGACAGCCGCGCGAACCGCAGCGGCACTGCGGGCCCCGCGCGTCCACCACCACGTGCCCGATCTCGCCGGCGAAGCCGTGCGCCCCGCGCAGCAGCTCGCCGTCGATGACCACCGCGCCGCCCACGCCGATCTCGCCGGTCAGATAGAGGAAGCTGCGGATGCGCTCCAGGCCGCCGAACCACAGCTCGGCCAGCGCGGCCAGATTCGCCTCGTTCTCCGAGCGGACCGGCAGCGCCCGGTGGTCCGGGTGCTCGGCGGCCAGCGCGGCGGCGAACAACTCCTCGGCCGGGACCCGGTTCCAGCCCAGGTTCGGCGCCTGGCGCACCGCGCCGCCCGAGACCAGGCCCGGCAGCGCCAAAGCCACGCCGACCGGGTACAGCTCCTGCTCCTGCGCCGAGTCCAGGGTGCGGGCGGCGATCCGGGCCGCGCGCGCGAGCACCTCGTCGGGCGGGGTGCCCCGGTTGTCCAGGTGCTCGGTGAGCCGGACCCGGCCGGTGCCCGCCAGGTCGACCACGCACACCGAGACGTAGTCGATGTTGACCTCGACCCCGAGCCCGGCCGGTCCCGTGCGGGCCGTCTTCAGCGCGGTCCCGGGGCGGCCGGCCTGACCGCTGAACGTCTTGCCGGACTCGGTGAGGAAGCCGCTCTCCAGCAGCTGCTCGACGAGCGAGGACACGGCGGCCCGGGTCAGCCCCACGCGCGCGGCGACGCCGGCCCGGGTCGCCTCCCCCTCCCCTTCGTCGCGGACGGCCCGCAGCACGAGGCTCAGATTGCTGCGCCGGACGGTGTCCTTGTCGGCCTTGGGCCCCAGCGGTGTGAGGTTGCTCTTCATATCGGTCCTGAGCCTATGCGATTCCGCACGTCAGTACGGTCCCGATCCGGGCAAACCGGGCCCCGCCCCGCGGCGGGGCCCGGTCCGTCTCAGGACGCGGACGCTCCGCGCTCCTTGAGCATGTCCGCCATGAGCGCGATCTCCGAATTCTGGGCGAGTGCCATGCCCGACGCCAGGTTCCTGATCTCCTCGGTCCCCGCCGCCGCAGCCGCCGCCCGCGCCATCTCGGCGCCGGCCCTGTGGTGCGCGGTCATCAGCCTCAGGAAGAGGATCTCGGCTTTCTTGTCCTTGGCCGCCCGCAGGGCGTCCAGCTCGGCGTCGGTCGCCATGCCGGGCATCAGCGCGCCGTCACCGCGCGGGGTGAAGGAGTGCCCCATCCACGCCATGGGCGGTCCGGGGGAGCTCTTCGCCCGGCCCCACATCTCCAGCCACCCCAGCAGCATGCCGCGCTGGTTGGCCTGGGTGTTGATGATGTCGAACGCGAGCCGGCGCACCGCCTCGTCCGAGGTGCGGTCCCGGACGATGAACGACATCTCGACCGCCTGCTGGTGGTGGACCGCCATGTCCCGCGCGAACCCCACGTCGGCCGAGGTCTTGGCCGGGGCGGACGCGGACGCCGACGCGGCGGGCGCCGACGTCGACGGGCGTACGAACGTCAGCGCGATCAGGGCGAGCGCCAGCAGCAGCACCGCCCCGCCGGCCAGCACCAGGGGCCGTGACGTGCGCGGGACGGACGTCACTTGGCGATCCCGCCGGTGCAGGCGGCGCCCGGCTCCGGGGTCTGCGGGCCCTGCACGTACTTCGTGAAGAACTGCGCGACGCGGGCGTCGGTGGCGCTCTTCACGGTGAGCTGCTTCCCCCAGGCGCTGAGCATCAGCGGCGCCGCCTGGTCCTCGACCGGGCTCATCAGCGAGTACGGGGTGGACGAGACCCGCTCGTTCAGCTTCTTTATGTCCGCGGGCTTCGCCTCGCTGGTGTACGTGACCCACACCGCGCCGTGCTCCAGCGAGTGGACGGCGTTCTCCTTCGGTACGGCCTCGGTGTAGACGTCGCCGTCGCAGTTCATCCACACCGCGTTGTGGTCGCCGCCGACCGGCGGGTTCATCGGGTAGGCGACGGTCTTCTCCACGTGGTTCTGCGTGAGCTTGTCCCAGCTCTTCTCGCCGTTCACGGGCGACGTCTTCGCGGTGGCCTCGGCCTTGTCCTGCTCATCGGCGGCGTTCATCAGATAACCGCCCCCGGCGACGAGACCGGCGACCACCAGGACGCCGAGGGTGAGGGTGATGACGCGGGAGCGGCGCTCGCGGGCCCGCTCCTGACGGCGGGCCTCCTCCAGCTTGGCGCGGCGGGCGGCGGCAGGGGTGTGCTGCTTGTTGGCGGAAGCCATGACGGGTCCTTCGGTTCATCGGATCGGCAGGACGGACTGCGGCGCAAGGGGGAGCCGTCGTCCCGGGGACGGGCACGGCGCATCCCCGGCCGTCCTAGGTCCGCTGAACCTGAAGGCGAAGGGGGTCGGCCTCGTCGGCCGCGTCGTTGGAGGGGCCCCGGATCGAGGCACCGCCGGTGAGGGGCCGGGCCGGCAGGAGTGCCACGGCGGCCGAGGGGACGGCGGCCGGGGCCGGCTGGCCGGGCAGTACGACGGGCGCCGAGTGTTCCGACGTGCCGTGACAGGAGTCGCCCACCCCCCGGTCGCGGGGGGCGTCGGCCACCACGACCCGGACCACGGTGAGGTCGGTCAGCGTCGCGAGGGCCGGGGCGGGGGCGAACTCGGGCGAGGAGTGGGGCCGTACGGACTGCGGTGAGCAGCACGCGACCAGGGCGACCAGGACGAACACCCAGGCGAGCACGACCGGCACACCGGTGCCGCGCACCCGTTCCGCGCCCTCGCTCAGCCTGTTCATCCCGCACATCGTACGTGGTGCGTTGAAGATTCAAGCAGTGCGGGAGGAGAGCCGGTGGACCTGTGGATTCATGGACGAGCGGTTCCGTTCCGGCCATGGCGAGATAGTGTGCCCGGGTGACAACGCACTCGAACGTATCTGCGGGCTGGTATCCGGATCCGCACGGCGTCCCCCAGTTGCTGCGCTACTGGGACGGCTCCCAGTGGACCGAGCACACCAACCCCGCCGGTGGCGGCCAGGAGCAGGCTGCCGCACAGTCGCAGCCGCAGGCCCCCGCGCAGCCGCAGCCGCAGACTCCCGGGCAGGCCCCGGTGCCGCAGCAGCAGGCGGTTCCCCAGCAGGGCGCGCAGCACCCGCAGGGCGGTGTCCCCGGCGGTGGTTCGCTCTTCAACCAGCAGGTCCTGGTCGTGAACCAGAAGGCCAAGCTGATCGAGCTGACGAACGAGTACAGCGTCTTCGACCAGCACGGCAACACCCTCGGGTCGGTCGTCCAGGTCGGCCAGGGCGCCCTGCGCAAGGTGCTGCGGTTCCTGACCAGCATCGACCAGTACCTGACCCACCGGCTGGAGATCCGCGACGCCTACGGCCAGCCGCAGCTGCTGCTGACCCGCCCGGCGAAGTTCATCAAGTCCAAGGTCATCGTGCAGCGCCCCGACGGGCAGCCGGTCGGCGAGATCGTTCAGCAGAACGCCATCGGCAAGATCAACTTCGCCATCATGGTGAACGGGCAGCAGATCGGCGCGATCAAGGCCGAGAACTGGCGCGCCTGGAACTTCGCGATCGTCGACCACAACGGCGCCGAGGTCGCCCGGATCACCAAGACCTGGGAAGGGCTCGCGAAGACCCTGTTCACGACGGCGGACAACTACGTCCTCCAGATCCACTACCAGCTGCCCGAGCCGCTGCTGAGCCTGGTGGTGGCGACGGCCCTGACCGTGGACACCGCCCTGAAGCAGGACGCCCGCGGCCTGGGCTGAGCCCGCACCCCCTGCACGACGAGGACGCCCGCACCCCGGGAAAGGGTGCGGGCGTCCTCGCGTGTGCTCACCGGGGTGTGCGGTCCGGTGGTCCGTCGTCGGCGGGGCCCAGCCGGGAGAACACCGCGGCGAGGATCACCGCGGCCAGGGCCCCGGCGGCCACCCCGCTGCCGAACACCGTCCGGGCCCACACCGGCAGGCCCGCGTACATGTCGGGGGCGAAGACCGGCAGCAGACCGACGCAGAGCGCCAGCGCCACCACGATGCCGTTCGTGCCGTGGCTGAGGTTCTCGCGGCTGAGCATGCCGAACCCCATCGTCGCGATCACCGCGTAGATGATCAGCCCCGCGGCGCCGACCACCGGCTCCGGGATGGCGGCGAGCAGCCGGGTGAGCGGCGTGATCAGCCCGCACACGATCAGCAGCACGCCGGCGCCCGCCGTGACGAACCGGCTGCGTACCCGGGTGAGCTGGACGATCCCGATGTTCTCGGCGCTGGTCACCATCAGCGACGTACCGAAGACACCGGCGCCCAGCGAGGTCACGGCGTCGGCGCGGGAGATCCGCGGCACATCGCGCGCCGCGTCCGGGGTCCGGCCCACCGCCTCACTGTTGAGCACGGTCTGCCCGGTCGCCTCGGCCAGCGAGGCGAGCGCGAACACCAGCAGCGGCACGGCCGCCAGCAGATCGAAGTGCGGGGTGCCGTACGGGAACGGGTCGGGCAGCGCGAACGCGCTGCCGTGCGCCACGTGGAACGCCGTACCGCTGAGCGCGGCGACCAGCGTGCCGCCCGCCAGGCCGAAGAGCACCGACATCTGACGCCATACACCCCGCATGAGGAGGAAGAACAGCGCGGTGATGCCGAGCGTGGCGAAGCCGAGACCCGGTCCGGAGGCGATCATCGGCGCGGTGATCTTGATCATGTTGATCCCGATCAGGACCACCGTGGTGCCCATGACCAGCGGCGGGAAGTACCTCACCAGGCGCCCGTAGAGCGGCAGCACGGCGATCAGGAAGACCGCCGCGATGAGGACCGAACCGGAGGCGGTGGCGGGACCGTGCTCCTTGGCGACCTGGAGGAAGATCGCCACCGCCGCCCCGCCCGGCAGCATCAGGAACGGCAGCCGGGCGCCGATCCGCAGGGCCTTCACCCCCAGGGACTGCAGGAGCGCGCCGATGCCGCAGAGCAGCAGCGTCGCACTGAGCAGCGACGCCGTCTGGGAGGCGGTGAGCGACAGCGTGGTGCCGATCAGGATGACGGAGGAGACGGGGGCGGCGACCCCCGCGAGCAGATGCTGGAAGGCGAGCGGCACCAGCCGGGGGAGCGGCAGCCGTTCGTCGACCGGCGCGACGGAGGGGGCCGGCGCCGCGGGGGCGCCGACGGTGTCGGGGGCGGGGGAGGCCACGGTCCGGCTCAGCCCTTCGGGACGTCGAGCCAGGGAAGCTCCTGGGCCGAGTAGCGGTAGGAGCGGAACACGGCGTTGGGCTCGGAGGGGAACAGCTTGCGCACTTCTTCTTCCTGGTAGCCGCCGAAGAACGGCACCACGTACTCCCAGCAGAGGTAGCCGTCCGCGGTCACCTCGAAGAGGCGTCCCGCCGGGGAGTCCGTCACGAGGGTGTTGCCGTTGGGCAGGCGCTGGGCGCTGCCCATGAACGGGGCGAAGAACGACTCGCGTGCCGGGTCGTGGTACTCCCAGGCAATGGTGCCAGTCGCCCGCTCGATCTCGATGACCCGGCTGAACGGCACGTCCCAGTGCGGCCGGAAGACGCCGTTGTCGAAGACGAGGAAGTTGCCGTTCTCCAGCTCGGTCGGGCAGTGCTGCTGCGAGACGATGCCGGGCTCGCTGCGCCAGATGATCTCACCGGTCTCGCGGCTGATGACGACGACGGCGGAGACGGAGCGGAAGCTCGCCAGGATGTTGCCGTCACTGGTCGGCAGCACGCTGTTGATCAGCGGGTAGTGCTCGCGCGCGTAGTCGGGGTGCAGCGGGAACGCCTCGCGGTCCAGGTGCTCGGAGACCTTCCACTCCCACACCGTGTTCCCGTCCGCGTCCACCTCGACGATGGTGTCCGCCCAGACCGTCCCCCCGGCCTCCGAGCCGGGCACGCCGCCCCGGACCGCCGCGGCGGCGTCGCCGGTCAGCGGCTCCAGCGCGGTGTAGAGGATCCGGCCGTCGCCGTAGTGGTGGGCGTCGTGGTGCTGGTAGCGGTCGCGGTGCTCGCGCACGACCGTGCCGTCCGGGGTGATCTCCTGCATGATCCCGCCGCGGTACTTGTGCCACATCGGGAAGAGCGCCGGCTCGTCCGGCAGGACGCCGCTGTAGGCCAGGTTGCCGTTGGGCAGGATCCGGGCGTGCCGCCCCGGCCGGTACGGGAGGTTCCACTGATGGACCACCTCGCCGCGGAGGTCGATCAGGTACACCTCGCCGCCACCGGTCAGCGGGGCGAAGAGGGTGTATCCGCCGTAGCTGGCGTCTTCGTCCAGGGCTATGAGCCCGGTACCGCGGCGCCGTCGCTGGTTCTGGTCGACGAGAGGCATGGATCGGTCCTCCTGGTTAACTTTTTTAGGTGGCGGTTAAAAGGTTAACCGGCCCGGTAGGCTGCTCAGTGCCCCGCCGGCTGTGGTGTGCGGCACGTGGGACACGGAGTGGATGAGATGAGCGAAGCGGACACCCCGCTGGTCGGGCCGGGAATCCGCCGGCGGCGACGGGCGCTCGAACTGACCCTCGCGGAGGTCGCGAGGCGGGCGGGGCTCTCCGTCCCCTTCCTCAGTCAGATCGAGAACGGCCGCTCCCGGCCGAGCATGGGATCGCTGCAGCGCATCGCCGACGCGCTCGACACGACGGCGGTGCAACTGCTGTCGGCGGCGGAGGCGCCCCGCCCCGTCGACGTGGTGCGCGGCACCTCCGCCTCCGTGCGGGAGGCCGGGGCGGACGGTGACGGCCGGATGCGGCCCCTGGTCCGCGGCCACCAGCGCCTGCACGCGCTGGAGTTCAGCGGCGACCACGACTGGGGCCGCGAGTTCCGGCACCGCAACGACGAGATCCTGTACGTCGCCGACGGCTCGGCGGAGGTCGAGGCGGACGGCGGCTTCTACCGCCTGGAGCGGGGCGACACGCTGTACTGCGCCGGTGGCCTCGCGCACCGCTGGCGCCCCATCGAACCGGGCACCCGGGTCCTCGTGGTCGGTATCGCGGACCACGTCCAGGTGATGGACGAACAGGGCGGCTGAGAGTGACCGGCCGGCGCGGGGCGGCGCACCCCTGATCGCCGGTCGCTCCCGGTTTCGCGTCGCCCCGTCGGCGCCCGTTGGACATCGGAGACGGTCCCCTGCGGCCAAATGTTTTACTGGTGTAATACCTGCTAAGGTATATGGGTGAGTGATACATCGATGAGGTCCGGTCAGTCCGCCGTCCGCAGGATCCCGCTGGTGGCCCCGCTGCGCCTGGCCCGACCCTCCGACATGTGGTTCAAGCCCGCCACCAGCGTGGTCGTGGCCACCGCGATACCCAACCTGGTGCTGTTCGCCCTGGGCCGGCTCGACCTGGTGATGTACACGATGGCCGGCTCGCTCTGCGCGCTGTACGGCCACAACCTCCCGTACGCCCGCCGCGCGGGCACCGTCGCCGGGGTCGTGCTCGGCATGACCGCCGGCCTCGGCGTCGCCCTCGTCGTCGCCTCGCTCACCGGATCGACCGCCGTGCTGATCGCCGTCGGCGCGCTCCTGGCCGCCGGGCAGAAACTGCTGTGCGACGCGACCCGGATCGGGCCGCCCGGACCGGTGATCTTCACCTTCGTCACCTCCGCCGCCCTGTTCGCCCCCCAGACGCTCGGCCAGGTCCCCGGCCACCTCGCCCTGACGCTCGGCGCGGGCGCGGTCTCCTGGCTCGTCGCCGTCGTCGCCCCCGCGCTGGTCCGCCGCGACGGGCCCGAGCGCCGCGCCACCGCCCGCGCCCTGAACGCCGCCGCCGCGCACGCCGCCGACCCCGGCCACGCCACCCGGCGCGCCGCCGTCACCGCCGTGCACGCCGCCTGGCAGACCCTCCTCGCCGCCGGCCGCCCCACCCCGGCGCGCCGCGCCCTGGAACGCCTGGCCGTCCACGCCGAGACCACGGCCCTGGCGAGCGCGCCCGACCCCGCCGACGCCGTCCGGCTGCGCGAGTGGGCCCGGCTCACCCGCGCCCGCGGCCCCGTCCCCACCCCGCGGCCCGCCCCCGGCACCACCGCCGAACTCTTCGGCCTCGACGCCGAACGCGCCGCCCGCGGCGGCTCGCTCCGTACGCTGCTGCGCGGCCTGGCCCCCGGCTCCCCGCTGCTCCCGGTCGCCGCCCGCACGCTCGTCGGCTGCGCCCTGGCCGGTTACGTCTGCTCCGCGGTGGGCGTCGGCCGCCCGTACTGGGCGATCGTCACCGCCGCCTCGCTCTACCAGGCGAACGTCACGCTCTCCTGGAACCGGACGCTCCAGCGCACCCTCGGCAACCTCATCGGCGTCCTGGTCTTCGCCGCCGTCCTCCCGGCCGCCCGCGCCACCCCGCTCGCCCTCATCGGCTTCTGCCTCTTCTTCGGCTTCGCCGCCGAGGCGCTGATCACCCGCAACTACTGGCTCGGCTCCGTCGCCGTGACCCCGATGGCGCTGCTCGTCCTGGAGTACGCGGGCAGCCACCCGGCCGGGGAACTGATCGGCGACCGGCTCCTGGACACCGTGATCGGCGCCGCCGTCGGCTTCCTCGCCGCCGTGCTCGTCACCAACCGCCGCGCCACCGGCCGCGTCGAGCGCGCGCTGGCCGCCGCCGAACGGGCCCGCGCCCATGCCGTGCAGACCCTCGCCGCGCCCGATCCCACGCCGGCCGCCCTGGACACGGCCCGCCGCCGGCTCACCGGCTCCCTGGTCGAGCTGCGCGAGGCGGACGACGCCGCGGCCGGCGAGTGGTGGCAGCCCGCCCTGTCCCGGGAGGCGGTGCTCGCCGCCGAGCAGGCCGGACACCGTACGCTCGCGGCGACAGCGAAACGGCGGGGGCTGATCGTCCCCGCCCAGGAGAACGGAGCGGTGTGACCGACGACATCGTCGCCTCGGTGGTCCGGCAGTGGCAGGCCGTGAACCCGGAACTCGACACCGGGCCCATGGAGCTCATCGGCCGGATCAACCGCTGCTCCGCCCTGCTCCAGCAGGCCGAGGACGCCCCGCTGCGGGCGGCCGGCCTGACCCGCGCCGAGTTCGACCTGCTCGGAGCCGTACGCCGTACCGACCGTGAACTGACCCCCGGCGAACTGGCCAGGGAGACCTTCTCCTCCGGAGCCGCCGTCACCAAGCGCCTGCGGGCCCTCCAGGAGCGCGGCCTGATCTCCCGGCGTGGCGACGAGCGGGACCGCAGGGTCGCCTACGTGCGCCTCACCGACGAGGGCCGCACCCTGGTCGACGGGCTGCTGCCCCGGCAGCTGGCGTACGAGCGCGCGGTGCTCTCCGGACTCGACGCCGAGTCCCGCGACCGGCTGAGCGCACAGCTCAGCGAGCTGCTGGTGCAGCTGGAAGGGCGTATCGGCGGCACCCGCCACTGACGCCGCGCGGGAGCGCGGCACGGGCCTCCGGCTCCGGCATCACTCGTACGAGCCCTTTCGATCACATGTGCCCATGCAGAGTCCCGCAGGGCGATTCTTCCTCATTCCTCCGCTCCCTCACTCGCCGTACACGCATGAAGGCGGTGCGTGCGAAAACTCGTGAGTGTATTACCGCGGGAGCGCTCGCGCAGAGGGTTGGAGGAATGTGTGAAAGCGCTGATTCGATCTGACTAAGCTCACGCGCAGTGAAGCCGAGTTGAGATGAATTCGCGCGCTTGTTCCCTTCGTTCACACAAGCGCCGAATCTCCGGAATACCGCCCGAATCAACCGCCAGAGGTTCAGATGGCCCGTGTTGAATCACCGCCGGCCGGCCGGGAAGCCCCCGTCGTCCGCGCCTTGTTGCTACCCGTCGTCGTGATGGCGGGCGCAACCGCCGCCGCGGCGGCGCTGGTTGCCGAGCCCGCGCGGATACCAGTCGTCTGGTGCGGAGCATTCGCCACCGTCGTGGTCGCCGCGCTCGCCGTGGAGATCGCCCGCCGGGGCCGGACGATCCGCCGCCGAAGCACCGAGTACGAACAGCGCGTCACCGCCCTGGAACGGCGCATCGCCGAGCATGACGAAGAAACCGTGCGCATCGGCAAGGAGCTGCTGCCGGCCGCCATCCACCGTCTGCGCGTGGGCAATTCGCCCGACGAGGTACTGCGCGACGTGGTGGACGCCGACCCGGTCTACCGCCACCTGCCCGACGCCCAGCGCTCCCTCGTCTACACCGTCCTCGACATCATCGACAACGAGGAGGCGACCCGTGACTCCGCGCAGCGCGCCTTCGTCAACGTCGCCCGCCGCGTCCAGGCGATCGTCCACCGACAGGCCAGTGAGCTGCGGGAGATGGAGGAGCACCACGGGCGCAACCCCGACGTCTTCGACGACCTGCTCCGCATCGACCACGGCACCGCGCTGATCGGCCGGCTCGCCGACTCCATCGCCGTCCTCGGCGGCGCCCGGCCCAGCCGTCAGTGGCCCAAGCCCGTCCCGCTGTTCAGCGTGCTGCGCGGTGCCATGTCACGCATCCTGGAGTACCCGCGCGTCGATCTGCACTCGATCGCCAAGGTCGCCATCATCGGCACCGCGGTCGAACCGCTCATCCACGCCTGCGCCGAACTCCTCGACAACGCCACCCGCTACTCGCCGCCGCAGACCCGGGTGCACGTCACCGCGGTCGAGGTGCAGACGGGCATCGCCATCGAGATCGAGGACGGCGGCGTCAGCCTCAGCGAGGAGGCCCGCGCCCGCGCCGAGAACATGCTCGCCCGGGCCCAGGCCGGCTCCAGCATGAACGACCTCGGGGAGTCCCCCCGCCTCGGCATGGCCGTCGTCGGCCGCCTGGCGCGGATGTACGACCTCCAGGTCTCGCTGCGGCAGTCCGCGTACGGCGGCGTGCGCGCCGTGCTCATCGTGCCCCGCGCCATGATCACCACCGGCCCGGCGCCCGGCATCGCCCACGGCATCGGCGCCACCTCGCGGCCCACCAGCGACATCGACCTCGACAACATGAAGCACGTCGTGCCCGCCCGCGGCAAGCGCCGCAAGCCCAGTCCCGTGGCCGCCCGCCCCGCGACCGGCCCGGTGGCGTCCGACCCCCGCCCGGTCACCCCGGCCGTCGCCATGGAGGACGACGTGCCCGTCGTGACCGAGTGGACCGCCGGCGGGCTCCCGCAGCGCCGCAGCCGGGGCCGCGCACCGCTGGGCTCGCACAACCTCCCCCCACAGGCCGCCGACCCCACCGCCGGCCGCACCAACGGCCACGGCCACACCTACGGGCCCGGCCAGGACAACAGCAAGGAACCGCCCCCCGGCATCTGGCTGGAGGCGTTCACCAAGGCCGCCAACGGTGTGCCCCTGGAGCCCAGGGCGGACGAAGACACTGACGACGCGTGGGACAAGGGAGATCTGCAGTGATCCAGCAGCGGGGCAACATGGACTGGATGCTCAAGGAACTCGCCGACGACGTCCCGGACATCCACCAGATCGTCGTGCTCTCCGCCGACGGGCTGCGCATCGCCCGGCACGGCGGCGACCCCGACGTCGCCGACCGGCTCGCGGCGGCGTGCGCCGGCCTGCAGAGCCTGGCGGCGGCCGTCGCCTCCGAGATCCCGTACAGCGACGGCCGGATGAGGCTCGTCGTCATCGAGGTCACCGGCGGCTTCTTCTACCTGATGGCAGCGGGCGCCGGCGCCTATCTCGCGGTGCTCGCCGGTGAGACGGTGGACGCCGGACTCGTCGGGTCGCGGATGCGCGACATGGTCGTACGGATCGGCGGCCATCTCACGAGTCCGCCCCGCCACGACGGGCAGGCCGGATGAATTCTCCCCGACGAGAACGCCGCAAGGCCGATCCGGCACTGAGCGATCCGGAGCGGCTCTACGTCATCACCGGCGATCCCGACGGCAGCGAGCGGGCAGCGCTCGACCTGGTCACGATGATTGTCTCGAAGTCGGAACCGTCACCCACGGTCCAGCCCGAGCAGGCCGTGATCCTCCGGCTCTGCCAGGCACCGTTATCCGTCGCGGAACTCTCCGCCTACCTCAGCCTGCCGTTCAGCGTGGTGACCTCGCTCCTCACCGAACTCCTCGCCACCGGACTGATCGAATCGCGCGCGCCGATCGTCCGCGCGACCCTCCCGGACCGGTCCCTCCTCGAAGCGGTGATGCATGGACTTCAGAAACTCTGACACGATCACGGGCCCCCGCAGCGAGGACGTCCTGCCCACCACGGCCACCGCCGCGGTGAAGGTCGTGATCGTCGGAGGGTTCGGGGTCGGCAAGACGACCATGGTCGGCTCCGTCAGCGAGATCCGGCCGCTGACCACCGAAGAGACGATGACGCAGGCCGGCGTCGGCGTGGACGACAACTTCGGGGTGGAGAGCAAGACCGCCACCACCGTCGCCATGGACTTCGGCCGGATCAGCATCAGCGAGGAGCTGATCCTCTACCTCTTCGGCACCCCCGGCCAGGAACGCTTCTGGTTCCTCTGGAACGGCCTGTTCGAGGGCGCCCTCGGCGCCGTCGTCCTCGTCGACACCCGCCGGCTCGAAACCAGCTTCGACGTCATCGGGCGCCTGGAGGAGCGCGGGGTGCCGTTCGTCGTCGCCATCAACACCTTTCCCGAGGCCCCGAAGCACCCCGTCGAGGCGCTGCGCGGTGCCCTGGACCTCTCGGAGGAGGTCCCGATAATCGACTGCGACGCCCGGCTGCGCGGCTCCAGCCGCGATGTGCTGATGACCCTGATGCGCTATCTGCACAGCCTCGCCCTCCCGCTCGGCTGACCTCCCGCGCCCCCTCTCCGAATCCGTTCCGCGCGGCCCCACCGCGCCCCGACCGTCCGGCCCCTCGTGGCCCGACCCCTGGAGCGATCGTGACAAGCCCCTTCCCCTACGAGCACGGCCGGGCCACCGGACCGGTCCCACCCCCCGAATGCCCGGCCCACGGCATGGGCGTCGGCCCCGGCGGTCTGCGCCGGCTCTACGGCCCCGAGGCCGAACAGGACCCGCACGGCCTGTACGAGAAACTGCGCGCCGAACACGGCACGGTGGCCCCCGTCCTGCTGCACGGCGACGTACCCGCCTGGCTGGTCCTCGGCCACAGCGAGAACCTGCACATGACCCGTACGCCCTCGCAGTTCTCCCGGGACTCGCGCCGCTGGCGGGCCCTGCAGGACGGCAGCGTCGCGCCGGACCACCCGCTGGCCCCGATCTTCACCTGGCAGCCGATCTGCGTCTTCGCCGACGGCGCCACCCACGAGCGCCAGCGCGGCGCCGTCACCGACTCCATGGCCCGCATCGACACCCGCGGTGTGCGGCGCCACGTCAACCGGTACAGCAACCGGCTCGTCAACGGCTTCTGCCGCGAGGGCCGCACCGACCTCGTCGCCGAGTTCGCCGAACGGCTGCCCATGATGGTCATGTGCGCCATCCTCGGCATGCCGGAGGAGTACAACGACCGGATGGTCGAGGCCGCCCGCGACATGATCAAGGGCACCGCCACCGCCGTCCAGAGCAACGCCTACGTGGTGGGAGCGCTCACCCGCCTCGTCGAGCGCCGCCGCCGGGAACCCGCCGACGACTTCGCCACCTGGCTCGTCGAGCACCCCGCGAACATGAACGACCAGGAGGTGGCCGAGCACCTGCGGCTCATCCTCATCGCCTCCTACGAGGCGACCGCGAACCTGATCGCCAACGTGCTGCGCATGGTCCTCACCGACCCCCGCTTCCGCGCCCGGCTGAGCGGCGGCCACATGACCGTTCCCGAGGCGGTCGAGCAGACCCTCTGGGACGAGCCCCCGTTCACCGCCGTCTTCGGCCGCTGGGCCGTCGGCGACACCGAACTGGGCGGGAAGCACATCAAGGCCGGCGACGCCCTGATCGTCGGCATCGCACCGGCCAACACCGACCCGGTGGTCCGCCCCGACCTGACCGCCAACATGGAGGGCAACCGCTCGCACCTCGCGTTCAGCGGCGGCCCCCACGAGTGCCCGGGACAGGACATCGGCCGTGCCATCGCGGACGTCGGCGTCGACGCCCTGCTGATGCGGCTGCCCGACCT
Organism: Streptomyces sp. NPDC019224; assembly: GCF_040632605.1. NCBI lineage: Bacteria > Bacillati > Actinomycetota > Actinomycetes > Kitasatosporales > Streptomycetaceae > Streptomyces > Streptomyces sp. NPDC019224. Next base: position 33,453 of record NZ_JBEYCF010000007.1, on the reverse strand, counting down.
CGAACTCGCGGTGGACCAGAGCGAACTGCGCTGGGTCGGCAACTTCATGAGCCGTCACCTGGTCGAACTCCCCGCGGAATTCGCCCCCCGCTCCCCGCAGGACGACCGGGAGCCGCCAACCATGGGCAGCCCCAACACGGCCCGCCAGGACTGGGAGGTCCAGTCCGCCGTACGGCACACGGCCCCCACCCCGGTCCGCGCTCCCGTCGCGGGAGGTCCGGCCCACGCCCCGGCGGCCTCCGGCCCGGCCGGGGCGACCGCCACCGTCGACGGATCGGCGGACGCCCTGTCCGGTGCGGAGGGCGACGGCCGGGTGCCGCGCCAGCGCAGGCCCGGCGCGCCCGCCCGGCTCTGGCGCGTCGTGGCCCGCTGGTGGAGCGGCGACTGAGGGCCGCGGCGGTACCTGGGCGGCCCGGCGGGGAGGCGGCAGCGACGCGCCTCCCCACCGGGCCGCCCCACGTACCATGCGGAAGCGTGAAGCTGACAATTCTGGGCGGCGGCGGATTCCGGGTTCCTCTGGTGTACGGGGCGCTGCTCGCCGACCACGCCGAGGGCCGGGTAGCGGCCGTCACCCTCTACGACACGGACACCGACCGGCTCACCGCAGTCGCCCGGGTCCTCGCCGAGCAGGCCCGGGGCATCCCGGACGCGCCCGCGGTCCGCGCCACCACCGACCTCGACGAGGCCCTGCGCGGCGCGGACTTCGTCTTCTCCGCGATCCGCGTCGGCGGTCTCGCGGGCCGGGCGGCCGACGAACGCGTCGCGCTCGACGAGGGCGTCCTCGGGCAGGAGACGGTCGGCGCCGGCGGCATCGCGTACGGGCTGCGCACCGTGCCGGTCGCCGTCGACCTGGCGCGGCGCATCGCCCGGCTCGCTCCGGACGCCTGGGTCATCAACTTCACCAACCCGGCCGGTCTGGTCACCGAGGCGATGTCCCGGCACCTCGGGGACCGCGTCATCGGCATCTGCGACTCACCGGTCGGCCTCGGCCGCCGCATCGCCCGCGTCCTCGGCGCCGACCCGGGCCTGGCCCGCGTCGACTACGTCGGCCTCAACCACCTCGGCTGGGTGCGCGGGCTGTACGTCGGGGGCCGGGACGAACTCCCGCGGCTGCTCGCCGATCCCGCGCTGCTGGGCTCCTTCGAGGAGGGCCGGCTGTTCGGCGCCGACTGGCTGCGCTCGCTGGGCGCGATCCCCAACGAGTACCTGCACTACTACTACTTCAACCGCGAGGCCGTCCGCGCCTATCAGGAGGCCGCGCAGACCCGGGGTGCCTTCCTCCGCGAGCAGCAGGAGGGCTTCTACGGCCGGATGAAGGACCCGGCGACCCCTGCCCTGGCCACCTGGGACCGTACCCGCGCCGAGCGCGAGGCGACCTACATGTCGGAGAACCGGGAGGTCTCCGGGGCCGGTGAGCGCGAGGAGAGCGACCTGGACAGCGGAGGCTACGAGCAGGTCGCGATCGCCCTCATGCGGGCGATCGCACGCGACGAGCAGGCCACCCTGATCCTCAACGTACGCAACCGGTCCACCCTCTCCGTGCTGGACGCGGACGCCGTGATCGAGGTCCCCTGCCTGGTCGACGCCAACGGCGCCCGGCCCGTCGCCGTCGACCCGCTGCCGTACCACGCCGTCGGCCTGGTCAGCTCGGTGAAGGCCGTCGAGCGCGCGGTACTGGACGCGTCGGCGAGCGGGTCGCGTGCGGACGCCGTCCGGGCCTTCGCCCTGCACCCGCTGGTCGACTCGGTCTCCGTCGCCCGCCGCCTGCTCGACGGCTATGCGAAGGCGCACCCGGGGCTGGCGTACCTGACTTGATCTTCAACCTCGAGATCCGAACGGTTCGTCGTACTTGATCACTCGGAGTGGTAACTGCCGTACGTGCGGGCGGCCTTCGACGGCGAGGAGTTCGCTGCCGACGAGGAGGTGGAGCCGGGCGTCCAGCCGGGCGGCGGGCGCCGCGGTCGCGTCCGCCGGCGCGGACAGCACGGTACGCACCAGGGCCGCCGCACGCTTCAGCCCCGTCCGGCGCAGTGCGGTGGCCGCTTCCTCGATACGGGTCAGCGCCGCGCCGGACGGATGGCGCAGGCCGCAGTGGGCCGGCCCGGCCAGGGCCGCCAACGCCTCGTCCACCGCGGCCGTCAGCGGCCCCGGTGCCCGCTCCGCCACCGGGGCGGGGGCGCCGGCCCCGTCACCCGGCGCGCGATCGGACACGATCACCCCGCCCGGCGGGTGGGGTCCGGGCCGCGGGCGGGCGCCGCGCCGGGACCCCCGCACCGGCCGCACCCGGGCCGGTGCGGGACTCGTTTTGTACGGTCATGACGCGGCGCCCCCGGTGAGCGCGGTCAGGTCGGCGAGCAGCTCCGACGCGGTCACCGCGTCGAGCCCGTCGAACCGCAGGTCGTAGGTGCGGCTTCCCCAGTAGTCGGAGGGCCGGCTGTCGAGCCAGACGGTCTCCAGGACCTGCTCGGGGAACATGTCGACCATGCCGACCGCGATGCCCTCGTCGAGGGCGACCACCAGGTAGCGGTTGTCGTCCAGCCGCTTGGAGATCCAGCGCTCCACACCGTTGTCCTCCGGATTCCCGCGCTGCCAGCCGTACCGCTCCAGGCCGAGGACCCTGCCCGTGGGCACCTTGATCCCCTCGAAGCGCCGCAGGCGGTGGCCGGCCGCCTCCTCCTCGGTCAGCGTGAACACCGCGCGCCCGAGCTGGGGGAACGGCTGCAGGATCTCGTAGTCCGCGAACACCTCCGACCAGGCGGTCACCGCCTCTCCCAGACGCAGAGGATGGGCCAGCCGCACGGTCGCCTCGCCGGGCAGCCCGAAGGCATCGCCCTCGACGTCGGCGAACGTCCGGTCCTCCGCCACCCGGAACGCCGTGGTCGCCCCCTCCGTCTCGCTCAGCCACACCAGCCGGCGCACCAGGTGCCACATCAGCGGGTGGCCGACGAACAGTTCGGTGAACTCGTGCGCCGTCCAGGAACGGCCCGCCACCATGGCGGCCTCCAGCCGGCGCACCTGGTCGGAGGCGATCGTCCGGACCTCCTTCTTCAGCGCCGTGAACCGCTTGCGCTCGGCCGGCGCCAGCTCCGCGTCGTCCTTCGCCCCGGGCTTCGGCAGGTCCTTGCGGTGCTTGCCGTCGCTGTCGCGGACATAGGGCCGCAACTGCTCGTCGAAGCCCACGGTGAACGTCCGGCTGCCGTAGTCGACGACCGTGGAACCGTCCGCGTCCAGACCGAGGTCGGGTACCAGCCGGTCCGAGAGCTGTTCACCCGTCAGGCCGAGGCCCGCCGCCACCTCGGCGATCTTCTCGGCGGCCCGCACTTTCAGGGCCTTGAACTTCACCCGCTGGGAGATCCCGTGCAGATGGAGCAGTGCCGCGTCGCTGCCGATCGCCGCCAGCACGTCGAGCCCCTCCACGGCCCGGTGATGGGCGTTCTCGCCGGGCCAGGCCCGGATCACCGGCGTCAGCCGGCGCACCGTCACGTCGTCGCCGAGCACACCCAGGGCGCGCAGCGCCCACGCCTCCTTGGCGGGCAGGAGGGCCAGGCGCCACTGCTCGAAGAGCGCCCAGGCGAACTCGGCCGCCGAGGCCGGGTCCACCGTCCGCACCACGTCGGCGAGGCCCGGATACGGCTCGCCCGGCTTGGACAGGGCCAGCATGGTCACGACATGGCGGACCGACTCGTTGGGCAGCGCCCCGCCCGAGGCGACCCTGATCTGCGGCAGCAGCACGGGGTCCGCCCACTCCGGCAGCTCCGGCACGGCGGCGGGCAGCGCCCGCTCCAGCGGGTCGGCGACCAGCAGTCCGGCCACCGCCTCCGCCGCCTTCTCGCCGTACCCCTCGGCGGCCTCGCGCACCACCGTGTCGCCGTGCAGCGCGGCGATCTGGAGCAGCGTCTGCTCGGCGGCGCGCCGCGCGGCACCGGCCTTGCCGACGGCGTCGGGCACCAGCAGCGGCGCCGCCCGCACACCGTGCCGCTCGAACCAGGAACGGGCCACCGAAGCCGTGGACTTGAGCCGCACCGCCCAGTCGGCCATGTGGCGGGCGACCCGCGCGTCGACGAACGGCAGCAGCAGCGGGGCGAGCACGCCGGGCTGGCGCGGCACGACGCGCAGCAGCATGGGCAGGGCGGCGGGACCGAAGCGGGCGGCCACCGGCTTCAGCGTGTCCGCGCCGTCCCACACATCGGTCGGGTCCCAGTCGGCGAGCAGGGGAGCGACCCGCTCCTCGGGCCCGTGGACGTAGATCCAGGCCGGCCGCAGGTCCGGCGCGTCGAGCCCGTAGCGCAGCGAGGCGATCGTCCGCTCCCAGTCGTCCACCGCCTCCCGCCGGGTGTACCGGCTGCTGGTCGTCGCCCACTTCTCCCGCTCCCCGGCCTGCCACGCCACGACGGGCTCGCCGCCCGCCGTCAGGCCCGCGACGACGACAGGCCGCGTCCTGGTCCGCTTTCCGGTCCACGGCGGAGTCGTCAGTACGGCAGGAAGGGCGTCGGCGGGAGCGTCCGCGATCCGGTTCGCGGGGTTCAGCAGGGGTTCGACGATCTCCGCCGGACCGGCGTCCAGCGTCGGCAGCACCCGCTCCACGAGCGCGCGGTGCGTCGCGATGTGCGCGGGGAGCAGCCCGGACGACGCGGTCGCCGGGAGCCCCGCCCGGTCACGCGCGTCCACGGCGAGCAGCCGCAGCGCCCGGGCCGGGTAGCGGCGCATCGCTTCCAGGAGGGCCGGGCGGACCTGCTTGTCGTCCGCGTGGGCGAGCAGGGCACCGAAGGCCTCGTCCGTCGGGAACTCGACGAGCGCGTCGGCGAGCTGCTTCCTCGCGTCCCGGTAGAAATGCCCCTTCTCCAGCTCCATGGTGAGCATCGGGACGATCGCCGTCCCGATGCCCTCGGCGGCCGTGGCGATCACGGCCGGGGCCCGGTCGAAACCGAAGGTGTGCGTGAAGAGGGCCGCCTGCTCCGGCGAGTCGAGCGTGCAGAAGATCAGGGAGAGAAGGCCGGCATCGACCGTCCCCGTCGTCTCCGGGTCGGCACAGAGGTCCGCGACCCACTCGGACTCGCTCGGCGCCAGGTAGGCCGTGATGACCTTGCGGTGGGCGTCGGTGCGGCAGGCGGAGAGCGCCTCGACGGTGGCCCGGTACGTCTCGTCGTCCGCGACGGCGAGCAGGGCGCGCACCCGGTCGGCGGCCGCCCGGCTGTAGTGGGACGACTTCGTCCCCCGGGCCTCGGACCGTCCCTCCAGCCACGCGTCGTGGCGGCGCGTGCCGCTCTGCATCCAGTGGGGTTCGGTCATGAACAGCTCCAGCGCGGCACAGGCCGCGAAGGGCAGGCCGTGCCGCCGCACCCAGCTGTCGGCCCATGCGGTCCCGGGTGGTGCGTACATCCCCACGATCGTCGCCACCGCGGCCGCTCCGGCGGGCGAAGGCCGCCCCTCCAGATGCCGGCGGACCTCGCTGACGAGGGCCGCGTCACTGCGCGGCGCGTCCAGGAACTCCTGGATCCATGCCTGTTCCTCGGCCGTCCGCTCCGCGACAGCGACGACCAGCTTGCGGTCCGCCGGGCGGGGCGTGGACGCGATGCCCCCGCGCCGGGGGTGGACCAGGCGCCGCCAGCTGTCCGGGAAGACGAACGTGTCCTCGTCCGTCCCGGTCTCCTCGAACTGCGCCGCCCCGTCCTCGACAGACTCCACAGCACGCACAGGTCCGCCCCCCTCACACCTGTTGAACCCGTGTTCCGCGGGTTGTCCGATCAGTGGTTCCACAGTAGAACCGACCACTGACAACGCGGGGTGACCGGGGCGGGAGGGGCCGGGGCGGCCGTGCGGTCAGGGTGCGGAGACGGCCCGGGGTCCGTACGCCTGGGTCCACGACGGGGTCACGCCGGTCACCTGGCAGACCATCAGGAACAAGGGGATGGGAGGGGTGTACGGGGTGCGGCTGTCGGGCTGGTGGATCAGCCGGGGCCGCACGGCGGGCACGCACGTCCCGCGCGCGTACGCGACCTGCTCGGGCCAGTCCAGATCGAGGTCGGAGCCGGCCGGGACGATCCACCACCAGCGCTCGGCGTCCGCGAAGACGCAGCCGGTGCGCGGCAGATGGGACATCAGGCGGAAGCCGTGGCGCGCGGGCACCCCGACCGCGTCGCAGCCCAGGCTCGCCGAAAGGGTCGTGGGCAGCGGCAGCTGGACCCGGCCGGTGCCGGGGGTGCCGGCGGGCTCGCGGGAGCTGCGGTGTCCGAGGAAGTGGTTCATGGCGTTCTTCAGCATGAGTGCTCCGAGCCGTGCGGCAGTTCTGCCCAGACGATGCGGCCCGAACCGTCCCCGGCGTCACGTGATCCCCAGGCGCCGGCGAGGGAGTCGACGAGCAGCAGGCCGCGTCCGTGCTCGTCGTCGGCGCCTCTGCCCAGGCGTGGTCCGCCGGGTTGGTTTCCCTGGTCCTGCACCGATATGCGCAGCCTGCCGTCGAGGCACCGGAGTTCGCACAGGACCCGGGCGCTCGCGGTGTGCACCACCGCGTTGGTCACCAGCTCGGACACGATCAGGACGGCCGCCTCGCGGGCCTCGCCGCCGGTGTGCCACTCACCGAGCCGGGTCTTCGTCAGGCGCCGGGCGGCGGCCACCGATTCGGGGTGCGCGGGCAGCGCGAAGCAGTACCGGAGCGCTTCGGCCCCCGGGCTGAGATCCATGAGCCGGGGGATGAGCGCACTGCCAGGTGCCACGACCGAATCCTCACAGTGGGGGGTGCGTCACGCTTCGCGATCTTCGAGGAGGCCGCGGGCACGACAGGTCAACTGATTTCGCACACCAACTCTCCCCCTGTCACGAACACTTGGCAAGGGGCACTCTGAAAATTCCAGAGTGGCCGTGTTCTTGTCGGCGGGCTCATGGCACACTGCACGCATACAGCGCATGGGGAGGTCTGAAGTGAGCGAACCGCGGTCCGCCCCGACCGTGGGCCAGGTCGTTCTCGGCAAGCGTCTGCAGGACCTGCGGGAGCGTGCCGGCATGAACCGGGACCAGGCCGCCAAGGTGCTGCGTGTCGCCCCGGCGACGGTCCGCAGGATGGAGACCGCCGAGGTCGCTCTCAAGATCCCCTATGTGCAGGCGCTGTTGAAGGCCTACGGGATCTCGGACGAGGAGGCGGACTCCTTCGTCGAGCTCGCGGAGGAGGCCAACAAGCCGGGCTGGTGGCAGCGGTTCCACGACGTGCTGCCGGACTGGTTCAGCATGTACGTCAGCCTGGAGGGCGCCGCGAGCCTGCTGCGCATGTACGAGCCGCACTTCGTCCCCGGCCTGCTCCAGACCGAGGACTACGCGCGGACGGTGATGCGCACCGGCGCCCTCGGCCAGACCGGGCCGGAGGACATCGAGCGCCATGTGGCGCTGCGGATGGCACGGCAGTCCCTGCTGACCAGGCCGGACGCCCCACGCCTGTGGGTGGTGATGGACGAAACCGTTCTGCGCCGGCCGGTGGGCAGCGTCGAGCTCATGCGCGCCCAGGTGGACAAGCTCCTGGAAGCCACGACGATGCCCAACGTCACCCTGCAGATCGCGGAGTTCTCCACCGGTCACCACCCGGGGACGTACGGGCCGTTCGTACTCTTCCGGTTCGCCGTCCCCGAACTGCCCGACATGGTCTTCAGCGAATATCTGACCGGAGCCGTCTACTTCGACGCGCGCCCGGAGGTGGCCTCCTACCTCGAGGTCATGGACCGCATGGCGGCCCAGGCCGCGACTGCACAACGCACGACGGAACTCCTCCAGGACTTCCGCAAGGAGCTGTGATGACACCCATATACAACGGCATGCCGGCCGCTGACCTCGGCTCCGAAGGCTGGTACAAGCCCTGGAGCGGTGGCAACGGCGGCAACTGCGTCGAGGCCATGAAACTGGCCGACGGGAGAATCGCCATGCGCCAGTCCGCGGACCCCGACGGCCCCGCCCTCATCTACACCCCCCACGAGATCGCCGCCTTCATCCAGGGAGCCAAGGCCGGCCAGGCGGATTTCCTGCTGACCTGACCCCGCCCGTCGGGCGCGGGCGTTCCCGCACGTCACAATGGACGCATGTCCCGACGCACCTCCCGCTCCCGGCGCCCGTCCGCCGCGAGCCCCCGCACCACCCCCGCCCCCGAGATCAGCGCGGCTTCGCCGTGCCCCTGCGGGCTGCCCGCCGCCTACGCCGAGTGCTGCGGCCGACTGCACGCGGGGGCCCCGGCACCGACGTGCGAGGCGCTGATGCGCTCGCGGTACGCCGCCTTCGTCGTCCGGGACGCCGGGTACCTGCTGCGCACCTGGCACCCGGACCACCGCCCCGACGTCCTGGACTTCGACCCCGGGCAGCGCTGGCAGGGCCTGGAGGTCCTCGAAACCACGGAGGGCAGCGCCTTCCACACCACCGGCACCGTCACCTTCCGGGCCCGCTACACGGTGGGCGGGCACCCCGGCTCCCTCCACGAGAAGAGCCGCTTCGTCCGGCACGAGGGGGCCTGGGTCTACGAGACCGCCGTCTTCGCCGACTGAAAACGGCTCGAACAGGGTGCTCAGACCGGCGCGCCCGTCGGAGCCACCGGGGCCAGCTCCTGCGTCAGGTCCTCCGCCAGCAGCCGCTTGGCGATCACGTCGACCGCGGCGCGCAGCCGGGCGTCGTCCGGGCGCCCGCCGTCCTCGCCCAGCTGCTCGTTGAGCCAGCGGGCCCAGGCGTCCGTGATGGTCCTCGCCTCGCGGCTGCCGGCCTCGGTGTGGGTGAACAGGCGGCCGTCGCCGGTGAGGAAGCCCTCCTCGATCATCCGGTCGAAGACCGGCACCAGGACCTCCGGCGGAATCCGGTGCCGGGCGGCGATCAGCCGGAGCCCCGCGTGGCCGACCATCCGGGTGAACAGCTCGACCTGCATCACCGCCCAGGCACCCGCCATGTCGAGCCGGGTGTCCGACTCGGCGACGATCCGCCGTGCCGTGTCCGGGTCCACCCGTCGCAGGATCCTGGCCACCGAGAACTCGAGCAGCCGGGCCGAGTCCCCGGTGTTCGGCGAGGCGAAGCCCTCCCCCATGTCCGTCGAGCCCGCCCGTACGGTGTCGCGCAGCTTCACCTGCTTCAGGAACAGCGCGACGACGAACCCGAGCAGCGCGACGGGCACCGTCCACAGGAACACCGTGTGCAGGGTGTCGGCGTAGGCCTGGGCCAGCGGCGCCGACTGGGCGGCGGGCAGCGCGTGCAGTCCCTCCGGGCTCTGGGCCGCCTTCGTCAGGACGGCGGGGTCGCCGCCCGCCTGTACGGCCTCGGTGATCCCGTCCTTGAGGTGCGGGCCGAGGGCGTTGGCGTAGATGGTCCCGAAGACGGCGGTGCCGAAGGAGCTGCCGAGCGTACGGAAGAAGGTGACGCCCGAGGTCGCCGTGCCCAGGTCCGCGTAGTCGACGGTGTTCTGCACGGCGATCGTCAGGACCTGCATGGAGAGCCCGATGCCGATGCCGAGCACCAGCATGTACAGCGACTCCAGCCAGACCCCGCTGTCCGGGCCCATCCGGGAGAGCAGGAACAGACCGGCGGCCATGACCAGCGACCCGATGATGGGGAAGATCCGGTAGCGGCCCGTCTTGCTGACCACGTTGCCGCTGAAGATGGACGCGGCGAGCAGGCCAACGACCATCGGCAGCGTCCGCACGCCCGACAGGGTCGCCGAGTCGCCGTCCACGTACTGCAGATACGTCGGCAGGAAGATCATCGCGCCGAGCATCGCGAAGCCCACGATGAAGCTGAGGATCGAGCAGACCGTGAAGACCGGGTTGCCGAACAGCCGCATCGGCAGCATCGGCTCCTTCGCCCGGAACTCGACCAGGCAGAACAGCGCGAGCGCCACGAGCCCGAGGACGAACAGGCCGATGATGACGCCGGAGCCCCAGGCGTACTCGTTGCCGCCCCAGCTCGTGGCCAGGATCAGGGAGCTGGCGCCGACCGTGACCATCGCGATGCCCAGGTAGTCGATGACCGGCCGCCCGGCCGCCTTCACGGACGGGATCGTACGCGCCGCCGCGATGACCACCACGATCGCGATCGGCACATTGACGTAGAACGCCCAGCGCCACGTCAGATGGTCGGTGAACAGACCGCCGAGCAGCGGCCCGATCACGGTCGACACACCGAAGACGGCACCGATCGCGCCCTGGTACTTGCCCCGGTCGCGCAGCGGGATGACGTCGGCGATCAGCGCCATCGAGGTGACCATCAGACCGCCGGCGCCGATGCCCTGGAGGCCGCGCCACACGATCAGCAGCGTCATGTTCGTCGCGAGCCCGCAGAGGAACGAACCGGTGATGAAGATGACCGCGGACAGCTGGAAGATGATCTTCCGCCCGAACATGTCGCCGAACTTACCGACGAGGACCGTCGCCACGGTCTCCGCGAGGAGATAGGCGGTGACCACCCACGACATGTGCGCGGCGCCCCCCAGGTCCGAGACGATCGTGGGCAGCGCGGTGCCCACGATCGTCTGGTCCAGGGCGGCCAGCAGGATGCCCAGCACGATCGTGGCGAAGACGATGTTGCGGCGGCGGGGATCGAGCACGGGCGGCGCGGCGGCACTCTGCTCGGCGGGGGCGGTCTCGCTGGCAGTGGTCACCTTTGCACCCTCACATCCCGTCGTGTCACCCGCATGCGGGGAACGCCCGGACGTGTCAGGCGAGCAGATCCCGCAGTGACTTCGCCATGCGGGCGGCGAATGCCTCCCGTACGGGGGCTGCTACCCGGTCCAGCGAGAGATACGGGTTGAGATCCTCCAGTTCTACGAGGAGCAGGCCGCCGTCCGCCGTGCGGCAGGCGTCCACGCGCTGGATGCCGTGGTCCAGGGCGTTCCACTCCACGAACGACCGGGCGAACGCCAGGTCCGCCGCGCTCGCCCCGTACGGCTCCAGCACCCACCGCCGCTCCGGGTCCGGCGCGTACAGCGCGTACTGGAAGTCGTGGTCGACGAAGTAGAAGGACACCTCGTAGCGGAAGTCGATCCGGGGTTGGACGAGCAGGGTGCCGTCCGCCCCGGGTGCCGGCTCCGGTGTCGTCGTGAAGCGCAGACCCACGGAGTCCGCGCCCAGCTTCGGCTTCACGACATAGCCCTCGGCCGGCGGCAGGAGGCCGAGGTCCGCCGCCCGGTCCACGGTGGGTATGACCGGGTAGCCGGCCCGGCTCAGGTCCACGAGGTACTGCTTGCCCGCCATGTCCCCCCGCCCGGTCAACGGGTTGTACACCCGGGTCCCCAGCTCCAGGGCCCGCGCCCGGAACGCGTCGTACGCCTCCTGGTAGTGCAGGACCGGGCCGCTGTTGCGTACGACGACGGCGTCGAAGCGGTCGAGCAGCGCGGCGGCGTCGCGCGGATGGCAGAGCGCGAGGTCGAAGTCCTCGCGCAGCCGCGACGTCAGGTGGATGTCCTCGTCGCAGTAGCGCCGGCCGCGCGCCTGGTAGGCGAGGTCGGTGACGAAGAGGACGGACGGGCGCGGGACAGCGGGCATGGTTCCCCCAGGGGTGTCGGGTCGGGCGGTGGGGCGACGGCCTGGGCGGTGTCGCCCGTCAGCGGCATTCTCCCGCCCGCCTTCGCCGCCGTCCCCTGACGGGCCTGCCGGACCGTGCGCGAAGGCCGCCCGTCGCCTCCAGGAGCGGCGGCGGGCGCCCGGCGACGACCTGCTCCCGTCGCTCCGCGCCGCCGGCGGGGCGGAGCGACGAGGACATCAAGGCCTTCCGCGGCCGGGGGGAGCGGTCATTCGATACGGGCGCAGACATCGTCCACGGACCCGTGGATCATGTGCAGCGTGCGGTAGCCGTCGGCGGCGATGTCCAGCGTGTAAATGCCGTCGAGCAGGTATTCTCCGCGCGCCAGGTTGCCCTGGTGCTCGCCGACACCGAGCAGGACGGGGCCGGCCACGTGCCAGCGCTGCGAGCCGTCGGCTCGGTAGTCGACGATCGTGCTGCCACCGGCGTCGGCGTCGTAGTACGCCCCCGTGAGGGTGTTGGTGATCCGGATGACCAGCGCGCCCTTGTAGGCGACCTCCGACGGCGTCCCGTCGGGGCGGGTGGCCAGTACCTTGCGGACGACCTCGTCCACGACCGGTTCGCTGTGTATCGGGGCGTCGCAGCGGGCACCGGCCGGAACGTCGAAGGCCGCGGTGGGAGCGGGCTCCCAGCCGGCGGGGGAACCGGCGGGCGCGGCGGCCGAGGCGGGCGTCGCGCTCAGGAGCGAGGCGGCGAGCGCCAGGGCGGAGAGGACGGTGGTCCGGTGCATGCGGTCTCCCGGTGATGGTGGGGGCACCTGGATGCGGCTTCGCGGCCGGTGTGCCCCCGCGCACCGGCCGTCTCTCACCGGACGAGCATGCCTCCTGGGGGCGGGTGTTGTCCCAGTAACGCGTGGGACAGGGTCGTACGGCTGCCGCGCCGGTTCAGCGGATGTGCCGCCCCGAGATCGCCCGTGCGATGACCAGGCGCTGGATCTCGCTGGTCCCCTCGAAGATCGTGTAGATCTTGGCGTCCCGGTACATCCGCTCCACCGGGTGCTCCCGGCTGTATCCCGCGCCGCCCAGGATCTGGACGGCCTTCTCCGTGGCGGCCACCGCGAGTTCGCCCGCGCGGAGTTTGGACATGGAGCCCTGTCCGGCGTCGAAGGCGCGGTCGTTGCGGGCCATCCACGCGGCCTGCCAGATCAGCAGCCGTACGGCCTCGATCTCGGTACGGAGGTCGGCCAGGGCGAACGCGATCGACTGGTTCTCGATGATCGGCCGCCCGAACGCCTCGCGCGTTCCGGCGTACTCCAGCGCGTACTCGTACGCCGCGCGCGCGATGCCCAGCGCCTGGGCGCCGACCGTGGGGCGGCTGACCTCGAAGGTGGCCATCGCGGCCTGGCCCTTGGCGGTGCCGCCCTCGCGGGCGCGGGCGAGGCGGGCGTCCAGTTTCTCCTTGCCGCCGAGCAGGCAGTGCCCCGCCACCCGGACGTCGTCGAGGAAGACGTCCGCCGTGTGCGAGGCGCGCAGGCCGAGTTTCTTGATGGTGCGGCTCGCCGCCAGCCCCTTCGTACCCGGCGGGACGATGAACGCGGCCTGCCCGCGCGCGCCGAGCGCGGGGTCGACCGAGGCGACGACCACATGCACCTCGGCGATGCCCCCGTTGGTGATCCACGCCTTCTGGCCGGAGATCACCCACTCGTCCTTCGCCTCGTCGTAGCGGGCCTTCGTGGTCATCGCGGAGACGTCGGAGCCCGCCTGCGGTTCGGACACGCAGAACGCCGCGACCTTCGGATCGTCCTCGTCGCCGTAGCACTGGGGCACCCACTCGGCGAGCTGGTCCGGGGTGCCGGAGGCGAAGATCCCGGCGACGGCGAGGGAGGTGCCGAACAGGGCCATGCCGATGCCGGCGTCGCCCCAGAACAGCTCCTCGTTGGCTATCTGGAGCGAGAGCCCCGACGGGTCGCCGTACATGTCGGCCAGCGACTCGAACCCGTAGAGACCGATCCGGGCGGCCTCCTGGATGACCGGCCAGGGCGTCTCCTCGCGGGCGTCCCACTCGGCCGCCGCCGGGCGCACCACCTGGGCCGCGAAGCCGTGCACCCAGTCGCGCAGGTCCCGCTGGTCCTCGGTGAGCGCGAGGTTGAAGTAGCTCATCGGCTCACGCCTTCGGGATGTCGAAGTAGCGGGTGAGGCCCGAGGCCAGGCCGACGTCACCGGCCACCTTCAGCTTGCGCATCATGAACATCGTGATCGGGTTGCCGTTGCCGGAGACCAGCTTCAGGAACTCGGCGTCCGCCATGATCAGCGTCGTACGCGGCTCGGCGTCCGAGCGGCCCTCGCCGACGGTGCAGGTGCCGTCCGCGATCGAGGTCTCGTAGACCACCTCCGTGTCGCCGGTGATCTTCCAGCGGATCAGCGCCGTGAGCGTCCCGGCCGCCTCGGGGCGGAACTGCTGCTTCATCCGGCCGAAGACCTCGCCGAGCACCCGGGCGCGCAGCTCCCCGTGCATGACCTCGCCGAGCTGCCTGGCGGACAGGCCCTTCACGATCCGCGCGAACTCCTCGGGGGAGACGGCCGCGAAGTCGAGGGCGGCCAGTTCTTCGGTGACATTGCCGCTGCTGTTGTCGGCCACGCCAGTTCCTTACTCTGAAGTAAACTTACTTTTGAGTAAGGTAAGGGTGCGGCGGTCTCTTCGCAAGGTGCGGGGGCGGGTCGTTCTGCGAGGTCACCAGGCGGAACCGGGGCGCACCACCAGCCGGGGGTGGTGGGCGGCGAGCACCTTGTTGGCGCGGGCCAGCTCCGACAGGGCCTGCTCGCGGTCGGCCTGGTCCTCGATGCCAAGCCGGGGCCCTCGGAACCTGCGGACCTCGCGCGCGGCGCACTCGGCGTCGAACTCGGCCTGGAGGATGTGCGCGGGGGTGCAGGCGCCGATGAGCGCGGCGATGCGGTCCGGGATCGGGACGGGGACGAGCAGGTGTGAGGCGGTCATGGGGGCTTCCCTCTCGATGGTGGCCAGGAGTCGGGCGTCGGGCCGCCGGGTGGGCGGACCGGCTCCACTCCATATAACGAGACGCGGTTCCTGGTTTCTCGTTGAGTACGTCTCCGTGTGGCAACCGTTTGGGAATGACCGACTATTTCCCTTTACCAGCAAGTAGGTTGACGTCGCGTGAAGTGCTCGTCGGGCTGAGGAAGCGTCGCGCTGTTCAGATGGGGGTGTCGTTGCTGCGGGCGCGCAGCCGCATGGCGCGGAGCACGGTCTCCGTCGAGAACCGCGCCTCCGGATCGACCAGTTGATCGCCGAAGATCGATTCCAGATTGCGCATCCGGTAGCGGACGGTCTGGGGGTGCACGTCGAGCAGCTCGCCCATCTGGGCCGCCGTGCCCCGGGTGTCGAGCCAGATCCGCAGCGTTTCGATGAGCCGTTCGCGCCGGTTGGCGCTGATGTGGGCCATCGGGGCGAGTTCGCGGCGCGCGAGCTGGTCGAGGAGGACCGGATCGGAGAGCAGCCACAGGGTGATGAGGTGGTCCTCGCAGAGGATGGCCGGCGCCTCGTCGATGACACCCGCGTCCACGAGTTCCAGCACCCGTCGGGCCCAGCGGATCGAGTCCGACGCCAGGGACGAGGGGACGGTCAGGCCGATGGCGGCACGGACGCCCGGCAGAGCGTGTTCCAGCATGCGTCTTCGCATGTCGTCGAAGGGCCCCGGGATCAGTAAGTGCGGCTGCGGGTCGGTGAAGTCGACCAGTACGTCGCGGTCGATCGCCAGCCGGTCCAGATCGGGGGAGGGGCGCACGGCGACGAGCGTCACCTCGTCCGGCAGCGTCCAGCCGGTCTGCTCGCACAGCTCGGCGATGGCCACGCGCGGCACGGGACGCCCGGCGAGGATCAGGTGGAGCAGCCTGCGCCGCAGCGTGTCCGTGTGGTCGTCGGAGGCCGACCTCACCTCCAAGTACCCCTCGCGCGACAGGGCTTCCAGCTCGTCCACGTAACTGAACAGGGCGTCCGCGAACGTCAGCATCATGGTGGGGGAGAGGTTGTAGCGCCTGCCGATCTTCTTGGCCCGGCGGAGAGCCACGCGGGCGCCCAGCCGGTACGCCCCCTGCAACTGTTCCAGGCTGCGCCCCTCGTACGCCTCGAACCGGCCGAACCTGCGGCACATCTCGTCGCGCAGCGCGGAGGGGGCGGCCGGCTCGGCCACCTGGTCCACGAACACGGAGATGCTCTGCTCGACGCCGACCCGGATGCCCTGGCCGTAGGGGCCGTCGAGGAGTCGCGCGTACTCGGGGTAGGCGCGCGTGACCTCAAGGCCGATCTCCTTGATGAGGCTGGGGAGTTCGGGCCGCACAATGGTGGCGAACTCCTGCGGCAGCGGTCCGAGCGGCTCTCCCAGCTCCGAGGGTTGCGCAACTCCCGGCATACCTCGACCCCTTCTTGCTCTTCGGCGCCCGATGGGGGTGGGCGGACGGGAGAGCGCTCCCATCCGTCGTCAGGTGCGTACCGTCATCGGCTGTCGAAGATAGTCCACGTATGTGGCCCTGAACACAGGCAGGACAAGACGAAATGCAGGGGGCACGTATCGGCCGGTTCCGGCCACCTGCCCGGTCGGCCTCCGCGCCCGGGACCGGCTCGCGGGTCACTCGTGCGGTGTTGATCCGGGCCCGGATTCGGGTGATGCGGCGGTGGCTCCGACGCGTGCTCCCGGCTCCCCGGGCAATGTGGCTCCCGCTATTCGCGGTGAATTCCACTGGGCCGGCGGCGGGAAGTCGAGGAGGGTGGGCCCGCGGGGCGGTGGTGGCCGAGGACGTCGTACGGCAGGGCTGTGACGTGGGGCGTTGAGGGAGAGACGGGGGCCGTTCCGTCACGGGGTGAGCGGAACGGCCAGGTCGGCTCCAGGGGGGAACTGCTCACTTCTCGATAAAGAATCGGCGGGCCGTACTCGCCCCGCAAGCAATTCCTGAGAGGGAACGATGATGGTGGAGATTCTTTGTTCCCGTGTGTTGCGGAGCGACATTACTCGCCCGTAGCGTCATCGCCGAACGCAAGAGGTCGAGCAGTCCGTCAGGCCGGACTGTCGCATTCCTGTCTCGTGACCCCCGCTCCGGGAGCGCCGCTCACCCGGCCGGAAGTGGCCCCCGGTGTAGGTCACACACCCTCGAAGGGAACCGGATTCCGTGAACACCCTTGCACGTAGAGCCGCCATCATCGTCACCGCCGGCGCCGCCGCCCTCGGGATGGCGGTCACCTCGGCTTCCGCCGGCACCACGTCCTCATGGTCGGCGACCCCGTCCGGGGCGTACACCGCCCACGCGGACGGCCCCACGCTGAACGTCCCGTTCGCGAACCTGGAGTGTGACTCCTCCGACGTGAGTACGGGCACCGTCAACGCGAGCAGCGCCACCGGGGCCAACATGGCCACCATCGGAGCCATCGGCTTCACCGACTGCACGGTCGGCGGTCTCGACTTCGACGTCACGATGACCGCGACGCCGTGGACGATCAACGTCACCGGTGTGGACCCCGCGAACTCCAACCGGGTCAAGGGCAACGTGACCGGCATCTCGGCCCACATCGAGGGCTTCAGCTGCTCGGCCGACTTCACCGGCAAGGTGTACGGCTACTTCGACAACAGCACCGGTGACCTGGTCATCGACGGGTCGGGCACCGACCTCGTCGCGTCGAATGCCGACTGCCTCGGCCTGATCAACGACGACGACGTGGCGTCCTTCAACGCCTCGTACCACGTCAAGGTCACCTCGACCGGCACGTCGCCGGTGATCACCACACCGTAAGGCCGCTGGAGTACACGGGGACGGGCCGGCGCAGGACTTCCTTGCGCCCGGCCCGGCCTCCTCGTTTTGGGCGTCGTGCGTGCGGCCCCGGTTCATAAGGGTGTGAGTGCGTGAAACGTAGTGTGTGCAGATCCGCTGTGGCAGCGGCCGCCGTCGTCGCGCTGGGCTCGATGATCTCGCCCACTTCGGCAGGCGCCGCGACCTCGTGGACGGTGACGCCGGCGGGGGCGTACGCCGCCCACGCCGCCTACCCTTTTCTGTTGACGCCGTACGCCGATTATCAGTGCGACTCCTCCGACGTGACTGATGGACACTTCAGCAGCACGGACGGCGCGACCGGAACTGAAATCGGGACCATCGATGCCATAGGTTTCGAAAATTGCTCGATCGGCGGAATCGTCTCCACCCTGGAAATGACTGCGACGCCGTGGAAGATCAATGTGGTCGGGCACAACGCATCGAACGCAGACTGGGCCGATGTCGTTTCTCTCGACGCCTCGTACCACTTGGTCTCGACGCCGGCCGGCACATCACCGGTGATCAGCACGCCGTAGGACTGAAACACAGGCGCGGGCCTGCTGCCGGGATTCCCCGGGTCGACCCGGCCGTCTTGATTTCGGCGCCCGGGTTGGGCGCCGTCACATCCGGTGGAGGACAGGCCCATATGCACACCCAGATACCTGTGACCCGCTCGGGGCGTTCCGTGAAGGTCGCCTCCGTCGCCGGACTGGCCCTGCTCGCCGGGCTGTTGTCCGGCGGAGGCTCGGCGGCAGACGAGAGTCCCGGGCCTCTCGGCCTGACGACCAGCTGTGGCACCGAGGGCGGCGCCGGGGCGGCCGTGCCGGCCACTGTGGCCCTGTCGGTGGACGTCCCGGACTCGGGTGAGGTCGACCGGCCCGTACAGCCGGGGCCCGTGTCGTTCGCCCTTACGCTCTCGCGCGCCGATCTCGCCGGACTGTTGCCGGAGGGGGCCGAGACCGTCGTGAGCCGAGCCGCGCTCAAGGTGAAGGTCGCCCAGGACGGAGAGTCGGCCGAGGCTTCATGGGAGCTCAACGCGCCGAGCACACTCCTCCCGGCTGACGGGGACGTGACGCTCGTCCACTCCGGTGAGGTCCCCTACGTGACCTTCGGGTCCGCGGGCGAGGTCGACTTCTCGGTGGGAGAGTTCACCGTCGAGCTGCGGTCGGCCACGGCGGCGCCCGAACAGAGCGCACCGGCTCTGACCACGGTGACGTGCCGATTGAAGGAGGGCGAGAGCGGACATCTCGCGACCACGCACGTGACCGAAGCCGGCGGCAACGAGCCGACCGGGACACCCGGGGCGCCCACTGCTCCGGCGGGCGGTACCGCCGGAGCGGAAGGCAAGGACATCACGGTGGAACCGCCGGTCGCTGAGGAAGAAGACCCTGACTTCTGTCCCGTCGGTCCGCCGACGGGGGAATTGGACCCGAGCGAGGCACCGCCGCCGCCGCCGGGTGATCCCGTCAGGGTCATTGAACTCCCTGGTGTATACATGTGTGCTTACGCGCTGGGGCTGGCCAACGTGCAGAAGTTGAACGGGGCCATGATTATCAACGATCCAGCTGACCCGGCGCTCATCAGTGTCATGTCGACGAAGCGCTCGACTGTCCGAACGGTGAGGGAAAAGGGTGGCGTCTACACCCGCTTTGACTCGCTCGCAAACCTGGACCTCCCGGATGCCGAATCAACCTTCCTGACCTTCGGGTTTCAGCCGGTGACGGCGAAAGTATCGTTCGAGAACGGGCCAATCACCATCTCCATAGGAAACATCGGTTCCGGCACTGAAAAGCTCACGTTCTCCACGGTCTACTTCCAGCAGTCGCTGCGCCTCCACGACGTGAAGGTGAACGGCACGCCGCTGGACGTGGGAGGCAACTGCAGGACCACGAAGCCGTTCAAGGTGGTCCTGAATGGGGGCGATGCGTACAAGAACGTGGCTATCGGGGGTGTCCTGGAGGGTGAGGTCGACATCCCGCCCTTCACCGGCTGCGGTACGGGAGGCGAGGACCTGAACCCGCTCTTCACCGCCTCCCTCTCGGGGCCCGGGAACCGGATCTTCATGAATCAGGCTTCGACCTGCAATCCCGCCAGCCCCACCAGGTCCTACTGCCCGCCCCCGCTGCCGGAATTGCCCGGAACGAAGCCGTCCACGTAATCCGCCCGGCACACGATGGGGCCGCCTCCTCAAGGAGGCGGCCCCATCGGGCTTTTCACGGCGCGGAAGCGGCTACCGCACCGCCGAGTGCCAGTACTGCGCCAGCAGCTTGCCCGCGTTGGGCGCCTGGTCGCGCGGCTTGTTCATCGTCGCCACGTACGTCTGCGCGCCGTTCAGCGTGACGTTGTTGTTGCCGGAGGCCGACGGCAGGCCCGTCTTCAGGTTGACGGCCCAGTTCAGCGAGCCGAGCAGACCGCAGCCGTTGGTGCCGGGGACCGCGAACGTCGTGTCGGTCTGGGTGGCGCCCAGGAGGTTGAGCCGGTTCATCTGGCCGGCCGTGTCCGGAGTGCCGTCGCCGGCGAACTTCTCGCTGGAGACGGCAGGCTGGGTGAGGTTCTGCGGCTTGAGCAGGATCGGGTTCGAGGAGGAGCCGATGTAGCACTTGTCGCCGAGGAGCGGGTTCTCCAGGTGGATCCGCACCGGGAGGGTGAGGATCGGCTTGCCGGTGGTCGTACCCGCCACGAGCTGGAAGCCGGTCGGGGTGTTGACCGACTCGATGGTCGCCGTCACCCGGTTCAGGTTGACGTCGGTGAGCGTGCTGCAGATGCCGGTGACGACGGGCACGTCGTTCGGGCACATCAGCCCGAGCAGGCCGCCCGGCACCTTCGCGGAGTCGGCGATGAGCGCGCCGCCCGCCGGGGAGACCACGGTGGACGTGCCGCCCGCGTGGGTGACCACGCCGACCTGGAGGTCGCTCGCGCCGACCGGCACCTCGGTGTTCCCGAGCTTGATCGAGCCGCTCGCCGAGTGGGACGACACACAGATCGCGGTGTCCGTCGCCCCGTCGGCCGCCAGCATGGCCGGGTCGTCGACCGGGCAGCGGCTGAACGGCGCCCAGCTTCCGTTCAGCGTCGTCGTGGCGGCCGTGGCCGAGCCCGTCGACGCGACGGCGGCGAGCGCGGTGAAGGAGGCCAGCAGCCCCACACGTACCCGGTTCGAGGTTCTCATGTCTTCCCCTTGTTTCCGATGTGCGCAGCGAATTGAGCGCGGAATGCGGAATGCGGGTGCCGGGACGGCGTCGGACGGGGCCGGCACGAAATCCCATTCACCGAGCCGTGAGGTTACTGGCGGGAAACACCGGGACACAATGGCGCCGTATGAGATTCTATGGACGGGGCGTGTATCTCCGTCAGGGATGAGTACGGGATCCGGCCTTCTTGTCACTTCCTGCGCAGACCCTCGCGGTCCCCGCGGTGACTCCGCCCGGCCGGATATGCGGAATCTGGCCTGCCGCTTGTGCATTCGAGCCGGTCCCGAGCGCTTCTCGATGCGTTGTGCGGCGTACGGGCCCCGGCGGCCGGCCCCGGAACTTGTCACCCGGAGACAGTTTTTCCGGCCGCCCTGCTCAATCGATGAGAAGGAATCAACCCCTTCGCGCCCTCGCGCGAAAACTTGATGACCTGGTATTGCGGCCCAGGTTACCCACCCGTAGCGTCACCTCCGTCAGCAACTCCTCCGGCGCGTCCGGAGATCGCTCACCCGTCGGCAGGGGGCCCGGACGCACATCCGGCCCCCTGGGCCGCGGGGTTCCGGCCTGCACCGACGGACGACAGTGCGCAGTACTTCACAAGATCGGAACCGGAATTTGTCATCCGATGACAAACGGGCCGGATCTTTGCGAATGGGCTGTTCAAGGGCTTGTCCTGGCGGTGTCGGTGAACTTAACGTGCGCCCCTCGGCGCACTTCTGTCACTTCGTGAGCGCATGCAGGAGGTGGGATGGGAATCGAAGTAGTGGTCGAAGGGCTCACCAAGTCTTTCGGCAAGCAGAACATCTGGCAGGATGTGTCGCTCACGCTTCCCGCCGGCGAGGTCAGTGTCATGCTCGGCCCGTCCGGGACGGGAAAGACGGTGTTCCTCAAATCCATCATCGGCCTCCTCAAACCCGAACGCGGGCGCGTTCTCGTCAACGGCGTCGACATGGTCAACGGCTCCGAGCGGGACATCATGGAGACGCGCAAACTCTTCGGCCTCATGTTCCAGGACGGCGCCCTTTTCGGGTCGATGTCACTTTTCGACAACATCGCGTTCCCGCTCCGGGAGCACACCCGTAAGAAAGAATCCGAGATCCGCCGCATCGTCATGGAGCGCATCGACGTCGTCGGCCTCCTCGGCGCCGAGAACAAGCTCCCCGGCGAGATTTCCGGCGGCATGCGCAAGCGCGCCGGCCTCGCCCGCGCCCTCGTCCTGGACCCCCAGATCATCCTCTGCGACGAACCGGACTCCGGCCTCGACCCGGTCCGCACCGCGTACATCTCCCAGCTCCTCGTCGACCTCAACGCGCAGATCGACGCGACGATGCTCATCGTCACCCACAACCTCGACATCGCGTCCACCGTGCCGGACAACATGGGGATGCTGTTCTGCCGCAACCTCGTCACCTTCGGGCCGCGCGAAGTGCTGCTCACCAGCGACCTGCCCGTCGTCAACCAGTTCCTCGCCGGACGCTGCGAGGGGCCCATCGGCATGTCCGAGGAGAAGGACGCCGCCACCCTCGCCGCCGAGGAACGACACGGCTACAGCCAGGGCATCAGCTCGGCCAACGCCCCGCGCACCGTCGTCCCCCAGCTGGAGCCCTCACCGGGCCTGCCGGTGCGCCAGGGCGCCCTGCGCCGCCGGGAACGCGTCATGTCGATGCTCGGCGAACTGCCGGAGGCGGCCCGTACCGCCATCCTCAACAGCTACAGCCCGGCCGTGGGCGGTGGACGCCGGTGACCGCCCCCATGCCCGTACGGTCCCCCGGCGAACCGGAGCCGATGGACCGCGCCCCGGACCCCGCGAAGGCGCCCGCGGCCCCGCGCCCCAGCAAGCTCGCCGCCCCGCTCCGCGAGACCGGGCGGCTGTTCGCGCTCGCCGGGACCGTGGCCCGGGAGACCTTCCGCCGGCCGTTCCAGGTGCGGGAGTTCATCGAGCAGTTCTGGTTCGTCGCCAGCGTCACCATCCTGCCCGCCGCCCTCGTCTCCATCCCGTTCGGCGCGGTCATCGCCCTCCAGGTCGGCTCGCTCACCCAGCAGCTCGGCGCCCAGTCCTTCACCGGCGGCGCCAGCGTCCTCGCCGTCATCCAGCAGGCCAGCCCGATCATCGTGGCCCTGCTGGTCTCCGGGGCCGCCGGCTCCGCGATCTGTGCCGACCTCGGTTCCCGCAAGATCCGCGAGGAGCTGGACGCCATGGAGGTCATGGGCGTCTCGCCCGTGCAGCGCCTCGTCGTCCCGCGCGTACTGGCCACGATGCTCGTCGCCGTCCTGCTCAACGGCCTCGTCTCGGTCGTCGGCACCCTCGGCGGCTACTTCTTCAACGTGATCCTGCAGCACGGCACCCCGGGCGCGTACCTCTCCAGCTTCTCCGCCCTCGCCCAGCTGCCCGACCTCTACGTCAGTGAGATCAAGGCGCTGATCTTCGGCTTCATCGCCGGGATCGTCGCCGCCTACCGCGGCCTCAACCCGCGCGGCGGCCCGAAGGGGGTGGGCGACGCGGTCAACCAGTCCGTCGTCATCACCTTCATGCTGCTGTTCTTCGTGAACATGGTCCTCACGGCGATCTACCTGCAGATCGTCCCCGCGAAGGGGAGCTGACCCATGTCCATGCTCGGCTGGCTCGACAGATCCGGTGACCAACTCACCTTCTACGTACGGGCACTGATCTGGATTCCGCGCACCCTGCGCCGCTACCTCAAGGAGGTCCAGCGCCTCCTGGCCGAGGTCGCCTTCGGCAGCGGCGGCCTCGGGGTCGTCGGCGGCACCATCGGCGTCATGATCGCGATGACCCTGGCCACCGGCACGGTCGTCGGACTCCAGGGCTACGCGGCCCTCAACCAGATCGGCACCGCCGCCTTCACCGGCTTCATCTCCGCGTACTTCAACACCCGCGAGATCGCCCCGCTCGTCGCCGGCCTCGCCCTCTCCGCGACCGTCGGCGCCGGTTTCACCGCGCAGCTCGGCGCCATGCGCATCAACGAGGAGGTCGACGGCCTCGAATCCATGGGCGTGCGCTCCATGCCCTACCTCGTCACCACGCGCATCATCGCCGGCGTCGTCGCGATCATCCCGCTGTACGCGATCGGGTTGCTCTCCTCGTACGTCGCCTCCCGCTACGTCACCGTCCTGTTCAACGGCCAGTCGGCGGGCACGTACGACCACTACTTCAACCTCTTCCTGTCCCCGACGGACGTACTCCTGTCGGTGCTCAAGGTGCTGATCTTCAGCGTGATGGTGATCCTCGCCCACTGCTACTACGGCTTCCACGCCACCGGCGGCCCCGCCGGGGTCGGTGTGGCCGTCGGCCGGTCCGTGCGGAACGCGATCGTGCTGATCAGCGTCACCGACTTCTTCCTCTCGCTCGCCATCTGGGGGGCCACGACGACGGTGAAGGTGGCCGGCTGATGACATCCCGCGCCCTCCGGACCACCACCCGCAGAACCGCCGGCGTCGCCCTCTTCCTGGTGCCCGCCGTCCTCATCTGGGTCTCGGTCTCGGTGTACGAGAAGGACTTCACCGACGACGCGACCGTCACCGTACGCACGTCGAGCGTCGGCAACGAGATGCACGAGAACGCCGACGTGAAGCTGCGCGGCGTCGTCGTCGGCCAGGTCCGGAACATCTCGGCCGACGGTGACGGGGCCCGGCTCACCCTCGCGATCGAGCCGGACGAGCTGGACCGCATCCCCGCCGACGTCACCGCCCAGATGCTGCCCACCACCCTCTTCGGGGAACGGTTCGTCGCCCTCGTACCGCCCCCCGTGCCCTCCACCAGGACGCTCGGCGCCGGGGACGTCATCCCGCAGGACCGCTCCAGCAACGCCATCGAGCTGGAACAGGTCCTCGACAACGTCCTGCCGCTGCTCACCGCCGTGAAGCCGGAGAAGCTGTCCGCCACCCTCAACGCGGTCTCCACCGCACTCCAGGGCCGAGGCGAGAAGCTGGGCGACACCCTCGTGAAGCTCGACGCCCACCTGAAGAGGTTCAACCCGCAACTCCCCACGCTCAACGAGGACATCAAGGAACTCGTCAAGGTGAGCCGGCTCTACGCGGACGCCGCCCCCGACGTCCTGGACGCGCTCACCGACTTCACCACCACGAGCGGCACCCTCGCCGAACAGCAGGCGGACCTCGCGAACGTGTACGGCTCCACCACCGCGTCCGCCCGCGACGTCACCGCCTTCCTCCAGCGGAACAAGGACAACCTCATCCGGCTCGCCGCGAGCGGCAGGCCCACCCTGGAGACCCTGGCGACGTACTCCTCGGAGTTCCCCTGCACCCTGCGCACCGTCGCCACCTTCATCCCGGCCATGGACAAGGCGCTCGGCAAGGGCACCGACCGGCCCGGGCTGCACGTCACCCTCAAGACCGTGCCGTCCAAGGGAAAGTACGTCGCCGGCGAGGACACCCCCGTCTACAACGCCACCGGCGGACCGCACTGCTACTCCATCCCGTACGTCGGCCAGACCGTGCCGACCGCCGACGCCCGCGCCGCCGCCGGCACCGCCCGGACGGACCCGGAGACGGCCACCCCGGTGGAGGTCCCGGCGGCGAACCCGTCGCTGGGCATGCCCAACTCCCCGCAGGAGAGCCGGCTCGTCAACGAACTGGTCGCTCCCTCACTGAAAGTCCGGCCGCAGGCCCTGCCCGAGTGGAGCAGCGTGCTCATCGGCCCGGCCTTCCGCGGTGTGGAGGTGAAGCTCAAGTGAAGCGCCGTTCCCTCGCGGGCCCGCTCGCGAAATTGATTGTCTTCATCGTGGTGACGAGCCTGGCCACCACGGTCCTGGCCCTGTCCATCGCCAACACCGGTGTGGGCGAGACCCGTTCGTACAAGGCCCGGTTCACCGACGCCACCGGCCTCATCGTCGGGGACAGCGTCCGCGTCGCCGGAGTCAAGGTCGGCCAGGTCGAGTCGATCAAGGTCGCCGACCGCCGGGTCGCCGAGGTCGCCTTCAGCGTCCGCAAGAGCAAGAGGCTCCCGGCCTCCGTGACCGCGTCGATCAAATACCTCAACATGGTCGGCCAGCGCTACATCGACCTCGATCAGGGGGCGGGGCCCGTCGGGGAGAGCTTCGCCCCGGGCGCCACGATCCCGCTGTCCCGCACCACCCCGGCGCTCGACCTCACCCAGCTCTTCAACGGCTTCCAGCCCCTCTTCGAAGGGCTCTCGCCGCCCGACGTCAACGAGCTGGCCGGCTCCCTCGTCCAGGTGCTCCAGGGCGAGGGCGGCACCGTCGACTCCATCCTCCAGCACGTCGGCTCGCTGACCGGCACGGTCGCCGCCAAGGACCAGGTGATCGGCGAGGTGATCAAGAACCTCAACACGGTCCTGAAGACCGTCAACGACCGGGAAGCCGGCTTCGACGACCTCGTGGACACCCTCCAGGCCCTGGTCACCGGCTTCGCGGGCGACCGCAAACCCCTCGGCGAGGCCGTCACCGCGATGGGCGCCCTCACCACGGTCACCGCGGACCTCTTCGAGGACGGGCGCAAACCCCTCAAGGACGACATCAAGCAGCTCGGCCGGCTCTCCGGAAACCTGGCCGACAACACGCCGAAGATCGAGAACTTCCTGCAGAAGACCCCGGCCAAGATGGAGGCCATCGGCCGTCTCACCTCGTACGGCTCCTGGCTCAACCTCTACCTCTGCGAGGCCAGGGTCAGCGGCGTGACGACCAGCGACGGCAGCACCCCGCCGACCGGCATCGAGATCACCCAGCCGAGGTGCCTGTCATGATCAAGCCGATACGCCACCGCAACCCCGTCGCCGTCGGCATCGTGGGACTGCTCCTGCTCGCCCTCATCGGATTCGGCGCCTACCGGGCCGACTCGCTCCCCTTCATCGGCGGCGGCACCACCTACAGCGCCGACTTCACCGAGTCCGCCGGACTCGGCGAGGGCGACGAGGTCCGCATCGCCGGCGTGAAGGTCGGCAAGGTCACCGGCGTCTCCCTGGACGGCGCCAAGGTCAAGGTCACCTTCAGGGTCAAGGACGCCTGGATCGGCAACGCCAGCACCGTCGGCATCGCCATCAAGACGCTCCTCGGCGAGAAGTACCTCGCCGTCGACCCGCTCGGCGACGCCCCGCAGAACCCGGACGAGCGCATCACCGCCTCCCGCACCACCTCCCCGTACGACGTCACCCAGGCGTTCAACGGACTGGGCGAGACCATCGGTGAGATCGACACCGAGCAGCTGGCCAAGAGCTTCGAGACGATCTCCGCCACCTTCAAGGACTCCCCGCCCGACGTGAAGAGCGCAGCCAAGGGGCTCTCCGCGCTGTCGAGGACCGTCTCCGAACGCGACGCCCAGCTGGCCACCCTGCTCAAGGGCAGCAAACAGCTCACCAAGACCCTCGCCAACAAGAAGAGCGGCTTCGAAACCCTCCTGGAGGACGGCAACCTGCTCCTCGGCGAGATCCAGACCCGCCGCGACTCCATCCACCTGCTGCTCACCGGCACCCGCGACCTGGGCACCCAGCTCACCGGTCTCGTCTCCGACAACAACAAGCAGCTGAAGCCCACCCTCAAGGCGCTCGGCCGGGTCACCGCGGTGCTGAAGAAGAACCGCAAGAGCCTCGACCAGGTGCTGGCGCTCGCCGGCTCCTACAACCGGCTCGTCGGCAACACCCTCGGCAACGGCCGCTGGTTCGACAACTACGTGTGCGGGGTCGTCCCGAAGAACTACCTGCCCGCCAACACACCCCCGGCGACCGGCTGCATGCCTCCGAAGCAGGAAGGCGGGCACTGAGATGAGACTCACCCGCGTCATCGGCATCGGCGCCGGCCTCGCCGTCGTGGCCGTCGCCGCCACCTCCGGAGTGATGGCCCTGGAGGAGGAGGAAGGCACCACCGTCACCGCCTACTTCGACCGGGTCACCGGCGTCTACGCCGGGTCGGACCTGCGCATACTCGGCGTACGCGTCGGCCGCGTCGAATCCGTCGAACCGCGCGGCAAGGACGTCGAGGTCGTCCTGCACATCGACAAGGGCATCCAGGTTCCGAAGGACGCGCACGCCGTCGTCGTCGCGCCCAGCCTGGTCGCCGACCGGTACGTCCAGCTCGCCCCCGCCTACACCGGGGGAGCGGCCATGAAGGACGGCGCCCGGCTGCCCGCCGCCCACAACGCCGTCCCCGTGGAGGTCGACCAGCTCTACGCGTCCATCACCGAACTGTCCACCGCGCTCGGCCCCGACGGGGCCAACGCCCAAGGGGCCTTCGCCGGGCTCCTGGACACCGGCGCCAAGAACCTCAAGGGCAACGGCAAGGACATCGGCGACTCCATCGAGCAGTTCGGCAAGGCGACCAAGACCCTGGACAAGTCGAGCGGCAACCTCTTCGACACGCTGTCCTACCTCCAGACCTTCACCACCATGCTGAAGGACAACGACGGCGACGTCCGCGCCGCCGAGGAGCAGCTGAACACCGTCACCGGCTTCCTCGCCGACGACAAGAAGAACCTCGGCGCCGCCCTCAAGGAACTCGGCACCGCCCTCGGCCACGTGAAGACCTTCATCAAGGACAACCGGGGCGAGCTCAAGAAGAACGTGGACGCCCTCGTGCCGATCACCCAGGCCCTCGTCGACCAGCGCGCCTCCCTGGCCGAGTCGATGGACGTCCTGCCGCTCTCGGCGGGCAACGTCCTGAACGCGTACGACCCCGAGCACCGCACCCTCAACGGCCGGACCAACCTCAACGAGCTCAGCATGGGCGGCCCGCTCCTCGAATCCACCCTCGCCCTCCAGGGGCTCTCCCCGGTGGACGCCGAACGGCAGAGGGCGCTGCCCACGCTGCCGCTCCCGGCCGTGGGCACGGTCTACGGCACCCCGAAGGACGCCGAGGACGCCGAGGACGCCCAGGCCAAGGACACGAAGGGGGCCGGCCGATGAACCGGAGACCGCGCAGACCCGCGGCCCTCGGCGCCACGGGCGGACCGGCGCTCGTCGCGCTCGGCCTGTGCTGCACCCTCCTCGTCACCGGATGCGGAGCCCCGCACTTCTCCGGCATCGAGGACCTGCCGCTGCCCGGCGGGGCGGACCTCGGCGACCACCCGTACGAGATCACCGCGGACTT
This sequence comes from Streptomyces sp. NPDC019224, assembly GCF_040632605.1. Taxonomy (NCBI): domain Bacteria; kingdom Bacillati; phylum Actinomycetota; class Actinomycetes; order Kitasatosporales; family Streptomycetaceae; genus Streptomyces; species Streptomyces sp. NPDC019224. The sequence continues at coordinate 4,908 of NZ_JBEYCF010000007.1, read as the reverse complement.
CGGGGACGTGCTCAGCCTCTCCCCGCAGTCCTCGGTCAAGGTCAACGACGTCGCCGTCGGCCGGGTCACCAAGATCTCCCTCGCCCCCGACGGCTGGCGGGCCCGGGTCACCATGAAGGTCAACGGGAAGATCGGCCTCCCGGCCAACGCCTACGCCCACCTGGAGCAGTCCAGCCTCCTCGGCGAGAAGTACATCCAGCTCTCGCCGCCCGCCAAGGGCAAGGAGCAGGGCACCCTCGCCGACGGCGACCGCATCCCGCTCACCCGCACCAACCGCAACCCCGAGGTCGAAGAGGTCTTCGGCGCCCTGTCCATGCTCCTCAACGGCGGCGGCGTCCAGCAGCTCAAGACCATCACCACCGAACTGAACAAGGCCCTCAGCGGGCAGCAACCCCAGGTCACATCCATGCTCCGCCGGGTCGACAAGCTCGTCACCAACCTGGACGACCACCGCGGCGACATCACCGCCGCCCTCGACGGCGTCAACCGGCTCTCCAGCACCCTCGCCGGCCGCAAGCAGCAGGTCGGCACCGTCCTCACCGAGCTCAGTCCCGGCATGAAGGTCCTGGAGAAGCAGCGCGGCTCGCTCATGACGATGCTGCGTTCCCTGGACACCCTCTCCGACGTCGCCGTCACCACCATCAACCGGAGCAAGGCCGACACCATCGCCGACCTCAAGGCCATCGCCCCCACCCTGCGCGCCCTCGCCGACTCCGGCAACGACCTGCCCGACTCCCTCCAGGTGCTCCTCACCTACCCGTTCACCGACGAGGTGCTGCGCGGCGTGAAGGGCGACTACCTCAACGTGTACCTGGACCTGACGGCCGAACCCGGCACCCAGATCATTCCCGCCTACGACCCGGACACGGAGACCGGGACGCCCGCGCAGGCGAAGGCGGTCGCCGGTGCCGGGCTGCCGCTGCCCCTGCCCGCGACCTCGGCGCCCACGACGAGCCGGCCCACGGCCCCGAAGGGGAGCAACCGATGATCACCCTCGCCATCCGGCTCAAGAACATCGCCTTCCTCATCATCTCCGTGCTGGTGCTCGGCTACCTCGGCGTGCGCTACGCCGACCTCGGCCATTACGTCGGCATGCGCGACTACTACACCGTCACGATGCAACTCCCGCGCACGGGAGGCCTCTTCACCCACTCCAACGTCACCTACCGGGGCGTCTCGGTGGGCCGGGTCGGACCCATCGAGCTCACCGACGACGGAGTGGAGGCCGAGCTGCGGATCGACAAGTCCGCCCCCCGCATCCCCGACGACCTCAAGGCGGTCGTGGCCAACCTGTCCGCGGTCGGCGAGCAGTACGTCGACCTCAGGCCGACCCGCACCGAGGGCCCCTACCTCGCGAACGGCTCGGTCATCGACGAGGCCGAGACCACCGTTCCGGCGCCCGTGACCAACGTCCTCACCAGCGTCAACGACCTCACCTCCTCGGTCGACCTGGAGTCCCTGCGCACCGTCGTCGACGAGTTCGGCACCGCGTTCAGCGGGCGCGGCGACGACCTCCAGGTCCTCCTGGACACCGGCAGCGAGTTCGTGGACGCCGCCGACGACGCCCTGCCCGTCACCACCAAACTGATGGAGGACGGCAAGACCGTCCTGCGCACTCAGGTCGAACAGGGCGAAGCGCTCAAGGGGTTCGCCTCCGGCGCCAAGGAGCTCGCCGCCCAGCTCAAGGGCTCCGACACCGACCTGCGCAAGCTCATCGCCGCCGCCCCCGACGCGACGAACCAGATCAGCGGGCTGCTGCGGGACGTCGAACCCGGCTTCGGAGTCGTCGTCGCCAACCTCCTCACCACGTCCGACGTCGCCCTCACCCGCCAGCGCGGCCTGGAGGAACTGCTCGTGAAGCTCCCCGCCGTCGTGGCGGCCGGGTCCAGCGCGGTCGACGAGGACGGCGCCCGGTTCGGCATGTCGATCACCTTCTTCGAGCCGCTGCCGTGCACCGCCGGCTACGAGGGCACGACCTACCGCAACGGCCTCGATCTCTCACCGGCCCCCGCCCTCAACACCAAGGCCCGCTGCGCCGCCTCGCCCGGCAGCGGCATCGACGTCCGGGGCAGCGCCAACGCCCCGACGGGCGGCCCGCTCCCCGAACCGGCGCGGGCCGGCGCGCTGCACCTCGGGGACGCCACGGACGAGCGACTGCCCGGAGTGCTCGGCGCCGCGTCCGACGGGGCACCGGCGGTCCGGGACATGGCCGGACTGCTGGGCCTGGGACAGGAGGACGGCGAGTGAACCCCCGTACCCGAACCCTCGGCGGCTGGGCCGTCCTCCTGGTCGCGGCGCTCGTCTGCGCCCTCGGCGGCTGGTCGTACGCCCAGGCGCGCGGTGACGACGACCTGGCCTACGCCAAGAGCCGGGACGCCGCCCTCGCGGACGGCCGGCAGGCCCTGGCCAGGCTCAACACCCTGGACGGCAAGGACGCGACGAGCGTGGACGCCGGCCTCGCCGGCTGGCTGGAGTCCACCACCGGACCGCTGTACGACCAGCTGAAGCGGACCCGCAAGAAGGACGCCGCCGACCTCGCGAAGTCCGGCGCCACCGCGCGCGGCAAGGTCACCGACGCCGCGCTCACCGAACTGGACGACCGGACCGGCACCGCGCTGATGATCGCGACCGTCGACGTCGAGGTCACCCCGCGCACCGGCACGGCCGGCACCGAACGCAAACGCTTCGAGGCCACGCTCGCCCGGACCGGGAGCGGCTGGAAGATCAAGGCGCTCACGGCGCTCGGCATAGGGAGCGGTGCGTGAACACGGACGTCGAGGACAACGAGGACACCGCGGGGGCGGCCGACGAACTCGCCGTCGAACCGCCGGAGGAGAACGGCCGAGCCGACGACAACGGCACCCGCCCCGAACGCCGTTGGCCACGCGTGCTCGCCGGAGTCCTCGTCGTCGCGCTGCTCGCCGCCGGGGCCGTGATGTACGCGGCGGGCCGGCAGCTGCGGGACACCCCCGCCACCTCCAACCGGGCGCTGACCGACAGCGCGGCGACCGCCCAGGTGGCCGGCGAGGTCACCAACGCCCTCGGCAAGGTCTTCTCGTACAGTCCCGAAGGCACCGCCGCCACCAAGGAGTCCGCTCGGAAACTGCTCGCGGGCAAGGCGCTCCAGCAGTACGCGGCGCTCTTCGGCCAGGTCGAGAAGCAGTCCGCCGACCAGAAGCTGACCCTCACCACCCATGTCGTGCGCGCCGGGGTGACCCGGCTGACGCCCGACAGCGCCCACCTGCTCGTCTTCCTCGACCAGGTCTACGAGCGCGAGGGCAAGGCCGCGAGCAGGGCGGCGGCGCAGCTCTCCGTCACGGCCCGACTGCGCGAGGGGCACTGGACGATCGTGGAGATCACCTCCCGGTAGCCCGACGAGAAGGCACCACCGCACCACCGAGCAGGAACAGCACAGCACGGCAGGACCGCCGGCAGGGAGAGGCAGCGATGGCACGGGTAGCGATGACGAGGAATCCGCTGGTGGCGGCGGCGATGGTGCTGACGGTCGCGGCGGCCGGTGCCGCGGGCTGGGGCGGGGTGTCCCGGTACCGGGCGGCGCACGACGGCTCGGCCGCGTACGCCCATACCCGCGACGAGGTGCTGGCGGCGGGGGAGCAGGCCGTGCAGAACATGAACACGCTCGACCACACACAGCTCGGCAAGGGGCTCGACAGCTGGGAGGACTCCACCACCGGGGACCTGCACAGGCAACTCGTCGAAGGACGGGACGGGTTCGTGAAGCAGATCCAGGAGGCGAGGACCGTCAGCACCGCCAAGGTGCTGGCCGGCGCGGTCACCGAGCTCGACGACCGGGCCGGGAAGGCCGGGGTCATGGTGGCGCTGCGGGTGACCGTGACCGCGCCGAAGGGCAAGCCCGCGGTGAAGGAGAGCCGGATGCTCGGTCAGCTCACCCGCACCCCCGACGGGTGGAAGCTCAGCGCCCTCGGCCAGGCGCCCGTCGGCAACACCGCCGGCTGACCCCCGCCCCCGTACCGAGAGGACCCCGGACATGTCGACGACCCGTCACCTGGTCAACCGCCGGCGCCGCCTGGCCACCGTCGCCGCGGCCGAGCGCGCCACGACGGCCGTCCCGCCCCGGCCCCGCACCGGGCGCGGCCCTGGCCCGGACAAGCCCGCCGAGGCCGCGGAGGACGAGGCGAAGGACCCTGCGGAGGACACGGCGGAGGACGACGCCGTTCCCGCCAACGAGGAGGAGGCCGAGCCGGAAAAGAAGAAGACCCCCGCCCGGCGCCTGTCCCGGCCACGCCTGAGCCTGCCCGCCGTCCTGTGCGTCCTCACCGTGCTCCTCGGCGCCTTCGCCGCCTGGGCGTTCACCTCGGCGGCGAGCCTGCGCGACGACCCCGGCCGGCAGAACACCGCGCTCACCGACATCAGCCGCACCAGTGAGGTGAAGGGCCGGATCACCGAGGCCGTCGGCGCGGTCTTCTCGTACGACTACGCCTCGCCCGCCAAGGCCGACGCGGCGGTGGCGAAGTATTTGACCGGCAAGGCGGTCCAGCAGCACGAGGAGATGCTCGCCGAGGTCCGGACGCAGGCGCCGAAGCAGAAGCTCGTACTCACCACCACCGTCACTGAAAGCGGCGTGGAGATGCTCGACGGCGACCGGGCCCGGCTGCTGATCTACGCCGACCAGCGCAACACCCGCACCGGCAAGTCCGAGGAGACCACCTACGCCGCGGCCATGTTCAGCGTGGACGCCGTCCACAAGGGCGGCACCTGGCGGATCTCCGGGATCGACACGTTCACCCGGTGACCCGGGCGACCCCACGGAGGAAGGTACGCATGAGGTTCAACGGCACCATGCGCCGAGGACTCGGGCCTGTCCGGCGGGTGTTGGCGGGGCGCCGCATTTAAGCCCGCGCGGCCCCCCGGGGGCCCCCGGGCCGC